>NZ_JBFUHS010000003.1:0-401874 GCF_056402255.1 Pseudomonas sp. P4_B4
ACGACTTATCGTGAATTACGGGCTTTGGGTGCGAGTAAAGAAGTCGCCCAGAAAGTGGCATGTAACACCCGTCGTTGGTGGGACAACAGTCGATGGGCCTTGAATTGGGTGCTTAATCTCGCGTGGTTTGATCGCTTGGGACTTCCACGTCTCTCCTGACCTCAATCCCTCGAACCGCCCGGTGCGGACCCGCATGCCGGGTGGTGTGGCAGGGGTACGGTCTATGAAGGCCGTCCCCTATGCCGATTGGGGGTTGGCAGTTCATTTTGAAGTGACAGGGCTGGCCCCTTCGGGCAACTTGTCATTCAGTCTGCCGCAACCGCTTGTAAAGCGTATTGCGACTAACCCCAAGGCGCCGCGCCAGATACGAAATATTCCCCCCCGCCGCCTGCAACTGCCGGTTCAAATCCTCTGCATCATTCAGATCCACGGCCAACGGCTCCGGCGTATCGACCGGCTCCATCTCCAGATCAACAAAAAAATCATCCGGCAAATGCTCCGGCCTTATCGGTTGTTCCTCGGCCATCGCCAACGCCACCTGCATCACACTGCTGACCTGACGCAAATTCCCCGGCCACGGATGGCGGTCGAACAACTCCAATACCTCGCGGCTCAGTCCAGCCCATTGGCTTGGTTCGCGATGCTGTTCCCACAGGCGTTTGAACAGCGCTTCTTTATCGCTGCGCTCTCTCAGCGGAGGCAGTTCCAGGGTCAGGCCGCCAATGCGGTAATACAGGTCTTCACGAAACCGCCCCAGTTGTACCTGTTCGCGCAACGAGCGATTGGTCGCTGAAATGATGCGCAAGTCCACGGGGAACAACTCGCTGCTGCCCACCGGTTGCACGCAACGCTCCTGCAACACCCGCAACAGGCGCGCCTGGGTCGGCAGCGGCATGTCGCCGATTTCATCGAGGAACAGCGTGCCTTTGTCAGCCTTGCGGATCAGCCCGATGCTGCCTTTCTGGTTGGCCCCGGTGAACGCGCCTTTTTCGTAGCCGAACAACTCGGACTCCACCAGTTCGGCGGGAATCGCTGCACAGTTGACGGCGATGAACGCTTGTTTGCTGCGCGAGCCGGCCTGATGCAGGGCTTTGACGAACACTTCCTTGCCGACCCCGGTTTCACCATGGATCAGCAGTGGAATGTCTTTTTCCAGCAAGCGCTCGGCCTGGCGCACGGCTTTTTCCACGCGACTGTCGCCGAAATGCAGGGTGTTGAGGCTGATGGCCGCGGGTGCAGTTACAACCGGCTCGGTGAATACTCGGGGTTGAATTGATGCCTGTTTCGGCCGCTTCAACAGGCACTGGAAGCGGTTTCGCCCCGAGGTTTGCAGGGCGAAGGGCAGGCCTTCTGGCTGGTTCAGCAACTCCAGCAGCGAGACCTTGAACAGGCTTTCGACACTGACCCGCGACAGGCTGATGCCCAGCAGATTGTCGGCCCGGCGGTTGGCCGACAGCACCTGGCCGGTTTCATCGAAGATCAGCAAGCCGGCCCATTGGCTGTCGAGGTTGTTCAGCCCGGTATTGAATATCAGCTGGAAATGCTGGCCATGGAACAGGTTGAGGATCAGCCGGTTTTCCACGGTCTGGCTCATCATCTTGACCATGCCCAGGGTGTGGGAGGGCGGCAGGTAGCTGTCACTGGATACGTCCAGTACGGCGATCACCTTGCGCTCGGCATCGAAAATCGGCGCGGCGGAACCGGTCATGAAGCGGTTGGCCTTGAGGAAATGTTCGTCGTGCTCGATGTGCACGGCTTGTTCGCAGGCCAGGGCGGTGCCAATGGCGTTGGTGCCGGTGCAGCGCTCCATCCAGCTGGCGCCGGCGCTGAAACCCCGGGCCAGTTTCGGTTCGATAAAGCGCTGAGTGCCCCAGGACGTGAGTACCTGGCCCTGATGGTCGGCGAGCATGATCAGGCAATTGGAATTGCTCAGGATGTTCTCGTAGTAGGGCAGCACTTCCTGATGGGTGGTTTGCACCAGTGAATGCTGACTCTCCAGCAGTTGCGCGATGCCCGCGGCCGGCAATTGGTCGAATGCCGGCGTGCTCTGATGACTGAGGCCGAACGCGCGGCAACGGGACCAAGAGTCCTGGATGATGGCGTCGTGGGACAACGGCGATGCGGGTGCGGCCATGGCAGTCGATCTCTGAGCAAGCTTTTATTGTTTTTATGGTGGCTTCAACTACACACGGTCACTGTAGGAGCGAGCTTGCTCGCGATGGACGTTAACGGTGATGAGGGCTGCCTGAATAAACGAGGCGCTCTCAAGTGCATCGCGAGCAAGCTCGCTCCTACAGGGGGGCGTGAGCAGTCCGTAGAGTGTTGTTCACTATTGTTCACTGTCAATGGGTGAACTGTTCAATTGTTCATTTCCGATTGTTCATTTGTGTTCAGCAACGAACGCGTTTTTGCCGTCTTGTTCTGGAATTTCAAGCTGAATCAAAGGCTTGGGTTTTTTGGCATGGATGTCGCTATGTAGCTCCGGTCGCTTGACTCCAATAATAAAAAGGCCGAGCCATGTCACTCACCCTGGAGCACGTCAGCCGCACCGTCGAGGGCCAGACCTGGATCGACGATGCCAACCTGAGTTTTGAACCCGGTTCCTTCAACGTTTTGCTGGGGCGCACCTTGTCCGGCAAAACCAGCCTGATGCGCCTGATGGCCGGTCTGGACAAGCCCGACAGCGGCCGCGTCCTGATGAACGGCGTCGACGTCACCCAACGTCCCGTGCGCTTGCGCAATGTGTCGATGGTCTATCAGCAGTTCATCAACTACCCGACCATGACGGTGTTCGACAACATCGCCTCGCCGCTGCGTCAGGCAGGTGTATCCAGCGAAGTGATCCAGAGCAAGGTGCTGGAAACCGCGAAGATGCTGCGCATCGAGAAGTTTCTCAAGCGCTATCCGCTGGAGCTTTCCGGTGGTCAGCAACAACGCACGGCCATGGCCCGGGCGCTGGTCAAGGACGCCGAACTGATCCTGTTCGATGAGCCGCTGGTCAACCTCGACTACAAGTTGCGCGAAGAGCTGCGCCAGGAAATGCGCGAGCTGTTCAAGGCGCGCCACACCATCGCGATCTACGCCACCACCGAACCCAACGAGGCCCTGGCCCTGGGCGGCACCACGACCATTCTTCACGAAGGCCGGGTGATCCAGAGCGGCCAGTCGGCTTCGGTCTATCACCAGCCGCAAACGGTGCTGGCGGCGGAGCTGTTCTCCGAGCCACCGATCAACCTGATGCCGGGGCGCATTGCCGGCAACGAGGTGAGTTTCGCCAACTTCGTGCACTTCCCGTTGAACGTCGATTTGCGCCCGGTGGGCGAGGGCGAGTTCCGCTTCGGCGTGCGGCCCAGCCATATCTCGCTGGTGCCGAGCAACGACGATGACCTCGAATTGGCGGTGACCGTCGAAGTCGCGGAAATCAGCGGCTCGGAAACCTTCCTGCACGTGCGCAACGAGCATTTCCTGCTGGTGCTGCACTTGCCGGGTGTCCACGAATACGACGTCGATGCGCCGATCCGCATCTACATCCCGACCCATAAACTGTTTGTGTTCGATACGCAGGGGCGGCTGATCCAGGCGCCGGGCCGGCGTGTCACGAGGGTTGCCTGATGGCCGAAATCCGTTTGCAGAACCTCGCCCACAGTTACACCAAAACCCCGGCCGGACCGGAAGACTACGCGATCCGCGAGATGGACCACATCTGGGAGCAGGGCGGCGCCTATGCCTTGCTCGGTCCCTCGGGCTGCGGCAAATCAACCTTGCTCAACATCATTTCCGGGCTGCTCAGCCCGTCCCAGGGCCATGTGCTGTTCGACGGCAAAGCGGTCAACAATCTGACCCCGGAGAAGCGCAACATCGCCCAGGTTTTCCAGTTTCCGGTGGTCTACGACACCATGACGGTGTTCGAAAACCTGGCCTTTCCGCTGCGTAATCAGGGCTTGGCCGAGGCCAGGGTTCATAGCAAGGTGCAGGAAATCGCCGAAGTCCTCGACCTGCAGAACCTGCTGAGCAAAAAGGCCCGCAACCTCACCGCCGACGAAAAACAGAAAGTCTCCATGGGCCGCGGGCTGGTGCGCGATGACGTATCGGCGATCCTGTTCGACGAGCCGCTGACGGTGATCGACCCGCACCTGAAGTGGAAACTGCGGCGCAAGCTCAAGCAGATCCACGAGCAGTTCAACATCACCATGGTCTACGTCACCCACGACCAACTGGAGGCTTCGACCTTCGCCGACAAGATCGCGGTGATGTACGGCGGGCAGATCGTGCAGTTCGGCACGCCAAGGGAGTTGTTCGAGCGCCCGAGCCACACCTTTGTCGGCTACTTCATTGGCAGCCCCGGGATGAACCTGATCGACGTGCAGCCGCAAGCGGGTGGCGTCGGGTTCGCCTCGACTCACCTGCCGCTGTCCGAGGCCATGCAGCAGCGTATTGCTGAATCCGAGTGGAAAACCCTGAAGGTCGGCATTCGTCCGGAGTTCGTCCATGTGTGGGACGAAGCCTTTGATGACGCGCTGCGGGCACAGGTCGTACACGTCGAAGACCTGGGCACCTACAAGATCATGAGCCTTGACCTCAATGGCGCGCCCCTGAAAGTGCGCCTGGCCGAAGACAAACCGGTGCCGCAAGGCACGGCGTACATCAGTTTTCCGGCGCAGTGGCTGATGGTCTACGCCGATGAATTCCTGCTCGAAGCCAATGCCAACCAAGAGGCGCGGCCATGAACAAGGTGCAGAACAACAAGGCCTGGTGGCTGGTGCTGCCGGTGTTCCTACTGGTGGCGTTCAGTGCGGTGATCCCGATGATGACCGTGGTCAACTATTCGGTGCAGGACATCTTCGACCAGTCCAGCCGCTATTTCGTCGGCGCCGACTGGTACAAGCAGGTGCTGCTCGACCCGAGGCTGCACGACTCGCTGCTGCGTCAGTTCATTTACTCGGCATGTGTGCTGCTGATCGAAATTCCCCTGGGCATCGCCATCGCCCTGACCATGCCGACCAAGGGCCGCTGGTCGTCGGTGGTGCTGATCATCCTGGCGATTCCGTTGCTGATTCCGTGGAACGTGGTCGGCACCATCTGGCAGATCTTCGGCCGGGCCGACATCGGTCTGCTGGGGGCGAGCCTCAAGGCCATGGGTATCAGCTACAACTATGCGGCGAACACCATGGACGCCTGGGTCACCGTGCTGGTGATGGACGTCTGGCACTGGACCTCGCTGGTGGCGCTGTTGTGCTTCTCCGGATTGCGGGCGATTCCGGATGTGTATTACCAGGCGGCGCGGATCGACCGGGCCTCGGCCTGGGCGGTGTTCCGGCATATCCAGTTGCCCAAGCTCAAGAGTGTGCTGCTGATCGCCGTGATGCTGCGCTTCATGGACAGTTTCATGATCTACACCGAGCCGTTCGTGCTCACGGGCGGCGGTCCGGGCAATTCCACGACCTTCTTGAGCCAGACCCTGACGCAAATGGCGATCGGGCAGTTCGACCTGGGGCCGGCCGCCGCATTCTCGCTGGTGTACTTCCTGATCATCCTGTTGGTGTCCTGGCTGTTCTACACCGCCATGACTCACTCCGACGCCAACCGCTGAGGCCCGCCATGAGCAAGAGAAAGCTGATTCCACTGCTGCTCTACATCCTGTTTCTGCTGGTGCCGATCTACTGGCTGCTGAACATGTCCTTCAAGAGCAACAGCGAAATACTTGGCGGCCTGACGTTGTTTCCCCAGGACTTCACCTTCCACAACTACAAGGTGATCTTCACCGACCCGAGCTGGTACACCGGTTACCTCAACTCGGCGTACTACGTGAGCCTGAACACGATCATTTCCCTGACCGTGGCCTTGCCGGCGGCCTATGCGTTTTCGCGCTACCGATTCCTCGGCGACAAGCACCTGTTCTTCTGGCTGCTGACCAACCGCATGGCGCCACCGGCGGTGTTCCTGCTGCCGTTCTTCCAGCTGTATTCCTCGATCGGCTTGTTCGATACCCACATCGCCGTGGCCCTGGCCCACTGCCTGTTCAACGTGCCGCTGGCGGTGTGGATTCTCGAAGGCTTCATGTCCGGCGTGCCCAAGGAAATCGACGAAACCGCCTACATCGATGGCTACAGCTTTCCCAAGTTCTTCGTGAAGATTTTCATCCCGCTGATCGGCTCCGGCATCGGCGTGACGGCGTTCTTCTGCTTCATGTTTTCCTGGGTCGAGCTGCTGCTGGCGCGAACCCTCACCTCGGTGAACRCCAAACCGATCGCAGCGGTGATGACCCGCACTGTCTCGGCATCCGGTATCGACTGGGGGGTACTGGCGGCGGCGGGGGTGTTGACCATCCTGCCGGGCATGCTGGTGATCTGGTTTGTTCGCAATCACGTGGCCAAGGGCTTTGCCCTGGGCCGGGTATGAGGAACTGATGATGGAATGGATGAGTTGGACCGTCCCCACGGCGGCATTCTTCAGCGTGATTGCCCTGATCCTGGTGGTCATGACCACCTGGGAATTGCGTTCGCCGAGCATCCTTCGGCGTGGTTTTTTACCGATTGCCACCACCCGTGGCGATCGCTTGTTCATCGGTCTTCTCGGCAGCGCCTACCTGCATTTGCTGGTAATCGGCGTCACCGACTGGAGCATCTGGGTCGCCTTCGCGATGTCCCTGGTGTGGCTGTTGGCTGTGATGCGTTGGGGCTAGTCGAATCGCTCGGCAATGTTGCTCCGAAACTTAAACAGGAGGTCTCTATGTTCGACAAAAACAATAAGCTGCGACATAGCATTTCATTGGCAGCCATGCTGGCACTCAGCGGTTTGAGCGTGTCTGCCTGGGCCGATGCCTATGAAGACGCCGCGAAGAAATGGATCGGCGCTGAATTCAAACCGTCCACCCTGACGGCCGATCAGCAACTCGAAGAGCTGAAGTGGTTCATCAAGGCGGCTGAGCCGTTTCGCGGGATGAGCATCAAAGTGGTGTCCGAAACCATCGCCACCCACGAGTATGAGTCCAAGGTGCTGGCCAAGGCCTTCACCGAGATCACCGGGATCAAGCTGACTCACGACTTGCTGCAGGAAGGCGACGTGGTGGAAAAACTGCAGACCCAGATGCAGTCGGACAAGAACATCTATGACGGCTGGGTCAACGACTCGGACCTGATCGGTACGCACTTCCGCTACGGCAAGACCGAATCGATCACCGACCTGATGGCCAACGAGGGCAAGAACTTCACCTCGCCGACTCTCGATATCAAGGACTTCATCGGCATCTCCTTCACCACCGCACCGGACGGAAAGATCTATCAATTGCCTGACCAGCAGTTCGCCAACCTGTACTGGTTCCGCGCCGACTGGTTCGAGCGTGCGGACCTGAAGGCCAAGTTCAAGGAAAAGTACGGCTACGAGTTGGGTGTACCGGTGAACTGGTCGGCCTATGAAGACATCGCCAAATTCTTCACCGAAGACGTCAAGGAGATCGACGGCAAACGCGTCTACGGGCACATGGACTACGGCAAGAAAGACCCGTCCCTGGGCTGGCGCTTCACCGATGCCTGGTTCTCCATGGCCGGTGGCGGCGACAAGGGGATTCCCAACGGCTTGCCGGTGGACGAGTGGGGGATCCGCGTCGAGGACTGCCATCCGGTGGGTTCCAGCGTGACCCGCGGCGGCGACACCAACGGCCCGGCGGCGGTGTTCGCCACCACCAAGTATGTGGACTGGATGAAGAAGTACGCGCCGCCGGAAGCGGCGGGCATGACCTTCTCCGAGTCTGGGCCGGTGCCATCCCAGGGCAACATCGCCCAGCAGATCTTCTGGTACACCGCGTTCACTGCCGACATGACCAAACCGGGCCTGCCGGTGATGAATGCCGATGGCACGCCGAAATGGCGCATGGCGCCTTCGCCAAAAGGTCCGTATTGGGAGGAGGGCATGAAACTCGGTTATCAGGACGCCGGCTCCTGGACGTTCATGAAGTCCACGCCTGAGAAGCAGAAACTGGCGGCCTGGCTGTACGCGCAGTTCGTGACCTCGAAAACCGTGTCGCTGAAGAAAACCATCGTCGGCCTGACGCCAATCCGCGAGTCGGACATCAATTCGCAAGCCATGACCGACCTGGCGCCGAAACTCGGTGGCCTGGTGGAGTTCTACCGCAGCCCGGCCCGCGTGCAATGGACCCCGACCGGGACCAACGTGCCTGATTATCCTCGCCTGGCGCAGTTGTGGTGGAGCCACATCGCCGAAGCCGCCAGCGGCGAGAAAACCCCGCAAGAGGCGTTGGACGGCCTGGCCAAGGATCAGGACGCAATCATGAGCCGTCTGGAACGCTCGAAGGCACAAGCCACCTGCGCCCCGAAAATGAACCCTGAGCGCGACGCGCAATACTGGTTCGACCAGCCGGGCGCACCGAAACCGAAACTGGCGAACGAGAAGCCTAAGGGCGAGACCGTGAGCTATGCCGAACTGCTGAAATCGTGGGAGGCGGCGCGTAAATAATCGTCTGTAATGTGAAACGCTAACGGCACCGAAAGGTGCCGTTTTTTGTTTGTGTCTGTTCCACCGCCTTCGCGAGCAAGTCGAATCGTCGCACCGCTGCTCCCACAGGTTTTGTGTCATACACAAAATCTGCGGGCACCCTCGGACACTGTGGGAGCGAGCTTGCTCGCGAAGAGGCCGTGTCAGTCAACAAATGCTTTGAATGACACACCGCCTTCGCGAGCAAGCCCGCTCCCACATTAGTTATTTACCCTGATTCAACAGAGTGGCAGCTACATAACGGATATGTAATCTCCACGCCACCGTCATGAAAGGTTCGGATTGTTACTTTGGCCTCGTTAGTTAATTAAACGAGGAATCAAACATGAAACTTGCACTACTGAGTGCGTTTGCAGCGGCGTTGGTGATGTCTACTGTTGTTTTGGCTGAAGGTGGCGGCGACAGAGCCTTTGAAAAAATGATGGCGGCCAATGACCGTTCGGTGGAGAAGTTTGTCGCGAAGCAACAGGCGCGTGACCCCGTTGTCGTGAATGAAAAGAAGGACGACAAGACCAAAGACTTGTAAGCGTGTCGCACTTGAACTAGCCCGTCATCGAATGCCGATGATGGGCTTTTTTTATGAGCTGAAGGTACAGAATATGACGTTGATTAAGTTGCTTGCGTTCGCCGGGGTGATGGCGATGTCCATGAATGTGCTCGCTGAAGGTGGCGGTGACAGGACGTTCGAAAAGATGCTGAGCGCCAACACCCAAGCCATGGAAGAGTACGCCGCCAGCCAGGGCAAACCCGCACCGGTGGTGAAAGACTACCAATACGGAATGAAGCTAGATGTGGTGAAAGTAGTGAGTGTCGTGCGGCCACAAGTTACCTGCGCCGTAGTACCCACCGCAATGACCTATGAAGATTCTCAGGGCCGACTCAACACCATCAAATACACAGTGGCAGGCGATTGCCGCAACCGCGGCGGATAACACGGCTCCTGCACAGTGCCTGTTCCATTGCTATCGCGAGCAGGCCATCTCATTCATCCGGTTTCTCCAACCGAATAAACATTTCCTGAACAAATGATCACTTGTGGTGGTGGGCCGATCAGACCAAAACAGCCAGATCCGTGTACCTGGCAACCAATGGATCGGCGGTGAGAAGTTTCATGGGTTCTGTCATGGCCGTTGCAACAATGAGGCGGTCAAACGGGTCCCGATGGTGATGTTCGAGGTCCTTCACGGCAATGGCGTGTTCTGAGGTCACAGGCAGCTCGATGAACCCGCTGTCGAGGCAGTACTGGCGGATTTCTTCCAGGTCAACGTTCAGCTTTCCCAGCCCGACCTTGATCGCCATCTCCCAGAATGTCGCTGCGCTGATGTAAATGTCGGCAGCACTCTCAATGAGCTTTCTGGCTTTGCCGGATAGCCTGGGGTCATCGCTGAGCGTCCAGAGCAAAATATGCGTGTCGAGCAGAAGCCTCATTCTTGAGTGCCTTCAAAAGCATCGAGCATGTCGTCCGGCAGTGAGGCGTCAAAGTCTTCGGGAAGCACCAGTTTGCCTTTCATCGCTCCGATACGCTGTCCGCGGGGTTTTCCCACCGGAACCAGACGCGCAAGGGCCCGACCATGTTTGGCAATCGTGATGATCTGTCCGGCGGCCGCGTCATCGACGAGTTTGGACAGATTGTTTTTTGCTTCGGCCAGCGGAACGACGATCATGGTTTTTCTCCCATATTCTGGACAAATATAGCCAGAATTCAGAGCGCCGACAAAGGCAAGCTGACGATAGGTCAAATCGTCATGTGTCAAATTGGGTGAGTAATCAAAACTGCTGTCCCGCAACGTATAGGTTTCCCGTTTCATGGAGTGCTCCGAATGGTTTTTCACGCACCATAGCGCTCGGTAGCGATGATCGGATGTCAGCTATTGCATACCGTCGTGCAAGCATCTTCCTGAAAGGGGTAGGGTAAGAAGCTCAAAAGATCGCAGCCTGCGGCAGCTCCTACAGGGTGTAGGCCATCCTGTTGTAGGAGCTGCCGCAGGCTGCGATCTTTGCTTTTGAATTCCTAAACGCAAAAACGGCACCCGAAGGTGCCGTTTCCGTTTTCTACCAAGTGTCGCTCAAGCGATCAACCCGCTAGCCCCGACTGTTGAACCAGGTTCAGCAGCGGTTGTGGGTACAGGCCGAGGAAGAAGGCCAGTACCGCGATGGCCAGCAGCATCACGCCGCCCGCACGTTGTTCCCAGTGCAGCTGGGCGTCGACGCGACGCAGGTTCGGTTCGATCAGGAACAGGGTGACCATCACACGCAGGTAGTAGAACACGCCGATGGCGCTGCCCAGTACCAGGGAGCCGACCAGCCACCATTGGTGCGACTCGACACCGGTGGCGATGATGTAGAACTTGCCGATGAAGCCCGCGGTCAGCGGGATACCGGCCAGGGACAGCATCATCACGGTCAGTACGGCGGTCAGGTACGGACGGCGCCAGAACAGGCCGCGGTATTCGTACAGGGCGTCTGCGTCACGGCCTTTGTACGGCGAGGACATCAGGGTAATCACGCCGAAAGCACCGAGGCTGGTGATCACGTAGGTGACCAGGTACACGCCGATCGCTTCCACGGCCAGACCCTTGCTCGCCACCAGGGCGATCAGCAGGTAGCCGAAGTGGGCGATGGACGAGTAACCCAGCAGACGCTTGAGGTTGCTCTGGGTCAGGGCCAGCAGGTTACCGAACAGGATCGACGCGATGGCGATGATGGTCAGCACGTTGCTCAGCACGCCGCTGCTCGCCGCTGGCGAGATCTGGAACAGACGCACCATCACCGCAAACACAGCCACTTTGGAAGCGGTAGCCAGGAACGCTGCAACCGGTGCCGGAGCACCTTCGTAGACGTCCGGAGTCCAGAGGTGGAAGGGTACCAGCGACAGCTTGAACGCCAGGCCGATGAGCATCATGCCCAGGCCCAATTGAGCCAGCGAGCTTGGCAGACCAGTAGCCGCCAGCGCTTGGCCGATGCCGACGAAGCTCAGGGAACCGGCGTCAGCGTAGAGCAGGGCCATACCGAACAACAGGAACGCGGAACCGGCCGCCGACAGCACCATGTACTTGATGCCGGCTTCCAGCGAACGCTTGTTGAAGAAGGCATAGGCCACCAGACCGTAGACCGGTACCGAGAGCAGTTCCAGACCGACGAACAACCCGGCCAGGTGCTGCGCGCTGACCAGCACCAGGCCACCGGCAGCGGCCATCAGGATCAGCAGGTACAGTTCTTCACGGTTGCCCGGGTAACCCGTGCCGCCATCGCCGAGGTAGGCGTGGGCGAGGGTCACACAGGCGAGGGTGGCGACCAGGATCAGCGCCATGTACAGGCAGGCGAAGCTGTCAATCTGCAACAATGGAGTCACGGCCAGGGGCGCGACTTTCAAGGCAGGCAGGATCGACAGCAGTGCCAGGTTCAGACCCGCCACCGACAGCAGGAAGGTCTGGGAGTGGTTGCGGCGCCAGGCGATCGCCAGCATCACCACGATGATCGTGGCGCTGGTGATCAACAACGGCGCAAGCGCGATAAAGTGTTGAGTCGTGAATTCCATAGCGCTCTTACCGGGCCGAAGCGAGTTGAGTGAAGGCGGTGCCGATCCACTGCTGCACGCCATGCATCGTAGCGGCAGAGGTATCGAGGAACGGCTGCGGGTACACGCCGATGTAAATCAGCAGTGCAGCCAGACCGACCACCATGATCATTTCGCGACCATCCATGCCATGCAGCACCGCGTCCGATTTCGACGGGCCGAAGAAGGCACGGTGGACCATGATCAGCGAGTACACCGAACCGAACACCAGGCCGGATGTCGCGATCACGGTGACCCATGGAGCGCTGGCGAAGGTGCCGATCAGGATCAGGAACTCACCGACAAAGTTACCGGTCGCCGGCAAGCCCAGGGACGCTGCTGCGAAGAACAGGCTTAAGGCTGGCAGGTAAGCGATCTTCGACCACAGGCCACCCATCTCGCGCATGTCGCGGGTGTGGGTGCGCTCGTACAACTGACCGGAGAGGATAAAGAGTGCTGCCGCCGACAGACCGTGGGCCAGCATCTGCATCACCGCACCCTGCAGCGCCAGTTGGCTGCCGGAGTAGATGCCGATCAGTACGAAGCCCATGTGGGAAACGGACGAGAAGGCAATCAGACGCTTGATGTCGGTTTGCGCGAACGCCAGGAACGCACCGTAGAAAATCCCGATCAGACCCAGGGTCATGGCGAACGGCGCGAACTCGGCCGAGGCATTCGGGAACAGCGGCAGGGCGAAACGCAGCAGGCCGTAAGCCGCGGTTTTCAGCAAGATACCGGCGAGGTCGACGGAACCTGCGGTCGGCGCCTGGGCGTGAGCGTCAGGCAACCAGGAGTGGAACGGCACGACCGGCAGCTTGACCGCGAAGGCGATGAAGAAGCCGAGCATCAGGATGTACTCGGTGGTCATCGACATCTTGGTTTTCAACAGGTCGGCGTAGTTGAAGGTAATCACGCCGGTGTCGTTGAAGTTGACCAGTACCAGGCCCAGGATCGCCACCAGCATGATCAGGCCGGAAGCCTGAGTGAAGATGAAGAACTTGGTCGCCGCGTAGATCCGGGTTTTCTTGCCGTCCGAAGAACTGTGACCCCAGAGCGCGATGAGGAAGTACATCGGCACCAGCATCATTTCCCAGAAGAAGAAGAACATGAACAGGTCGAGGGCGAGGAACACGCCGACGACACCGCCCAGGATCCACATCAGGTTCAGGTGGAAGAAGCCAACGTGACGCTGGATCTCTTTCCACGAGCAGAGTACCGAGAGGACACCCAGCAAGCCGGTCAGCAGGATCATCAACAGCGACAGGCCGTCGAGGGCCAGGTGCACGTTGATGCCGAAGCGCTGGATCCAGACGTGCTTGAACTCAAGCGCCCAGGTCGGATCGGCGCCAGGCGCCGGGGCAAATGAATAGTCACCGTTGGCCCACAGCCAGAGGCCGAGGGAGAGCAGCAGGGACATGGTGATCAGCGCAATCCAGCGCGGGAGGGTGGCGCCGAAGCGCTCACCCATCCAGCACAGCAGGCCGCCGATGAAGGGGATCAGGATTAGCCAAGGCAGAATCATGACGGGTTCGTTTCCTTTCGCAAATTCGCAAGGTTCATATCAGACCGCTACCAGCACGACGGCGCCAATGACCAGCACGGCACCAGCAGCCATCGAGGCGGCGTACCAACGCAGTTGACCGGTCTCGGTACGGCTCAGGGCGGTGTGACCGCCTTTGGCCATGCGCGGGATCAGACCGATGGTCTGGTCGAGCGGGTCTTTGCGCAGGATATGGTTGATCGCCAGGTAAGGCTTGACGAACAGTTTGTCGTAGATCCAGTCGAAGCCCCAGGCAGCGAACCACCAGGCCGAAAGGATACGGCCGATGCCGCTGTTGGCGATGGCGGTGACGAAGCGGCGCTTGCCGAGGAACAGCAGCGCGGCCAGCAGGATACCGGCCAGGGCGATGGCGCCCGAGGCGATTTCCAGACTGTGCTTGGCTTCGCCGCCAGCATGGCCGACGCTTTCCGGCAGCACGCCGTGCAGCGGTGGAACGATCATCGCGCCGATGGCGGTGGACAATACGATCAGCACCGACAGTGGCAGCCAGTGAGCAATGCCGTGACCGGCGTGGGCTTCGGTCTTCGCTTCACCGTGGAACGCGATGAAGATCAGGCGGAAGGTGTACAGCGAGGTCATGAACGCGCCGACCAGACCTGCGTAGAGCAGACCGTGGTTGCCGCTGGCGAACGCTTCCCAGAGGATTTCGTCCTTGGAGTAGAAGCCTGCGGTTACCAGTGGCAGGGCCGCCAGGGCCGCACCGCCGACAATGAAGCTGGCGTAGGCCAGTGGCAGCTTCTTCCACAGGCCACCCATCTTGAAGATGTTCTGCTCGTGGTGGCAGGCAACGATCACCGAACCGGACGCAAGGAACAGCAGGGCCTTGAAGAAGGCGTGGGTCATCAGGTGGAAGATCGCGCCGTCCCAGGCACCAACGCCCAGGGCCAGGAACATGTAGCCGATCTGGCTCATGGTCGAGTAGGCGAGGATACGCTTGATATCAGTCTGAACCAGAGCCGCGAAGCCAGCCAGAACCAGGGTCACACCACCGACGATTCCTACTAGATGCAGGATTTCCGGCGCCAGGGTGAACAGGCCGTGGGTACGGGCAATCAGGTAGACGCCAGCGGTCACCATGGTTGCGGCGTGGATCAGTGCCGAAACTGGAGTAGGACCGGCCATCGCATCCGCCAGCCAGGTTTGCAGTGGCAGTTGCGCGGATTTACCGACAGCGCCGCCCAGCAGCATCAGGGTAGCCATGACCATCCAGAAGTCGCCGGATTGGAATTTCTGTGGAGCCAGCACCAGCAGCTCCTGAATGTTCAGCGTGCCCAGTTGGGCAAACAGAATGAACAGGCCGATGGCCATGAACACGTCACCGATACGGGTCACGATGAAGGCCTTGAGTGCGGCGTTACCGTTGTTGCGGTTGCTGTAGTAGAAACCGATCAACAGGTACGAGCACAGGCCCACGCCTTCCCAGCCGAAGTACACGAACAGCAGGTTATCGGCCAGGACCAGGAACAGCATGCTGGCGATAAACAGGTTGGTGTAGGCGAAAAAGCGCGAGTAGCCGTCTTCACCGCGCATGTACCAGGACGCGAACAGGTGGATCAGGAAGCCCACGCCAACGACCACACCGAGCATGGTCACGGACAGGCCATCCAGGTGCAGGGCGAAGTTCGGCGTGAAGCCTTCCACCGCCATCCATTGCCACAGCACCTGGGTGTAGTGACCACCTTCCGGCGGGGCGACGTTGAATTGCCAGATCACATAGGACGCGACGATCGCCGACAGGCCAATGGAGCCGACGCCGATCAGCGCCGAGAGGTTTTCCGAGAGGCGTCCCCGGGAAAACGCCAGCAGAACAAAACCGATCAGGGGGAACAGGAAAGTCAGATAGAGAAGGTTCATCCGCGCATCTCACTGGCAGCGTCGATATCGAGCGTGTGGAAGCGGCGATACAGTTGCAGCAGGATCGCCAGGCCAATACTGGCCTCGGCGGCTGCCAGGCTGATCACCAGGATGAACATGATCTGTCCATCCGGCTGCGCCCAGCGGCTACCGGCAACGATGAACGCCAAGGCGGAGGCATTCATCATGACCTCCAGGCTCATCAGCACGAAGAGGATGTTGCGGCGGACCATCAGGCCGACCAGACCGAGGCAGAACAGGATGCCGGCGACCGCCAGACCATGCTCCATAGGGATAGCAGGCATCGTCATTGCTCCTTGGCTTCGTTACGGCCCAAATGGAACGCCGTGACGGCTGCGGCGAGCAGCAGCATCGAGGCGAGTTCGACCACCAGCAGGTAAGGACCGAACAGGCTGATGCCCACGGCCTTGGCGTCTACGGTGGTGTGGCCGACGGCCTGGCCGCTCTCGTGGGAGAGCAGCACATACAGCAGTTCCACCAGCAGCAAGGCTGCGAGGGCGACCGGGCCGCCCCAGATACCGGGCTTGAGCCAGGCGCGCTCTTGCTGAGCCGAGGCAGGCCCCAGGTTCAGCATCATCACCACGAACACGAACAGCACCATGATGGCGCCAGCGTAGGCGATCACTTCCAGTACACCGGCAAACGGCGCGCCGAGGGCGAAGAACGTCATGGCCACGGCGATCAGCGAAATGATCAGGTAGAGCAGGGCGTGCACAGGGTTGGTGTTGGTGATCACGCGAAGCGTGGACACCACAGCGATACCCGATGCGAAATAGAAAGCGAATTCCATCTTTCTTCCTTAAGGCAGCAAGCTCTTCACGTTGATCGGTTCGGCTTCATTCTGCGCGGAGCCTTTGGGCTTACCGGCAATCGCCATACCTGCAACACGATAGAAGTTGTAATCAGGGTTTTTGCCGGGGCCGGAGATCAGCAGATCTTCTTTCTCGTAAACCAGGTCCTGACGTTTGAACTCGGCCATTTCGAAATCCGGCGTCAGCTGGATCGCGGTGGTCGGGCAGGCTTCCTCGCAGAGGCCGCAAAAGATGCAGCGCGAGAAGTTGATGCGGAAGAACTCCGGGTACCAGCGACCGTCTTCGGTTTCAGCTTTCTGCAGCGAGATGCAACCGACCGGGCACGCCACGGCGCACAGGTTGCACGCTACACAACGCTCTTCGCCGTCGGGGTCGCGGGTCAGGACGATACGTCCACGGTAGCGCGGCGGCAGGTAGACCGGTTCTTCCGGGTACTGCAGCGTGTCGCGCTTGCGGAAGGCGTGGCTGAAGATCATCACCAGGCTGCGAAGCTGGGTGTAGAAGCCATGCACGATGTCAAAAATGTACTTCATGATTCTCTATCCTCACTGAGCCGCGACGGCGGGCGTGTTGAGCAACACGATCGCAGCGGTCACCAGCATGTTGACGAGGGTCAGCGGCAGGCAGAACTTCCAGCTGAAATCCATCACTTGGTCATACCGTGGGCGCGGAATCGAGGCGCGCAGCAGGATGAAGAACATGATGAAGAACGCGGTTTTCAACGCGAACCAGATGAACGGGATCTGCGGCAGAATGCCGAACGGACCGTGCCAGCCACCGAAGAACAAGGTCACCAGCAGCGCCGAAATCAACACGATGCCGATGTACTCGCCGACGAAGAACATGCCCCATTTCATGCCGGCGTATTCAATGTGGTAACCGTCGGCCAGTTCCTGCTCCGCTTCCGGCTGGTCGAACGGGTGACGGTGAGTCACGGCCACGCCAGCGATGAAGAAGGTCAGGAAACCGAAGATCTGCGGAATGACGAACCACAGGTTCTGCGCCTGGTATTCGACGATGTCGCGCATGTTGAACGAGCCGACCTGGATCACGATGCCCATCAGCGACAGGCCCATGAACACTTCGTACGACACAGTCTGCGCCGAAGCACGCAAGCTGCCCAGCAGGGCGAACTTGTTGTTGCTCGACCAGCCGGCGAACAGCACCGCGTAGACCGACAGGCCAGCCATGGCGAAGAAGAACAGGATGCCGATGTTGATGTCCGCGACACCCCAGGTCGGGGTGATCGGGATGATTGCGAAGGCAATCAGCAAGGCGCTCATGGCCACGACCGGCGCCAAAGTGAAGATCACTTTGTCGGCGAACGGCGGCGTCCAGTCTTCCTTGAAGAACATCTTGATCATGTCGGCCGCGATCTGGAACGCGCCGAACGGACCGACTCGGTTCGGACCGTAACGGTCCTGCCAGAGGGCGAGCAGACGACGCTCGACCCAGCTGAGCAGGGCGCCACAGACCACCACGGCGAGCAGAATCACCACGGCCTTGAGGACCGCGATGATGATGTCGATCACTTCAGGAGTGAACAAGGTCATTGAGCTGCCTCCTGCAGACCGTCAACGGATTTGCCAAAGATCGCTGGCGGAATGCCGGCGATGCCCGCAGGCAGTGCCACCAGACCAGCGCCCAGCTCTTCGTTGATGCGCAGCGGCAGACGCAGGGTCTGGCCAGCGACGTTCAAGCTCAGCATGGCGCCGTCATTGACACCCAGACGGTCGGCTTCGGACTTGGCCAGTGCAACATAAGCAGCCGGGATGCGTTCCTGAACCGGAGCGGCTTTCGAAGAGTTCTCTTCGCTGCCGAACAGGTGGAAGAACGGCACAACCTGCCAGGTGCCCTGGGCCGGGTTGAACGCGCGCGGAACACTGGCGAACCAGTTCAGCGAATCACCGGCGCTTTCGATCAGGCGGGTGCCCGGGTCGCCAGCGCGGATGTGACCACCGACTTCGTCCTGGAACTTGTTCCAGGCTTGCGGCGAGTTCCAGCCCGGAGACCAGGCGAATGGTACTTGCTGACGCGGTTCGACCGAGCCCGAGTAACCTTCCATGGAGAAGGCGAACGCGGTGTCCTTGTCCTGCGGGGTACGCGGTTCGTGCACGCTGATGTCGGCACGCATGGCGGTACGGCCGGAGTAACGCAGCGGTTCGCGGGCCAGTTTCATGCCCTTGATGCGGAACGCGGCGGACGGTGCGGCATCGACGATGCGATTTAGAATCGAAGTGCTGGAAGCGACAGCGGCGGTGGCGTGGTCCAGTTGGGTCCAGTCAATCGGCTGGTTCAACAGGGTTGCGCGCAGGGCATGCAGCCAGCGCCAGCCTTCGTGAACCAGGATGCTCGCGTCCATGTATTTCGGATCGAAGACCTGGAAGAAGCGCTGGGCGCGGCCTTCCTGGCTGACCAGGGTACCGTCGCCTTCAGCGAAGCTGGCGGCTGGCAGAACCAGGTGCGCGCGATCGCTGGTGGCGGTTTTCTGATGGTCGGCAACGATCACCACTTTCGCGGCGGTCAGGGCAGCATCAACCTTGGCTTTGTCGGTGCGGGTGTACAGATCGTTTTCCAGCACGACGATGGCGTCGGCACGGCCGTCGATCACGGCTTGCAGCGCGGCGTCGACCGAGTCACCACCGAGCATGGCCAGGCCGAGGCTGTTGGCCTCAGGCACGATCAGGCTGATGGAACCGTTCTTCTCGCGCAGCTTCAGGGCTTTGGCGATGTTTGCAGCCGCTTCGATCAGCGCCTTGGAACCCAACGAGGTACCGGCAATGATCAATGGACGCTTGGCCGCGAGCAGGGCGTCAGCGATGCGCTTGGCCAGTTCGAGGGCTTCAGCATCGAGGCCTTCAACTGCTGGGGCGCTGGCGTCGAGTGTGTGAGCAACGGCGAAACCGATGCGGGCGAGGTCGTCGGGAGCGGCATGAACGCATTCTTCAGCGATGTCGTCGAGCTTGGTTTCAGCCAGGCTGGCGATAAACAGCGGGTTCAGAGCGTTCTGACCGATGTTCTTCACCGCAGCGTCGAGCCAAGGCTGAACGCGCATGGCGTCGGCCATGTCTTCGGCTTTGCCTTTGACCGATTGGCGCAGGGACAGGGCCATGCGCGCAGCGGTCTGGGTCAGGTCTTCACCGAGGACGAAGATTGCATCGTGGTCTTCGATGTCGCGCATGTTCGGGATTGGCAGCGGGCTGTCTTTCAACACCTGCATGACCAGACGAATGCGTTCCAGCTCAGCGGCTTCGATACCCGAGTAGAAGTGCTCGGCGCCCACCAGTTCGCGCAACGCGTAGTTGCTTTCGAGGCTGGCGCGGGGCGAACCGATACCGACGATGTTGCGACCGCGCAGCAGGTCGGCGGCTTTATCCAGCGCTTCGTCGAGGCCCAGCTTGGTGCCGTTGGCCAGCAATGGCTGACGTGGACGGTCTTCGCGGTTGACGTAGCCATAGCCGAAACGGCCACGGTCGCACAGGAAATACTGGTTCACCGAACCGTTGAAACGGTTTTCGATGCGACGCAGTTCGCCGTAACGCTCGCCCGGGGAGATGTTGCAACCGCTGGAGCAGCCATGGCAGATGCTCGGCGAGAACTGCATGTCCCACTTGCGGTTGTAGCGCTCGGAGTGAGTCTTGTCGGTGAACACACCGGTCGGGCAGACCTCGGTGAGGTTGCCGGAGAACTCGCTTTCCAGGGTGCCGTCTTCAACGCGACCGAAGTACACGTTGTCGTGGGCGCCATACACACCGAGGTCGGTGCCGCCAGCGTAGTCTTTATAGAAGCGCACGCAGCGGTAGCAAGCGATGCAGCGGTTCATCTCGTGGGAAATGAACGGGCCCAGTTGCTGGTTCTGGTGGGTACGCTTGGTGAAGCGGTAACGGCGCTCGTTGTGGCCGGTCATTACCGTCATGTCTTGCAGGTGGCAGTGACCGCCTTCTTCACAGACCGGGCAGTCGTGAGGGTGGTTGGTCATCAGCCATTCGACAACACTGGCGCGGAAGGCCTTGGATTCTTCATCTTCGATGGAGATCCAGGTGCCGTCGGTGGCAGGCGTCATGCAGGACATCACGATACGACCACGGGTGTCGTTCTCGTCGGTGTACTGCTTGACCGCGCACTGGCGGCAAGCGCCAACGCTGCCTAGGGCAGGGTGCCAGCAGAAATAAGGGATATCGAGGCCTAGCGACAGACATGCCTGTAACAGGTTGTCTGCCCCATCGACTTCGAGCTCTTTGCCGTCTACGTGGATAGTGGCCATGGTTCAAAGTTCTTCGTTGGCCCGGTGTCAGCGGGCGTGGCTAATGGAATCTTGTTATCCGCGTGAATCAACACAGCCGTTAAAGGCGTCATCACACGAAAAGCGAAGGGCACGGACCCTTCGCCTTTTTTAAGCGTTTACGCGCCGACCAGGATCGGCCTTGCCAGAGGCGGGACGGCGGCGCTGACAGGCGCGATACCGGCTTCGAACTCTGGACGGAAGTATTTGATTGCGCTGCCCAACGGCTCCACGGCGCCCGGTGCGTGAGCACAGAAGGTCTTGCCAGGGCCGAGGAAACCGACCAGACCCAGCAGGGTCTCGATGTCGCCTGGCTGGCCTTCACCGTTCTCGATGGCCATCAGGAGCTTGACGCTCCATGGCAAGCCATCACGGCACGGGGTGCAGAAGCCACAGGATTCGCGGGCGAAGAACTGCTCCATGTTGCGCAGCAGGGACACCATGTTGACGCTGTCGTCCACCGCCATGGCCAGGCCGGTACCCATACGGGTGCCCACTTTGGCGATGCCGCCGGCGTACATTTGTGCGTCCAGGTGTTCCGGCAACAGGAAGCCGGTACCGGCGCCGCCAGGCTGCCAGGCTTTGAGCTTGTAACCGTCGCGCATGCCACCGGCGTAGTCTTCGAACAGCTCGCGAGCGGTAACGCCGAACGGCAGTTCCCACAGGCCAGGGTTCTTCACCTTGCCGGAGAAGCCCATGAGCTTGGTGCCCATGTCTTCGCTGCCTTCGCGGGCCAACGATTTGTACCAGTCCACGCCGTCGGCGATGATTGCCGGCACGTTGCACAGGGTTTCAACGTTGTTCACGCAAGTCGGCTTGCCCCACACGCCAACGGCGGCAGGGAAGGGCGGCTTGGAGCGCGGGTTGGCGCGACGGCCTTCCAGGGAGTTGATCAGTGCGGTTTCTTCACCGCAGATGTAACGCCCGGCGCCGGTGTGGACGAACAGCTCGAAATCAAAACCCGAACCCAGGATATTCTTGCCCAAGAGGCCGGCTGCCTTGGCTTCTTCCACGGCACGGTTCAAGTGCTTGGCGGCGGTGGTGTACTCGCCACGCAGGAAGATATAGCCACGGTAGGTTTTCAGCGCGCGGGCACTGATCAGCATGCCTTCGATCAGCAGATGGGGCAGTTGCTCCATCAGCATGCGGTCTTTCCAGGTGTTGGGCTCCATTTCATCCGCGTTGCACAGCAGGTAGCGGATGTCGATGGACTCGTCCTTTGGCATCAGGCCCCACTTCACACCAGTGGGGAAGCCTGCACCGCCGCGACCCTTGAGGCCGGAATCTTTCACGGTCTGGACGATGTCGTCCTGAGCCATGTCGGCGAAGGCCTTGCGCGCAGCGGCGTAACCGTTCTTGGCCTGGTACTCGTCGAGCCATACGGCTTCGCCGTCGTCACGCAGGCGCCAGGTCAGCGGGTGAGTCTCGGCCGAACGCTTGATGAGGTTGGCCGGACCGAAGGAAGTCAGGGTCATACGTAGCCCTCGAGCAATTTGGCAACGCCTGCTGGCTGCACATCACCGAAAGTGTCGTCGTCGATCATCAACGCCGGCGCCTTGTCGCAATTGCCGAGGCAGCAGACCGGCAGCAGGGTAAAACGACCGTCGGCGGTAGTCTGGCCCAGGCCGATGCCGAGCTTGCTCTGGATTTCACTGACCACGGACTCGTGGCCGCCGATGTAGCAGACCATGCTGTCGCAGACGCGAATGATGTGACGGCCCACTGGCTGACGGAAGATCTGGCTATAGAACGTCGCCACGCCTTCAACGTCGCTGGCCGGGATGCCGAGGATCTCGCCGATGGCGTACAGAGCGCCGTCCGGCACCCAGCCACGTTCCTTCTGGACGATCTTCAGGGCTTCGATCGACGCCGCGCGCGGGTCTTCGTAGTGATGCAACTCGTGCTCGATGGCCGAGCGCT
This sequence comes from Pseudomonas sp. P4_B4, assembly GCF_056402255.1. Lineage (NCBI taxonomy): Bacteria > Pseudomonadati > Pseudomonadota > Gammaproteobacteria > Pseudomonadales > Pseudomonadaceae > Pseudomonas > Pseudomonas sp. P4_B4. The sequence continues at coordinate 22,518 of NZ_JBFUHS010000003.1, forward strand.
CGGTTTCACTCAAGGTGAAACGGTCTGTCTGGATAAGCGTGCTGTTCATGCTTAGCGGTCCACGTCGGCCATAACGAAATCGATACTACCCAGGTACGCAATCAAGTCCGCGACCATGCTGCCTTTGATCACCGAAGGGATCTGCTGCAGGTGCGGGAAGCTTGGGGTACGAATCCGGGTGCGGTAGCTCATGGTGCCGCCATCGCTCGTCAGGTAATAACTGTTGATGCCCTTGGTCGCTTCGATCATCTGGAAGGATTCGTTGGCCGGCATGACCGGGCCCCACGAAACCTGCAGGAAGTGCGTGATCAAGGTTTCGATGTGCTGCAGGGTGCGCTCTTTCGGCGGCGGCGTGGTCAGCGGGTGATCCGCCTTGTACGGGCCTTCCGGCATGTTGCGCAGGCACTGGTCGATGATCTTGATGCTCTGGCGCATCTCCTCGACACGCACGATGCAACGGTCGTAGGCATCGCCGTTGGCGGCCAGCGGCACTTCGAATTCGAAGTTCTCGTAGCCCGAGTACGGACGCGCTTTACGCAGGTCGAAATCGCAACCGGTCGAACGCAGGCCGGCACCGGTGACGCCCCATTCCAGGGCCTCTTTGGTGTTGTAGTCGGCGACGCCGATGGTCCGGCCACGCAGGATGCTGTTGTCCAGTGCGGCTTTCTGGTATTCGTCCAGACGCTTGGGCATCCACTCGACGAAGTCTTTAACCAGCTTTTCCCAGCCCCGCGGCAGGTCGTGGGCGACACCACCGATGCGGTACCAGGCCGGGTGCAGACGGAAACCGGTAATGGCTTCGATCACCGTGTAGGCGCGCTGGCGGTCGGTGAAGGTGAAGAACACCGGGGTCATGGCGCCGACGTCCTGGATGTAGGTACCCAGGAACAGCAGGTGGCTGGTGATCCGGAAGAACTCGGCCATCATGATGCGGATGACGTCGACCTTCTCCGGCACCTTGATGCCGGCCAGCTTCTCGACCGAGAGCACGTACGGCAGGTTGTTCATCACGCCGCCGAGGTAGTCGATACGGTCGGTGTACGGGATGAAGCTGTGCCAGGACTGACGCTCGGCCATCTTCTCGGCACCACGGTGGTGGTAACCGACGTCCGGTACGCAGTCGACGATTTCTTCGCCGTCCAGCTGCAGGATGATGCGGAACGCACCGTGCGCGGACGGGTGGTTCGGGCCGAGGTTGAGGAACATGTAGTCCTCGTTCGGGCCGGAACGCTTCATGCCCCAGTCTTCCGGCTTGAAGCGCGCGGACTCTTCCTCGAGCTGTTGCTTGGCCAGGTTCAGGGTGAACGGGTCGAACTCGGTGGCGCGGGCCGGGAAGTCCTTGCGCAGCGGGTGACCTTCCCAGGTCGGCGGCATCATGATGCGCGACAGGTGAGGGTGGCCTTTGAAGTCGATGCCGAACATGTCCCAGACTTCACGCTCGTACCAGTTGGCGTTCGGCCAGATGCTGGTGACGGTCGGCAGGCTGAGGTCGCTCTCGGACAAGGCGACCTTGATCATTACGTCACTATTACGTTCGATCGACATCAAGTGATAGAACACGGAGAAGTCGACGCCGTTCGGCAGCCCTTGACGCTTGGTGCGCAGGCGCTCGTCAACGCCGTGCAGGTCATAGAGCATGACGTACGGCTTGGGCAGGTTACGCAGGAAAGTCAGGACTTCGACGAGTTTGGCGCGGGCAACCCAAAGCACCGGCATGCCGGTGCGGGTTGGCTGGGCGGTGAATGCCTCCGGGCCAAAACGGTTGTTCAGTTCGACGACCACATCCTGGTCGTCTGCCTTGTAAGGCGGGATGTACAGAGCACTGCCTGTAGTCATGGTTATTTTATCGCTTTCGGTCAACGTAAAGAATGAAGCCAGGTTCTCGTTCTTTTTAAGAAGCAGATCTGGATCAGACTTCGTCGGGGCTGCGCAGGTTGGTTACCTGAATACGCTGTTCGCGGCGCTTTTCCTTTTCGGAAGGCATCTCGGCGCGATAGACGCCTTGATCACCAACGACCCAGGAAAGTGGGCGACGCTCCTGGCCAATCGACTCCTGCAACAGCATCAAGCCTTGCAGGAAAGCCTCAGGGCGGGGCGGGCAGCCAGGCACGTAGACGTCCACGGGCAGGAACTTGTCCACCCCTTGAACGACGGAGTAGATGTCGTACATGCCACCGGAGTTGGCGCACGAACCCATGGAAATGACCCATTTAGGCTCGAGCATTTGCTCGTAGAGACGCTGAATGATCGGCGCCATCTTGATGAAGCAGGTACCGGCGATAACCATGAAATCCGCCTGACGCGGCGATGCCCGGATAACCTCGGCGCCAAAGCGCGCGATGTCGTGGGGCGCCGTGAAGGCGGTGGTCATTTCCACGTAGCAGCACGAAAGACCGAAGTTATACGGCCACAGGGAGTTCTTGCGCCCCCAGTTGATCGTGCCGTTAAGCACGTCTTCGAGCTTGCCCATGAAAATGTTTTTGTGGACTTGATCTTCTAACGGATCGGAAACGGTTTCCCGCTGGCCAATCGGATACTGCTCGTTAGGAGCATCGGGGTCGATCCTGGTGAGATTGTATTGCATTGCCAAAGCCTCATTGTTTCAGCTTCGCTTGCCGCTTGCGCCGAGCTTCCGGAGCCCAGTCAAGGGCGCCCACTCGGAATAGGTAGACAAGGCCTGCCAACAGAATTGCTATGAAAACGAGAGCTTCGACGAATCCGGTCCAGCCGCTTTCGCGGACGGACACAGACCATGCAAAGAGAAAGAGGGCTTCGATATCGAAGATCACGAAGAGCATCGCGACCAGATAGAATTTGGCTGAGAGCCGCAAGCGGGCGCCACCTGTAGGTAGCATGCCGGACTCGAACGGTTCGTTTTTGCTGCGGCCCCAGGCTTTTGACCCGAGGAGGCTGGAAACACCGAGCATGAAGGCGCAGAGGCCGACAACGCCTAGAAGGAAAATGGCAAAGCCCCAGTTGTGGGCCATGAGTCCTGTCGCTTCGGGCATGCTGGTAATCCTTAACAGAGAGCAAGGGTCTCTGAGCTTGAAAAGAAACAAAAGCAGTGACGATATGTCGCAGCAATCAATCCCGCTGATTTTATGGCTAAACACCCGGCAAGTAAAATTCCTATAGCGAAATTTATTATAGGAATAAGGACATAGCGCGCCTCAAAACCCCCACAGGCCTTGCGGCTCGGGCATTAGCCGGCATTTCGTCAATTATGTTTTGTAGGGAATGTAACGAACATTGTTAACTATAAATGATAATCAGTATTGTTTGGCGTGGTTTTTAAACTGCTTGTCCTTCGGATACTCGGGAAGTTGTCTTATATGGGCGTTACTGCAAGTAGTGGCGGTGTGCGTTTTAGCGGATTTTTCTGACAGTCGTACCGCTCTGGATCAATGATTTTCTACAAGCACCACCGTCCCACAGGTTTTTTTTGCAGTGTTTGTTGAATCGCAGGCAAAAAAACGCCCCGAACCAGTCGGGGCGTCAGATGTGCAGCGCTGCGGTTAGCTTTCTATTCGGCCCGCAGCGGCTGATGTCTCAGTCGAAGCAGATCAGTGGAACTGTTCTTCTTCAGTCGAGCCGGTCAGCGCGGTCACCGAAGACGAGCCACCCTGGATCACGGTGGTCATGTCGTCGAAGTAGCCGGTGCCCACTTCCTGCTGGTGAGCCACGAAGGTGTAACCCTTGGCGGCGTCAGCGAATTCCTGCTCTTGCAGCTTCACGTAGGCAGTCATGTCGTTGCGGGCGTAGTCGTGCGCCAGGTTGAACATGCTGTGCCACATGTTGTGAATGCCGGCCAGGGTGATGAACTGGTGCTTGTAGCCCATGGCGGACAGTTCGCGCTGGAACTTGGCGATGGTCGCGTCGTCCAGGTTTTTCTTCCAGTTGAAGGAAGGCGAGCAGTTGTACGACAGCAGTTGGTCCGGGTATTCCTTCTTGATCGCTTCAGCGAAGCGACGGGCTTCGTCCAGATCCGGCTTGGCGGTTTCACACCAGATCAGGTCGGCGTACGGAGCGTAGGCCAGGCCGCGAGCGATGGCCTGGTCCAGACCGGCGCGTACTTTGTAGAAGCCTTCCTGGGTGCGCTCGCCAGTCACGAATGGCTGGTCGTACGGGTCGCAGTCGGACGTCAGCAGGTCAGCGGCGTTAGCGTCGGTACGGGCCAGGATGATGGTCGGAGTACCGGCAACGTCAGCAGCCAGGCGAGCAGCGGTCAGCTTCTGTACGGCTTCCTGGGTAGGAACCAGTACCTTGCCGCCCATGTGGCCGCATTTCTTCACGGAAGCCAGCTGGTCTTCGAAGTGAACGCCGGCGGCGCCTGCTTCGATCATGCTCTTCATCAGCTCGTAGGCGTTCAGTACGCCGCCGAAGCCGGCTTCGGCGTCAGCCACGATTGGCGCGAAGTAGTCGATGTAGCCAGCGTCGCCCGGGTTCTTGCCGGCTTTCCACTGGATCTGGTCGGCACGACGGAACGAGTTGTTGATGCGCTTGACCACGGTTGGAACCGAGTCCACCGGGTACAGCGACTGGTCCGGGTACATCGATTCGGCGGAGTTGTTGTCCGCAGCCACTTGCCAGCCCGACAGGTAGATCGCCTGGATACCGGCCTTGACTTGTTGTACAGCCTGGCCGCCGGTCAGGGCGCCCATGCAGTTGACGAAATCTTTCTCAGGACGGAAGGCTGGCTTGGCACCCTGGGTGACCAGGTTCCACAGCTTCTCGGCGCCCATTTTTGCAAAGGTGTGCTCAGGTTGAACCGAGCCACGCAGGCGGACGACGTCAGCAGCGGAGTAAGTGCGTGTCACGCCTTTCCAGCGCGGGTTTTCAGCCCAGTCTTTTTCGAGGGCTGCAATTTGCTGTTCGCGTGTCAGTGCCATGGGAGATAAACCTCGTCGCGTCTTTATGAAAAGTTGTTCTGCGGTGGAAAATTCCTGCGCTCGCTGACCAGAAGCTTAAGCGGTCAAGTCGGATTCGGCGGGGAGGGCGACGGGATGAACGATCGGCTCGAGGGGAAGTGAGCAGGTAAAGGCGAACTGCGGGCGCATTCGGGCGTCGTGGGCCTTGGTGCGAACAACAGTGTGGTGCCGGGTTACCTATTACGCTTCCGTCCCTCGGGACAACTTCGTTCCAGTCGACAACCTCGTCAAACACACCTTGTGGGCGGTACAGACACGAAGCGGTTCGCGGGGTAGGTGCGAACATCGCCTCGAAGGCCCTTGCCAGGGCCTCTGATTAGCGGGAGCGAGGCCATCATGCCTTTGCTTTTTTGGCTCGTCAAACGTTTTGTAGTGCTTTTTTTCAGGCACTACATCTTTGGTCTAATACGACTCGTCAGTCAGTTTTTGGTGCTTTAGTCCAAGGTGTCGACTTTCACCTGCAATGTCATGTCGTTGCGGCTCTGGGTCGAGTAGCTGCGGGTCAGGCCCTGTTTGTCGGCCTGGGTTTGGCCGTTGACCCCGGCCAGCAGGATCCACTCACCGAGGTGGCCGGTGACGGTTGTGTCGGTGCTTTGTACGTTCACTACATCGGGACGTTCCTGGCTCATGCGGTCATGGTTGGTACTGATCGACAGGTGGACGATGTCGCCGGTGACGTTTGCGGTGACGTAGAAGCCCTGGGTGACGTTGCGGTATTCGGTCTGGCTACGCAGGTCGCCGTAGGAGTCGGTCTGCGAGCTGGTCAGCGGCACGCTCTGGCCCACCTGGATCAGCGCCGGTGCGCCTTCGCTGGCCTGCACTTGCTGAATGCCGCCGTCGCGGCTATCGGTGCTGTAGTTGATGATGCGGGTCTGGCTTGGCTTGGCGCCGTTCACCGAATAACCCTGGTCACCCTGGAAGTTGTTGTCGCTGGTGTCGACGGTGATCAGCAGGCGCTTGGGTGCGGTGTCGAGTTGCGAAAGAAGGGCTTTAAGTTCGTCGATCTTGCGCTGATCGGCGTTGACGATGAGTTGATTGCCATAGGCGCTGACCTGGCCATCCTTGCCGATGAAATCCTGCGCCACGGGCAGCAGGTCGGCGCTGGTACGGTAGTTCAGGGGCACGATTTCGGTGGCTGCCATGGCCGAAAGGCTGCAGGCCACCAGCAAGGTGCTGAGCAGGGTGCGTAGGGACATATCCGTTATCTCCGCCAACTTGAATTGATGATAGTGCCACTTTGTCGGCCCGGGGCGAGGCAAGTTGAATGGCAGACAGCAAAACGCCCCGGTATCCGGAGATGGCGGGGCGTTTTGTGGTGTTTGCATGCAGCTTTTGTGGCGAGGGGGCAAGCTCCCTCGCCACAGGGTCTCAAGCCGAGTGCCGAACCATGTCCACATGCGGAATCCCGGCTTCCAGGAATTCCTCACTGACCATGTGAAAGCCCAAGCGCTCATAGAACGCCGTGGCTTGTACCTGGGCGCTGAGCATCTGCTGCTTGAGTCCGCGCTCTTCGGCTTCACCGATGACCGCTTGCATCAGTGCATCGCCGACTTTCAGGCCGCGCCAGTCTCTGAGTACCGATACCCTGCCGACGTGGCCGTCGGGCAACAGGCGGGCGGTGCCAATCGGAAAGTCGCCTTCGTAAGCGAGGAAATGCACTGCATCAATGTCATCGGCGTCCCATTCCAATTCTGGCGGAACGGATTGCTCGGCGACGAACACCGTTTCACGAATGCGCCGGATCTCGGCGTTGTCCTTCTGCCAGTCTGCGACACGTACGTGAATCTTATTCATCGGCAAACCCCAGGCTTCCTTGCTTGACCAGTTCGCACAGCAGGCCGCGACCGTCTTCGTCGCTCAGCCAGTCGCCAAGGTTATCGGCGTGGAGCGAGTCGGCAGCGCAGATCATCTTCAGCAGCTCACGCAGTTTGCCTGGCAGGTAACGGCTCTGGCCGCTGGCGAACAGCAGCAGGTCGTCATCGACTTCAGACCACGCCAGGCGTGCGCTAGGGTTGCGAATCAGGATCGCGCCTTGCTCCAGGGCAGACATGAAGTCCTCTTCTTCGACGTCTTCCGGGCCCACCACCAGTTCCGGGTAGCGTGGCTCGGTCATGAACTGGCCGAACCAGGTCAGCAGCAGGCGCTCGTCGCTCATGTGCTCGGCCAGCAGGCCTTTCAGGCGGTCGAGTGCGTCGCGCTGGATCTGGTGAGGATCGGCAGTCGGCAAGGCGTCGGCGTCGGTGTAGCGTTCTTCGTCCGACAGGAACTGGCTGAGGAAGTCGGTGAAGTGGGTCAGCACTTCAGCAGCGCTCGGTGCACGGAAGCCGACCGAGTAGGTCATGCATTCATCAACGGCGACGCCGCAATGGGCCAGGCGCGGTGGCAGGTAGAGCATGTCGCCCGGTTCCAGCACCCATTCATCGGTGGCTTCGAATTCGGAGAGGATGCGCAGGTCGGCGTGGGCCAGCATCGGGCTCTCGGTATTGCACATCTGGCCGATCTTCCAGTTGCGCTTGCCGTGGCCTTGCAGCAGGAACACGTCGTAGTTGTCGAAGTGCGGACCAACGCTGCCACCCGGTGCGGCGTAGCTGATCATCACGTCGTCAATGCGCCAACTCGGCAGAAAGCGGAAATTTTCCAGCAGTTCGCTGACTTCCGGGACGAACTGATCCACGGCTTGAACCAGCAGGGTCCAGTCACGTTCAGGCAGTTTGCTGAATTCATCTTCGGCGAACGGGCCGCGACGCAGTTCCCACGGACGCTCGCCTTTCTCGATGATCAGGCGCGATTCGACTTCTTCTTCCAGCGCCAGGCCGGCCAGTTCGTCGGCGTCGATCGGGCTTTCGAAATCAGGAATCGCCTGACGGATCAACAGCGGCTTTTTCTGCCAGTAGTCGCGCAGGAATTCCCGTGCCGTGATGCCGCCCAGAAGTTGAAGAGGAATATCAGGATTCATGTGTAACCTATTGAAAAAATGCACTTTTCAGACGGGAATAAAAACGCCCGGCGCGGCCGGGCGTCTTAAAAGGGTCTAGCGGTCGATCAGATGCGCTTGGCTTGTTCTACAGCGTTGCCGATGTAGTTGGCCGGGGTGAGCAATTTCAGCTCGGCCTTGGCGGCAGCTGGCATGTCCAGGCCGTCGATGAAAGTCTGCAGCGCTTCTGGGCTGATGCCCTTGCCGCGGGTCAGTTCTTTCAGCTTTTCGTACGGGTTTTCGATGTTGTAGCGACGCATCACGGTCTGGATCGGCTCGGCCAATACTTCCCAGCACGCGTTCAGGTCAGCGGCAATCTTCTGCTCGTTGAGCTCAAGCTTGCTGATGCCCTTGAGGCTGGCTTCGTACGCGATCACGCTGTGGGCGAAGCCGACACCGAGGTTGCGCAGTACGGTGGAGTCGGTCAGGTCGCGCTGCCAGCGGGAGATTGGCAGTTTGCTCGCCAGGTGCTGGAACAGTGCGTTGGCGATACCCAGGTTGCCTTCGGAGTTTTCGAAGTCGATCGGGTTGACCTTGTGCGGCATGGTCGACGAACCGATTTCGCCAGCAATGGTGCGCTGTTTGAAATAACCCAGGGAGATATAGCCCCAGATGTCGCGGTCGAAGTCGATCAGGATGGTGTTGAAGCGGGCGATCGCGTCGAACAGCTCGGCGATGTAGTCGTGCGGTTCAATCTGCGTGGTGTAAGGGTTGAAGCCCAGGCCCAGCTCGTCTTCGATGAAGGCGCGGGCGTTGGCTTCCCAGTCGATCTCAGGGTAGGCCGACAGGTGAGCGTTGTAGTTGCCGACAGCGCCGTTGATCTTGCCCAGCAGCGGAACGGCAGCGACTTGGGCGATCTGGCGCTCCAGACGGTAAACCACGTTCGCCAGTTCTTTGCCCAGGGTGGTCGGCGAGGCCGGCTGACCGTGGGTGCGCGACAGCATCGGCACGTCGGCGAAACGGATCGCCAGTTCACGGATGGCGTTGGCGGTCTGGCGCATCAGCGGCAGCATCACGTCATCACGGCCTTCGCGCAGCATCAGGGCGTGGGACAGGTTGTTGATGTCCTCGCTGGTGCAGGCAAAGTGGATGAACTCGCTGACCTTGGCCAGTTCCGGCAGCTTGGCCGCTTGCTCTTTGAGCAGGTATTCGATGGCTTTGACGTCGTGGTTGGTGGTGCGCTCGATCTCTTTGACGCGCTCGGCGTGCTCCAGAGAAAAGTTTTCCGCCAGGGTGTTGAGCACAGCGTTGGCTTCGGCGGAGAACGCCGGCACTTCACTGATGGCAGGGTGAGCGGCCAGGCGCTGGAGCCAGCGCACTTCAACCAGAACGCGGGCACGGATCAGGCCGTACTCGCTGAAAATTGGGCGCAGGGCCTGGGTTTTGCCGGCGTAGCGGCCGTCAACAGGGGAAACCGCAGTGAGCGAAGAAAGCTGCATGGGGTGTTCTCGGACAGTCGGGCAACGAAATGGGGCGCGTATCATACATGAAAAAATCCGCCGGTCCGTCGCCAACTGACCGGCGTATTACGCGTATTGCTGAGTTCTGTTCTGTTGATGCGGGTTATTCGTTACGCATCAAGGGGTAAAGCTCTTTGAGCAATTTGCGGCGGCTGATCACCAGCTGCCAGCGATGACCGCCCAATTGCCGCCAAAGGCGCGCCGAACGAATGCCGGCCAGCAGCAGGGCGCGGATTTTCGAAGCGTTGCTCGGTTGTTGCAGGTTGCGCATGTCACCGTGTACCTGGATGCGTTGGCGCAGGGTGCTCAGGGTGTCCTGATACAGCGCGCCGCAGGCGGCGATCACGTTTTCGTGGGCCGGGCCGAAGTGTTCGACCTGGGACTGAATCTGCGGCAGGCGCTTGCCGATCACGTCGAGCATGTCGTTGCGCTTGGCTAGCTGACGCTCAAGGCCGAGCATGGCCAGGGCATAGCGCAGCGGTTCGCGCTGCAGGGCGTTTGGGTCGCGCTCGAGGGCGCCGATCAACGCGCGATAGCCTTCACGCAGGTTGATGTCGTCGCCGCCATAGACTTCAAGGGTGTCCTTGGGGTCGCGGATCAGCAGGCTGCCGAGCATGCAGGTCAGGCCGGCTTCGTTGGTCTGGCCGGTCTTGGCGATCCTGTCCACCAGCACCGCGGCGAGAAACACGCCGCCCAGTGCCGTCAGTTGCTCCTGAATCGGGTTCATAGCGCATGGCCCTTGCTCGTCCACGGCTCGGCTACTTCAATCACGCCGCCGCCGAGGCAGATTTCACCGTCGTAGAACACCACGGACTGGCCCGGAGTGACCGCGCGTTGCGGATCATCGAAGGTCGCGCGATAACCGGTGGCGGTTTTTTCCAGGGTGCACGGCTGGTCGCTCTGGCGATAACGAACCTTGGCGGTCAGCTTGCGTGGCTGGCTCAGGTCGATCGGGTTGACCCAGTAGATATCGGAAGCGAGCAGGGCGCGGGAGAACAGCCACGGGTGATCATTGCCCTGGCCGACGATCAGCTCGTTGTGTTCCAGGTCCTTGATCAGCACGTACCACGGCTCGTCACTGGCATCTTTCAGCCCGCCAATGCCCAGGCCCTGACGCTGGCCGATGGTGTGGTACATCAGGCCGTGGTGGCGGCCGATGATTTCACCTTCGGTGGTCTTGATCTCGCCCGGTTGCGCTGGCAGGTATTGCTTGAGGAAGTCGCTGAAGCGGCGCTCGCCGATAAAGCAGATCCCGGTGGAATCCTTCTTCTTCGCGGTCGCCAGTTCGTATTTCTCGGCAATGGCGCGCACTTGCGGTTTTTCCAGCTCGCCGACCGGGAACAGGGTCTTGGCGATCTGTTCGCCGCCGACGGCGTGCAGGAAGTAACTCTGGTCCTTGTTCGGGTCCAGGCCCTTGAGCAGTTCGGTGCGGCCATCGATGTCGCGGCGACGCACGTAGTGGCCGGTGGCGATCAGGTCGGCGCCAAGCATCATGGCGTAGTCGAGGAACGCCTTGAACTTGATTTCGCGGTTGCACAGGATGTCCGGGTTCGGCGTGCGTCCGGCCTTGTATTCGGCGAGGAAATGCTCGAATACGTTGTCCCAGTACTCGGCGGCGAAGTTGGCTGTGTGCAGCTTGATGCCAATCTTGTCGCACACGGCTTGAGCATCCGCCAGGTCATCCATGGCGGTGCAGTATTCCGTTCCATCGTCTTCTTCCCAGTTCTTCATGAACAGGCCTTCCACCTCATAGCCCTGCTCAATCAGCAGGAGGGCGGAAACGGAAGAGTCCACGCCGCCGGACATGCCGACAATGACGCGCTTCTTTTGTGTGTCAGAAGGGGCTGGATCACGCATAGGGATTCAATGAGTGTCTTGAAAAAGGACGCGATTCTAGCAGGCTCGGGCCCGCAAGGCTAAAGAGAAGGACGGATCAATTCGAGGCCGAAGTGAATGCCTTCCAGATAATCATCGATACAGCGGATGATCAGCTCGCTGCGCCAGTTGTCGCGCTGCTCGATTAATTCGTCGCGGGTCAACCACTTGGCGCCGACGATGCCTTCGTCAAGTTGATAATCCGCGTGGTGTTTCAGTGGTTTGGCGATGAAGCAGACCCTCTGGTAGGTCACGCCGTTGCTCGGGGCGGTGTAGAGGTAAATGCCCAGTACGCCGGTCGGTTCGACGTCCCAGCCGGTTTCCTCGAGGGTTTCGCGCACGGCGGCTTCGGTCAGGGTTTCATTCGGGTCCAGATGACCGGCGGGTTGGTTGAGTACCGTGCGTCCGCTCTTGAGTTCTTCGACCATCAGGAAGCGGCCGTTGTCTTCGACGATGGTGGCGACGGTGATGTGGGGTAGCCAGGTCATGAAATATCCTCCGGTCGTCCTGTAGGAGCGAGACTTGCCCGCGAAGGCATCACCGCGATGTCTATCAAAGACCGCGCTGTCTCCTTCGCGGGCAAGCCTCGCTCCTACAGGGTTTTGTATGTTGGAAACACAAACCCCGGCACAGGGCCGGGGTTTGTGATGTTCCCTTACAACCTTAAACCAGCGCAGCGACAGCCGCGTTGAAGGTTGCGCTCGGGCGCATGGCCTTGCTGATCAGCTCGGCGTCGGCGTGGTAGTAACCGCCGATGTCCACTGGCTTGCCCTGAACGGCATTGAGCTCGGCAACGATGGTCGCCTCGTTCTCGGTCAGGGTCTTGGCCAGGGTCGCGAACTGCGCTTGCAGTGCAGTGTCTTCGGTCTGGGCAGCCAGGGCTTGAGCCCAGTACAGCGCCAGGTAGAAGTGGCTGCCGCGGTTGTCGATGTTGCCGACTTTGCGCGATGGCGACTTGTTGTTGTCCAGGAACTGGCCGGTGGCCTGGTCCAGGGTCTTGGCCAGAACAAGTGCCTTAGGGTTGTCGTAGGTCACGCCCAGGTGTTCCAGGGACGCGGCCAGGGCCAGGAATTCACCCAGCGAATCCCAGCGCAGGAAGTTTTCTTCCAGCAGCTGCTGAACGTGCTTCGGAGCCGAACCGCCGGCGCCGGTTTCGAACAGGCCACCGCCGTTCATCAGCGGCACGATCGACAGCATCTTGGCGCTGGTGCCCAGTTCCATGATCGGGAACAGGTCGGTCAGGTAGTCGCGCAGTACGTTGCCGGTCACCGAAATGGTGTCGAGGCCAGAGCGGGTGCGCTGCAGGGTGTACTTCATCGCGTCGACCGGTGCCATGATCTGGATGTCCAGGCCGGCAGTGTCGTGATCCTTCAGGTAAGCCTGAACTTTCTCGATCACTACGCCGTCGTGGGCGCGCATCGGGTCCAGCCAGAAAATCGCTGGAGTAGCGCTTGCGCGAGCACGGTTGACGGCCAGTTTGACCCAGTCCTGGATCGGCGCGTCTTTGGCCTGGCACATGCGGAAGATGTCGCCGGCTTCAACAGCCTGTTCCATCAGCAGGTTGCCCTTGCTGTCGGTGACGCGAACAACGCCGTCAGCCTTGATCTGGAAGGTCTTGTCGTGGGAGCCGTACTCTTCGGCTTTCTTCGCCATCAGGCCAACGTTTGGCACGCTGCCCATGGTGGTCGGATCGAACGCACCGTTGGCTTTGCAATCTTCGATCACAGCCTGGTAGATGGTGGCGTAGCAGCGATCCGGGATCACGGCCTTGGTGTCGTGCAGCTGGCCGTCGGTGCCCCACATCTTGCCGGAGTCACGGATCATCGCCGGCATCGAGGCGTCGACGATGACGTCGCTCGGCACGTGCAGGTTGGTGATGCCTTTGTCGGAGTTGACCATCGCCAGGGAAGGGCGAACGGCGTAGACCGCCTGGATGTCAGCTTCGATGGCCGCTTGCTGCTCGGCAGGCAATGCCTTGATGCGAGCGTACAGGTCGCCGATGCCGTTGTTCAGGTTGAAGCCGATCTGTGCCAGCACGTCAGCGTGCTTGGCCAGCGCGTCTTTATAGAACTCGGCAACGATCTGGCCGAACATGATCGGGTCGGAGACCTTCATCATGGTGGCTTTCAAGTGAACCGACAGCAGCACGCCTTGTGCCTTGGCGTCTTCGATTTCGGCCGCGATGAAGCTGCGCAGGGCGTTTTTGCTCAATACCGCGCAATCGAGGATCTCACCGGCTTGTACGCTGGTTTTTTCTTTCAGGACGGTGGCGGTGCCGTCTTGAGCGATCAGTTCGATTTTCACGGCGTCAGCGGCGTCGATCAGGGCGGCTTTTTCGCTGCCGTAGAAATCGCCGGTGCTCATGTGCGCGATGTGGGACTTGGAGTCCTTGGCCCAGGCGCCCATTTTGTGCGGGTGCTTGCGTGCGTAGTTCTTGACCGACAACGGCGCGCGGCGGTCGGAGTTGCCTTCACGCAGAACCGGGTTCACGGCGCTGCCCTTGATCTTGTCGTAGCGGGCCTTGGCTTCTTTGTCGGCGTCGCTGGTGACGGTCTCAGGGTAGTCCGGCAGTGCGAAGCCTTGAGCTTGCAGCTCTTTGATCGCGGCTTGCAGTTGCGGAACCGAGGCGCTGATGTTCGGCAATTTGATGATGTTGGCTTCAGGCGTAACGGCCAGGGCGCCCAGTTCGGCGAGGTGGTCGGCTACGGCTTTGTCACCCAGTTGCTCGGGGAAGCTGGCCAGGATGCGCCCTGCAAGAGAGATATCGCGGGTTTCAACGGCGATATCAGCCGAGGCGGTGAACGCCTCTACGATAGGCAACAGTGAATAGGTGGCGAGGGCAGGAGCTTCGTCGGTGAAGGTATAGATGATCTTCGAGCGGGTGGGCATATTCGGATTAACTCTCTCTTCTTTGCTAAAGCGTGCGCAGAAACTCGAGGGCGCCGGGTAAGCGCGTTCGTTCAAAGTCATCCATGAGCCGAATATCGAGGTTTCGTTGCTGTGATGTTGGGTGCATCAGTAGGGCGTCAAGTGGCCGGACTGCGATAACAGGCCGGCCTGCCAGGCGGAAAGTCTCGTCGTAGAGCGCTTCAACCGTCGTGACCCTGTGGTCAGCGGCGGCATTATACATAGGTAGCTGGCAATCTGCCGATGGTTCATACACAACGAATGTCGTCCATTGGTCTAAAGGTCGCAGGGGCAAGTCGAGCGTAGAGTCATTCGTCGTGCTTGGTTTTGGCGCTTTTCCCTTTGCTTTCAGGCTTGTAGCGCACGAGTTGCAAGGCTTTGCGGCAGATGGATGGAACATAGGGTTTGCGCGCCGATTCAACTGGGTTACGCTCGAACCAAGCCAGATGTTCAATCCAATCAATGGAGTTCAGCATGGGTTACAAGAAGATTCAGGTTCCAGCCGTCGGCGACAAAATCACCGTCAATGCAGACCATTCTCTCAATGTTCCTAATAACCCGATCATCCCCTTCATCGAAGGCGACGGCATTGGTGTCGACATCAGCCCGGTCATGATCAAGGTTGTCGATGCTGCTGTTAAGAAGGCTTACGGTGGCGAGCGCAAGATTTCCTGGATGGAAGTGTACGCCGGGGAGAAAGCGACTCAGGTTTACGATCAGGACACCTGGCTGCCTCAGGAAACCCTGGACGCGGTCAAGGACTACGTGGTTTCCATCAAGGGCCCGCTGACCACCCCGGTCGGTGGCGGCATCCGTTCCCTGAACGTGGCCCTGCGTCAGCAACTCGACCTGTACGTCTGCCTGCGCCCGGTGCGCTGGTTCGAAGGCGTGCCTAGCCCGGTCAAGAAGCCAGGCGATGTCGACATGACCATCTTCCGCGAGAACTCCGAAGACATCTACGCTGGCATCGAGTGGAAGGCCGGCACGCCGGAAGCCACCAAGGTCATCAAGTTCCTTAAAGAAGAAATGGGCGTTACCAAGATCCGTTTCGACGAAAACTGCGGTATCGGCGTCAAGCCGGTGTCCCTGCAAGGCACCAAGCGTCTGGCACGCAAGGCCCTGCAATACGTGGTCGACAACGATCGCGATTCGCTGACCATCGTGCACAAAGGCAACATCATGAAGTTCACCGAAGGTGCCTTTAAGGAATGGGCCTACGAAGTGGCGGCTGAAGAGTTCGGCGCGACCCTGCTCGACGGCGGTCCGTGGATGCAGTTCAAGAACCCGAAAACCGGCAAAAATGTCATCGTCAAGGATGCCATCGCCGACGCCATGCTCCAGCAGATCCTGCTGCGCCCGGCCGAGTACGATGTAATCGCAACCCTGAACCTGAACGGCGACTACCTCTCCGACGCCCTGGCGGCGGAAGTGGGCGGTATCGGTATCGCGCCGGGTGCCAACCTGTCCGACACCGTGGCTATGTTCGAAGCCACCCACGGTACTGCACCGAAGTACGCCGGCAAGGATCAGGTCAACCCCGGTTCGCTGATCCTGTCCGCTGAAATGATGCTGCGCCACATGGGCTGGACCGAAGCAGCCGACCTGATCATCAAGGGCACCAACGGCGCGATTTCCGCCAAGACCGTAACCTATGACTTCGAGCGTCTGATGGAAGGGGCCAAGCTGGTTTCGTCTTCCGGCTTCGGTGATGCGCTGATCTCGCACATGTAAGAAAACGCAGGCACACAAAAACCGCCTGATTCAAGAATTTGAGTCAGGCGGTTTTTTTATGGCGGGATGACGGTGTGGTCTTACACCGTAACGGTCTGTTGCGGGGCGGATGTCGTCGCTTTCGAAGCATCCACCGGATTGCCGATGTTGATCGCGTGCAGGCCTTTGGGGCCCTGGATGATGTCGAATACGACAGCTTGCCCGGCTTTCAGGGTTTTATAACCTTCCATCTGGATGGCGGAGTAGTGGGCAAACAGATCTTCTGTCTTGCCGTCCTCGATGATGAAACCGTAACCCTTGGCGTTGTTGAACCATTTGACCTTGCCGCTGACCTTGCCGCCTGACATACCCAACTCCCTCTGCAACAGACTCCATCACTGGAGTATCATTCCGTACATCCGCAGTCGAATCTGTAAATAAGATTGACTCCGCGGACCTTTTTTACCCACTGTGGGCTCTATTGGTTGTAACACCGTTTTGCCGATAGTCAAGCTGACCCGGCAGTCGGAGTTGAAATCGCTGATAGCCGCCCCCACCACTGTATTTGAACAACTGACGAACCTTTCTTTCCATGCATGCAATCAGCCAGATTCGACTAACATTCAATCAGGATCGCCCTGATTTACACGACGACGATTCCGCGGGCATTGCTGTTCAGGAGGCAAAGCCTGCACTACAGGCGCCGCCGATGTACAAGGTGGTTTTGTTCAATGATGACTACACACCGATGGATTTCGTCGTCGAAGTGCTCGAGGTGTTTTTTAACCTGAATCGCGAGCTGGCGACCAAGGTCATGCTGGCCGTCCACACAGAAGGGCGGGCAGTATGTGGAGTGTTTACCCGTGACATCGCCGAGACCAAGGCCATGCAGGTCAACCAGTACGCCAGGGAAAGCCAGCATCCGCTACTCTGTGAAATCGAGAAGGACGGTTAATCGCCGACCACTTGGGTATGAGGTGAAGCTATGTTAAACCGCGAGCTCGAAGTCACCCTCAATCTTGCCTTCAAGGAAGCCCGTTCGAAGCGTCATGAGTTCATGACCGTCGAACACCTCTTGCTGGCCCTATTGGACAATGAGGCTGCCGCCACCGTTTTGCGTGCGTGCGGCGCAAACCTCGACAAACTCAAGCATGACCTGCAGGAGTTCATTGACTCCACCACGCCATTGATCCCCGTGCATGACGAGGATCGCGAAACCCAGCCAACCCTGGGCTTCCAGCGTGTACTGCAACGTGCTGTGTTTCACGTACAGAGCTCGGGCAAACGCGAAGTGACTGGTGCTAACGTGCTGGTCGCGATCTTCAGTGAGCAAGAGAGTCAGGCGGTGTTCCTGCTGAAACAGCAGAGCGTTGCCCGCATAGATGTCGTCAACTACATCGCCCATGGCATTTCCAAGGTGCCGGGGCATGGCGATCACTCTGAAGGTGAACAAGATATGCAGGACGATGAGGGCGGTGAGTCTTCTTCCTCTGGCAATCCCCTGGATGCTTATGCCAGCAACCTCAACGAGCTGGCGCGCCAGGGTCGTATCGATCCGTTGGTGGGTCGTGAGCTGGAAGTCGAGCGCGTCGCGCAGATCCTGGCGCGTCGTCGCAAAAACAATCCGCTGCTGGTGGGCGAGGCGGGCGTGGGTAAAACCGCGATTGCCGAAGGTCTGGCCAAGCGCATTGTCGACAACCAGGTGCCGGACCTGCTGGCCAACAGCGTGGTTTACTCCCTCGATCTGGGGGCCTTGCTGGCCGGTACCAAATACCGTGGCGATTTCGAGAAACGCTTCAAGGCGTTGCTCAATGAACTGAAAAAACGTCCGCAGGCGATCCTGTTCATCGACGAGATCCACACCATCATTGGTGCGGGTGCCGCGTCCGGTGGCGTCATGGATGCATCGAACCTGCTCAAGCCGCTGCTGTCCTCGGGTGATATCCGTTGCATCGGTTCGACCACGTTCCAGGAATTCCGTGGCATCTTCGAGAAGGACCGTGCTTTGGCCCGGCGCTTCCAGAAGGTCGATGTGTCGGAGCCTTCGGTGGAAGACACCATTGGCATTCTGCGCGGCCTGAAGGGGCGTTTCGAAAGCCATCACAATATCGAATACAGTGATGAAGCCCTGCGCGCGGCTGCCGAACTGGCCTCGCGTTACATCAATGACCGTCATATGCCGGACAAGGCCATCGACGTCATCGACGAAGCGGGTGCCTACCAGCGCCTGCAACCGGTCGAGAAGCGTGTGAAGCGCATCGAAGTGCCGCAAGTCGAGGACATCGTCGCGAAAATCGCGCGGATTCCACCAAAACACGTCACCAGTTCCGACAAGGAGCTGCTGCGTAACCTCGAGCGTGACCTGAAGTTGACCGTGTTCGGTCAGGATGCCGCGATCGACTCGCTGGCAACCGCGATCAAGCTGTCCCGTGCCGGCCTCAAGTCCCCTGACAAGCCTGTCGGTTCGTTCCTGTTCGCAGGGCCTACCGGTGTCGGTAAAACCGAAGCGGCGCGTCAGTTGGCCAAGGCCTTGGGTGTCGAGCTGATTCGTTTCGACATGTCCGAGTACATGGAGCGCCACACCGTATCGCGTCTGATCGGTGCGCCTCCGGGTTATGTCGGGTTCGATCAGGGCGGTTTGCTTACCGAAGCCATCACCAAGCAGCCACACTGCGTGCTGTTGCTCGATGAGATCGAAAAGGCGCATCCGGAAGTCTTCAACCTGCTGCTGCAGGTGATGGACCACGGTACGTTGACCGATAACAACGGGCGCAAGGCGGATTTCCGTAACGTGATCGTCATCATGACGACCAATGCCGGTGCCGAGACCGCGGCCCGTGCTTCGATCGGTTTCACCTATCAGGATCACTCGTCCGATGCGATGGAAGTGATCAAGAAGAGCTTCACGCCGGAATTCCGCAACCGTCTGGACACCATCATCCAGTTTGGTCGCCTCAGCCATGAGGTCATCAAGAGCGTGGTGGACAAGTTCCTTACCGAGCTTCAGGCGCAGCTGGAAGACAAGCGTGTGTTGCTGGAAGTCACCGATGCAGCCCGCAACTGGCTGGCTGAAGGTGGCTACGACGCGGCGATGGGTGCTCGCCCAATGGCTCGCCTGATCCAGGACAAGATCAAGCGTCCGCTGGCGGAGGAGATTCTCTTTGGCGAACTGGCCGAGCATGGCGGTGTGGTACACATCGACATCAAGGACGGCGAGCTGACCTTCGAGTTCGAGACCACGGCCGAGATGGCCTGACGTTCAGAAGCAAAACAAAAAGGCGCCGGTTGGCGCCTTTTTGTTGTCTGCAGGTCATACACAAATCCAGTGTGGGAGCGGGCTTGCTCGCGAAAGCGTCGGCATATCCAGCATCCCTGTGTCAGACAGATCGCATTCGCGAGCAAGCCCGCTCCCACATAGTGCCTTCCATTTCGAAGCTGTCTTCTTTCGACATGCAGTAAAGCCCTCGGTGTCCAATGAATGGCCCGGTGCAACTGCGCCAGGCAAAAGCGGCGTGCATTGTGCCCGAAAAGTGGGGTTTAAGCCAAGGGGTTTAGGGCCGGCTCTAGTTTAGAACCACCCAGCGCTGATTAATCAGCAACTCAATAGGGCGATATTGAGTCTTGTAGTTCATTTTTTTGCAGTTTTTGATCCAGTAGCCGAGGTAGACCGCATCCAGCCCCAGCCGTCTTGCCTCGGCGATTTGCCAGAGGATTGCATAGCGCCCAAGGCTGCGGCGCTCTTCGGCCGGTTCGTAGAAGGTGTAGACCGCCGAAAGACCGTTCGGCAGTAAATCGGTGACGGCGACGGCCAGCAGCCGGCCGTTCAGGCGGAACTCGTAAAATCGGGAAAACGGCAGGTCTCGTACCAGAAATGTCGAAAACTGGTCGCGACTCGGCGGGTACATATCGCCATCGGCGTGACGCTGTTCGATATAGCGCTGGTAAAGGTCGAAGTACTCTTCGTTGAAGCCGGGCTTGGCCGGACGCACCTGCAAATCCACATTGCGCTTGAAGATGCGTTTCTGTTGCCGGTTGGGCGTGAACTGCCCCACGGGAATGCGTGCCGGAACGCACGCATTGCAATTCTGGCAATGCGGCCGGTAGAGATGATCGCCACTGCGACGAAACCCCATCTCCGACAGGTCTGCATAGACATGCACATCCATGGGCTGGCTAGGGTCGAGGAACAGGGTTGTGGCCTGCTCATCGGGCAGATAACTGCAAGAGTGCGGCTGAGTGGCATAGAACTTCAAACGCGCCAACTCGGTCATGATCAACCCTCGGGATAATGCTTTTGAATAAGTGTAAGCCACGCGCGCAAATGTCGCTCAGCAAACCCAGGTGGCGGTGTTGGGTTGGTCCAGGTGCCTGGCCAGATAGCCGGCAAATTCACGGCGGGGAATGGCTCGGGCGCCCAGGCTGTGCAAGTGATCGGTGGGCATCTGGCAATCGATCAATACAAAACCCGAGTCTTTCAGATGCCGAACCAGTGTGGCAAAACCGAATTTCGAGGCGTTGTCAGCGAGGCTGAACATGGACTCGCCGAAAAACAACTGGCCCATTGCCAGGCCATACAGCCCGCCAACCAGTTCATCCCCGTCCCACACTTCCACCGAGTGCGCGTGTCCGCGCCTGTGCAGTTCGATGTAGGCGTCCTGCATGGCCTCGGTGATCCAGGTGCCGTCAGCATAATCCCGGGGTGCGGCACAGGCACGGATGACGGCGGCGAAGTCCTGATCGAAGGTCACTTGGTAGCGTTGCTGGCGCAGCAGCTTGTTCAGGCTGCGCGAGACGTGCAATTCGTCGGGAAACAGAACCGTGCGCGGGTCCGGTGACCACCAGAGGATCGGCTGGCCTTCGGAAAACCATGGGAAGCAGCCGTGGCGATAAGCCGAGATCAGCCGATCGGCGGACAGATCGCCACCGGCAGCCAGCAGCCCGTTGGGGTCGCGCATGGCCTTTTCCAGCGGTGGGAAATGCAAGGTGTTGCGTTGTAACCAGGTCAGCATGGCATCCGGACTTACAGAAGGGGAGGGCAGTGGTGGGTTTTGGCCCGCCATAAAGTTTGCCTTCAAACGGTTGGAATGTCGTCGAGGTATTTTTCGGCGTCCAGTGCCGCCATGCAACCGGCCCCGGCAGACGTAACGGCCTGGCGGTAAACGTGGTCGGCCACGTCACCGGCGGCAAACACACCGGCAATCGCCGTAGCGGTGGCATCGCCTTCGCTGCCACCCTTGACCAGCAGATACCCGTCGCGCATTTCCAGTTGGCCCGTAAACAGGTCGGTATTGGGTTTATGGCCGATGGCGATAAACACCCCGGCCAGCGGCAGTTCCTTGGTTTCACCCGTTTGGCTGTCCCGCAGGCGGGCGCCGGTCACGCCGCGGGCATCGCCGAGCACTTCGTCCAGGTTCTGGTTCCAGTGCAGGCGGATATTGCCATTGGCGGCTTTTTCGAAGAGTTTGTCCTGGAGGATCTTCTCCGAGCGCAGCTTGTCGCGCCGATGCACCAGGTGCACTTCCTTGGCGATGTTCGACAGGTACAAGGCTTCCTCGACCGCCGTGTTGCCGCCGCCTACCACCGCAACCACTTGATTTCGATAGAAAAATCCATCACAGGTCGCGCACGCTGACACCCCTTTGCCGGCAAACGCTTCTTCCGACGGCAGGCCCAGGTATTGCGCGGAGGCGCCGGTGGCAATGATCAAGGCGTCGCAGGTGTAGGTGCCGCCATCGCCGATCAATTCGAACGGCCGTTGTTGCAACTTGGCAGTGTGGATGTGGTCGTAAACGATCTCGGTGGCAAAGCGTTCGGCGTGTTTTTGCATGCGATCCATCAGCACTGGTCCGGTCAGGCCTTCAACGTCCCCTGGCCAGTTATCCACTTCGACGGTGGTGGTGAGCTGGCCACCTGCCTGTATGCCGGTAATGACAACGGGCTCGAGGTTGGCGCGGGCGGCATACACGGCCGCGCTGTAACCGGCGGGGCCGGAGCCCAGGATGATCAGGCGTGAATGCTTCGCATCGCTCATAAAAACACCTCATAAGCCTTTGTCACAAAAGAGAATGCATGCTCAAATTGAACAGCATGTCATATGCTTTTGACTATGCTACACCCAAGGGTCTCAAGCATGGCGTCGTGCGTACAAACCCGTACAATGCCCTGCGTGTTACATATATTCAGTGCGCGCCATGTTTATAAAAACCGGGGCGCAGTGTTAAAAGTAGTCCCGGTAACGCGTGTTAACTTTTTTACCTGCCTGGATTGGGCGGTTTTTTCGCAGTTTTTATAGACATTCATCAGATGGACGCGCCATAGGCGCAGGAAAAGAAGCGTTTTGAAGAAATCCACCGCAGCACCTAAACCAGCCGTCGTACCGCTCTGGCGCCAGCACTTGCACTACCGACTCAAGGAAGGTGCGCTGATCGCCATCGGTGCCTTGTGCCTGTTCCTGATGATGGCCTTGTTGACCTATGGCAAGGATGATCCGGGCTGGAGTCATAACAGCAAGATCGACGACGTGCAGAACTTCGGCGGGCCAGCGGGCTCCTACAGCGCCGATATCCTGTTCATGGTGCTGGGTTACTTCGCCTACATCTTCCCGTTGCTGCTGGCCGTCAAGGCATACCAGATCTTCCGCCAGCGTCACGAACCGTGGCAGTGGAGCGGTTGGCTGTTCTCCTGGCGCCTGATCGGCCTGGTGTTCCTGGTGCTGTCGGGCGCCGCTCTGGCCCATATCCATTTCCATGCCGCGACCGGTCTGCCGGCCGGTGCGGGCGGTGCGCTGGGCGAAAGCCTTGGCGACCTGGCCAGGAATGCCTTGAATATCCAGGGCAGCACGCTATTGTTCATTGCGTTGTTCCTGTTCGGCCTGACTGTGTTTACCGACCTGTCGTGGTTCAAGGTGATGGATATCACCGGCAAGATCACCCTCGACCTGTTCGAACTGTTCCAGAGCGCCGCCAATCGCTGGTGGGCGGCCCGTACCGAGCGCAAACAGCTGGTTGCCCAGTTGCGTGAAGTCGATGACCGTATGGATGAAGTGGTCGCGCCGAGCGTCACCGACAAGCGCGAGCAGGCCAAGGTCAAGGAACGTCTGATCGAACGTGAGCAAGCCCTGAGCAAGCACATGTCCGAGCGTGAGAAGCAGGTGCCGCCGGTGATTGCACCCGCGCCGCCAAAGCCCGTCGCACCGAGCAAGCGTGTGGAGAAAGAGAAACAGGCGCCGCTGTTCGTCGACAGCGCCGTGGAAGGCACTTTGCCGCCGATCTCGATTCTCGATCCGGCGGAAAAGAAACAGCTCAATTACTCGCCTGAATCCCTGGCTGCGGTTGGCCACTTGCTGGAAATCAAGCTCAAGGAATTCGGCGTTGAAGTCACGGTGGATTCGATTCACCCGGGCCCGGTGATTACCCGTTACGAGATCCAGCCGGCCGCCGGGGTCAAGGTCAGCCGTATTTCCAACCTGGCCAAAGACCTCGCGCGTTCCCTGGCCGTGACCAGCGTGCGCGTGGTGGAAGTGATTCCGGGCAAGACCACGGTCGGTATCGAGATTCCCAACGAGGATCGGCAGATCGTGCGTTTCTCCGAGGTGTTGTCGACCCCCGAGTACGACAACTTCAAGTCGCCGGTCACCCTGGCCCTGGGTCACGACATCGGCGGCAAGCCGGTCATCACCGACCTGGCGAAAATGCCGCACTTGCTGGTGGCCGGTACCACCGGTTCCGGTAAGTCGGTGGGTGTGAACGCGATGATCCTGTCGATCCTGTTCAAGTCTGGCCCGGAAGACGCCAAGCTGATCATGATCGACCCGAAAATGCTCGAACTGTCGATCTACGAAGGCATTCCGCACCTGCTGTGCCCGGTGGTCACCGACATGAAGGACGCCGCCAACGCCCTGCGCTGGAGCGTTGCCGAGATGGAGCGGCGCTACAAGCTGATGGCCAAGATGGGTGTGCGAAACCTGTCGGGCTTCAACGCCAAGGTCAAGGAAGCCCAGGACGCCGGTGAGCCGTTGAGCGATCCGCTGTACAAGCGCGAAAGCATCCACGACGAAGCGCCGCTGCTACAAAAGCTGCCGACCATCGTAGTAGTGGTCGACGAATTCGCCGACATGATGATGATCGTCGGCAAGAAGGTTGAAGAACTGATTGCCCGTATCGCACAAAAGGCGCGTGCGGCCGGTATTCACTTGATCCTTGCGACCCAGCGTCCGTCGGTGGATGTGATCACCGGCCTGATCAAGGCCAACATCCCGACCCGCATGGCGTTCCAGGTATCGAGCAAAATCGACTCCCGGACCATCATCGACCAGGGCGGTGCCGAACAACTGCTCGGCCACGGTGACATGCTCTACATGCCGCCGGGTACCAGCCTGCCGATTCGTGTTCACGGTGCTTTCGTGTCCGACGAAGAGGTTCACCGCGTGGTGGAAGCCTGGAAACTGCGGGGCGCGCCGGAATACAACGACGACATCCTCAATGGCGTCGAAGAGGCGGGCAGCGGCTTTGAAGGCAGCAGCGGTGGCGGCGACGGTGACGATCCCGAGGCCGATGCGCTGTACGACGAAGCGGTGCAGTTCGTGTTGGAAAGCCGTCGCGCCTCCATTTCCGCGGTTCAGCGCAAGCTGAAGATCGGCTACAACCGCGCCGCGCGCATGATCGAAGCCATGGAGATGGCCGGGGTCGTGACGTCCATGAACACCAACGGTTCGCGTGAAGTCCTGGCCCCGGGCCCGGTGCGCGACTGACCCGAGTATGAAAGGGGAGCGCCCATTGGCGCCGCCCGCACTCCCACGAATGTTATGAGGACTCCCATGCGTCTGATCCGCATGCTGTTGCTGCCGGTACTGGCCTTGACCACGCTCCAGGCTAACGCCGATGACAAGGACGTGGCACGCCTGACCCAACTGCTGGAAAAATCCCAGACCCTGACTGCACGTTTCTCGCAACTGACCCTTGATGGTACCGGCACCCAGTTGCAGGAAACCGCCGGTGAGATGTCGCTGCAGCGTCCGGGCCTGTTCTACTGGCACACCGATGCGCCGGCCGAACAGACCATGATCTCCGATGGCAAGAAAGTCACCCTGTGGGACCCGGACCTGGAACAGGCCACCATCAAGAAACTCGACCAGCGCCTGACCCAGACCCCGGCGTTGCTGTTGTCCGGTGACGTGTCCAAGATCAGCCAGAGCTTCGACATCAGCGCCAAGGAAGCCGGCGGCGTGATCGACTTCACCCTCAAGCCGAAAACCAAGGACACCCTGTTCGACAGCCTGCGCCTGTCGTTCCGCAATGGTCTGGTCAATGACATGCAACTGATCGACAGCGTCGGCCAGCGCACCAATATCCTGTTCACCGGGGTGAAGGCCAACGAGCCGATCCCGGCGTCCAAGTTCAAGTTCGACATCCCCAAGGGTGCCGATGTGATTCAAGAGTAATACGCCGAACCTGTGGGAGCGGGCTTGCTCGCGAAGGCGGTGTGTCATTCAATCAAAATGTCGACTGACACGGCCTCTTCGCGAGCAAGCCTGCGGCCAATCTGGACGAGTACGTCGGTCAGGAGCACGTGCTCGCTCGCGGCAAGCCCTTGCGCGAAGCCCTGGAGCAGGGTGCCCTGCATTCGATGATTTTCTGGGGGCCGCCGGGCGTGGGCAAAACCACCCTGGCGCGATTGCTCGCGGAAGTCTCGGATGCGCACTTCGAAACGGTCTCGGCGGTGCTGGCCGGGGTCAAGGAGATCCGTCAGGCGGTGGAAATCGCCAAGCAGCAGGCCGCGCAGTACGGCCGCCGCACCATCCTGTTCGTCGACGAAGTGCATCGCTTCAACAAGTCCCAACAGGATGCGTTCCTGCCCTATGTCGAAGACGGCACGCTGATTTTCATCGGCGCGACCACGGAAAACCCCTCGTTCGAACTCAATAACGCCTTGCTCTCCCGGGCGCGGGTTTATGTGCTCAAAAGCCTCGACGAAGCGGCCCTGCGCAAACTGGTGCACCGCGCGCTGACCGAAGAGCGTGGCCTGGGCAAGCGCAACCTGACCCTCAGCGACGAGGGCTTCCAGATGCTGCTGTCGGCCGCCGATGGCGATGGTCGGCGCCTGCTCAACCTGCTGGAAAACGCCTCGGACCTGGCGGAGGACAACAGCGAGATCGGCACCGAGCTCCTGCAAAGCCTGCTTGGTGACACCCGTCGGCGGTTCGACAAGGGCGGCGAAGCGTTCTACGACCAGATTTCCGCGCTGCATAAATCGGTGCGCGGCTCCAACCCCGATGGCGCCTTGTATTGGTTCGCACGGATGATCGACGGCGGTTGTGATCCGCTGTACCTGGCCCGGCGCGTGGTGCGCATGGCCAGCGAAGACATCGGCAATGCCGACCCCCGTGCCCTGAGCCTGTGCCTGGCGGCCTGGGAAGTGCAGGAGCGCCTCGGCAGCCCCGAAGGCGAGCTGGCGGTGGCCCAGGCCATCACCTATCTGGCCTGCGCGCCGAAAAGCAACGCGGTGTACATGGGCTTCAAGACTGCATTGCGCGCCGCCGCCGAGCACGGCTCGCTGGAAGTGCCGCTGCACCTGCGCAACGCGCCGACCAAGCTTATGAAGCAGCTGGGCTACGGCGATGAATACCGTTATGCCCACGATGAGCCGGACGCCTATGCCGCTGGCGAAGACTATTTCCCGGAAGAACTCGACCCGATCCCGTTCTATCAGCCCGTGCCCCGTGGCCTGGAGTTGAAGATCGGCGAAAAACTCAATCACCTGGCAAAACTCGACCGTTTAAGCCCAAGGCAGCGGAGAAAATAGTGCTTCCCTTGATCGTTGCGGTTTCCGTCGGCGGGATGGCCGGCACTCTGTTGCGCTTCGCCACCGGCAACTGGATCAACGCGAATTGGCCGCGGCACTTCTATACCGCGACGCTGGCCGTTAATATCGTGGGCTGTTTGCTGATCGGCGTTCTATACGGTCTGTTTTTGATACGCCCGGAGGTGCCCATCGAGGTGCGTGCCGGGTTGATGGTTGGCTTCCTCGGGGGGCTGACGACTTTTTCATCCTTTTCACTGGATACGGTGCGCCTGCTGGAAAGCGGGCAAGTGCCGCTGGCCCTGGGCTATGCGGCGCTCAGCGTATTCGGCGGGCTGCTTGCCACCTGGGCCGGCCTGTCCTTGACCAAACTTTGATAAACGAGAAACCGACATGCTCGATTCCAAACTGTTACGTAGCAACCTTCAGGACGTAGCGGACCGCCTGGCATCCCGTGGCTATACCCTGGATGTTGCGCGCATCGAAGCGCTGGAAGAACAGCGCAAGACCGTCCAGACCCGCACCGAAGCACTGCAGGCTGAACGTAACGCGCGCTCCAAATCCATCGGTCAGGCCAAGCAGCGCGGCGAAGACATCGCGCCGCTGATGGCGGACGTCGAGCGCATGGCGGGCGAATTGAGCACCGGTAAAGTCGAACTGGACGCGATCCAGAGCGAACTCGACTCGATCCTGCTGGGTATCCCCAACCTGCCGCACGAATCGGTACCGGTCGGCGAAGACGAAGACGGCAACGTCGAAGTGCGCCGTTGGGGCACCCCGACTGCCTTCGATTTCCCGGTTCAGGACCACGTGGCCCTGGGCGAGAAGTTCGGCTGGCTGGATTTTGAAACCGCCGCCAAGCTGTCCGGCGCCCGTTTCGCCCTGCTGCGCGGCCCGATCGCCCGTCTGCACCGCGCCCTGGCGCAGTTCATGATCAACCTGCATGTCACCGAGCATGGCTATGAAGAGGCTTACACGCCTTATCTGGTCCAGGCCCCGGCGCTGCAAGGCACCGGTCAGTTGCCGAAGTTCGAAGAAGACCTGTTCAAGATCGCGCGCGAAGGCGAGGCTGATCTGTACCTGATCCCGACCGCCGAAGTGTCGCTGACCAACATCGTCGCCGGTGAAATCGTCGACTCGAAACTGCTGCCGATCAAGTTCGTCGCCCACACACCGTGCTTCCGCAGTGAAGCCGGCGCATCGGGCCGCGATACCCGCGGCATGATCCGCCAGCACCAGTTCGACAAGGTTGAAATGGTGCAGATCGTCGAGCCGTCGCAGTCGATGGAAGCGCTGGAAGGCCTGACCGCCAACGCCGAGAAAGTCCTGCAACTGCTGGAACTGCCTTACCGCACCCTGGCGCTGTGCACCGGCGACATGGGCTTCAGCGCGGTCAAGACCTACGACCTGGAAGTGTGGATCCCGAGCCAGGACAAGTACCGCGAAATTTCGTCGTGCTCCAACTGTGGCGACTTCCAGGCCCGCCGTATGCAAGCGCGTTTCCGCAACCCGGAAACCGGCAAGCCGGAACTGGTACACACCCTGAACGGCTCCGGTCTTGCAGTCGGTCGTACCCTGGTGGCGGTGCTCGAGAACTATCAGCAGGCCGACGGTTCGATCCGTGTGCCTGAGGTGCTCAAGCCGTACATGGGTGGCCTTGAGGTCATCGGCTAAATGAACTATCTGCCGCTGTTCCATAACCTTCGCGGCAGTCGTGTGTTGGTCGTCGGCGGGGGGGAGATTGCCTTGCGCAAATCTCGCCTGCTGGCCGATGCCGGTGCGCTGCTGCGGGTGGTTGCACCTGAAATCGAAGCGCAACTGCGCGAACTGGTTGCCGGCAGCGGTGGCGAGTGCCTGCTACGTGGCTACGCCGAGGCGGATCTGGACGGTTGCGGGCTGATCATTGCCGCCACCGACGACGAAGCGCTGAACGCACAAGTTTCCGCCGATGCCCATCGGCGTTGCGTGCCGGTCAACGTGGTGGACGCGCCAGCCCTGTGCAGCGTGATCTTCCCGGCCATCGTTGATCGTTCCCCACTGATTATCGCAGTGTCCAGCGGCGGCGATGCGCCGGTGCTGGCACGTTTGATCCGCGCCAAGATCGAAACCTGGATTCCTTCCACCTACGGTCACCTGGCCGGTTTGGCGGCGCGATTCCGTCATCAGGTCAAAGGTCTGTTTCCGGATGTGCAGCAGCGTCGGGCGTTCTGGGAAGATGTTTTCCAGGGACCGATTGCCGACCGGCAACTGGCCGGGCAGGGCGGTGAAGCCGAGCGTCTGCTCCAGGCGAAAATCGATGGCGAAGCGCCAGTGGCGACCGGTGAGGTCTATCTGGTGGGCGCAGGGCCAGGTGACCCCGACCTGCTGACGTTCAAGGCGTTGCGTCTGATGCAGCAAGCCGACGTGGTGTTGTACGACCGCTTGGTGGCGCCAGCGATTCTCGAACTGTGCCGTCGCGATGCCGAGCGGGTTTACGTCGGCAAGCGCCGTGCCGATCACGCGGTGCCGCAGGACCAGATCAACCAGCAATTGGTGGACCTGGCCAAGCAGGGCAAGCGCGTGGTGCGATTGAAGGGCGGCGATCCGTTCATCTTCGGTCGTGGTGGTGAGGAGATCGAAGAACTGGCAGCCCATGGCATCCCGTTCCAGGTCGTGCCGGGGATCACGGCGGCCAGCGGTTGCGCGGCCTATGCCGGGATTCCGCTGACCCACCGCGATTATGCGCAGTCGGTGCGTTTCATCACCGGCCACCTCAAGGACGGCTCCAGCGATTTGCCATGGGCCGATCTGGTGGCCCCGGCGCAAACCCTGGTGTTCTACATGGGGCTGGTGGGCTTGCCGGTCATCTGCGAACAGCTGATCAAGCATGGACGCGCCGCCGATACCCCGGCGGCACTGATCCAGCAGGGCACTACGGTCAACCAGCGGGTGTTTACCGGCACCCTGGCGGACCTGCCACGACTGGTGGCGGAGCATGAAGTGCATGCGCCGACATTGGTGATCGTCGGCGAAGTGGTGCAACTGCGCGAGAAACTGGCGTGGTTCGAAGGGGCTCAGGGGCAGGTCTAGAGGCCGAGTCGACCCCATTCGCGAGCAAGCCCGCTCCCACATTGGATTAGTGAACGACACAAATCCCCTGTGGGAGCGGGCTTGCTCGCGAAGAGGCCCTCAAATTCACCGCAAAATTCAGATCAAGCTCAGGCCGTGCGCCAAACCCCTTTCCCACTCAACCGCTCCCGATCATGGGCCGCGGTAAAGTCCTGCGCCGGACCTTTGGGCACCACACCCGTCGGGTTGATGGTGCGGTGGCTGGCGTAGTAGTGGTTCTTGATGTGGGTGAAGTCCACCGTCTCGGCGATCCCCGGCCACTGATAGATTTCCCGCCGCCAGTTCGACAGGTTCGGATAATCGGCGATCCGCCGCAGGTTGCACTTGAAGTGCCCGTAGTACACCGCATCGAAGCGAATCAGCGTGGTGAACAGGCGGATGTCCGCTTCGGTCAGGTACTCGCCAGCCAGATAGCGGTTGGCGCCCAGCAGCAGTTCCAGCCGGTCCAGTTCGGCAAACACATCATCGAACGCTTCTTCATAAGCCTGTTGAGAGGTGGCAAACCCGGCGCGGTACACGCCATTGTTCACTGCCGGATAAATCCGCTCGTTCAGCGCATCGATCTCTCCGCGCAGCGGCGCCGGGTAGAAGTCCAGGTCGTTACCGGTCAGATCGTCGAAGGCGCCATTGAACATGCGGATGATTTCCGATGATTCATTGTTGACGATGCGATTCTGTTGTTTGTCCCAAAGCACCGGTACGGTGACGCGGCCGGTGTAGTCGGCGGTGTCGGCGGTGTAGCGCTGGTGCATGAAGTCGAAGTGATCGAGCCTGTCGCCGGTCGAACCGAGGCTCTGGTCGAAGGTCCAGCCATTTTCCAGCATCAACCAACTGACCACCGAGACGTCGATCAGCTTTTCGAGGCCTTTGAGTTTGCGCAGGATCAGCGTGCGATGAGCCCACGGACAGGCCAGGGACACATACAGGTGATAGCGCCCGGGCTCGGCCGCAAAACCGCCGACGCCGGTCGGTCCCGGCTTGCCGTCAGCGGTCAACCAGTTGCGACGCTGCGCCTGTTCACGCTGGAACGCGCCGTCCTTGCTGCTTTCGTACCACTTGTCCTGCCAGCGGCCATCAACTAACAAACCCATGTTCAAGACTCCTGAAACCCATAATCGATGGAGTCGAGTCTATTCCGATGAGTTCGAACAAAAAGCGCAAAGATCGGGCGTGAATGATCGATTAAATCGATTTGTCCCGCGCAGCCCAGTATTTTTCAGCGGTTTCGAGGGCCTGTTCGCGGCTCTGTCCGAGGCCACGCAGTGCCAGGGCCATGGTCGAGATCAGGGCCATTTGCGGGTAGCTGTCGACGACATCGCCACGCCATACCGCTTTCAAATGTTCAGGTTCAAGCGAGGCAGGTTTGACGTGACGCTGCGCCGACAACTGCGGCCATTCCTCATCCCAACTAACACCGCCGGTGGTGCCGTACAGGTGACTGTCGGCGTCCGGGTTGATCTCGATCTCGCCGCCATCGCCCTTGATCACGATGGCGGTGTCACCCAGCAGGCCGCTGGCATCGCGATGCACCGCCTGATAACCCGGGTGGAAAATGCTCTGCAGACCGCAACGGGCGCCCAGCGGATTGAGAATCCGCGCCAGCGAGTGGATGGGCGAACGCAGGCCCAGGGTGTTGCGCAGGTCGATCATGCGTTGCAGCTGTGGCGCCCAGTCCATCAATGGCATGAAGGCCAGGCCGCCGTTATCCAGTGCCGAACCCACCTGTTGCCAGTTGCGGCACAGCGGGATGTTCAGTTCGCCCAGCAGTTGCTCGCTGTACAGCCGACCGGCCGTGTGGGCGCCGCCGCCGTGCATGAAAATCCGCACGCCGTTTTGCGCCAGGCACTTGGCTGCCAGCAGATACCACGGTAGATGGCGTTTCTTGCCTGCATAGGTCGGCCAATCCAGATCCACCGCCAGAGCCGGAGGATTCAGACGTTCACGCAAGGCTTCGGTGAAGCCCGCCATCTCTTCCGCGCTTTCTTCCTTGTGCCGCAACAACATCAGGAATGCGCCGAGTTGGGTTTCCTCGACCTTTTCATCGAACACCATGCCCATGGCTTCGCGGGCTTCGACCCGGGTCAAATCGCGGGCGCCGCGCTTGCCTTTGCCAAGGATCCGCACGAACTGGGCGAACGGATGCTCGGCGGGGGTTTCGAGGGTCAGTGCTGGATAATCAGTCATAAGCAATTCGTCGGTTTGGGCAGGCCCGCCAGTTTCGCGGCGAGTTTGGCGGGAGTGCCTTTGAACAGTCGGTTCAGGTGCAGGCTGTTGCCTTTTTCCGGGCCGAGTTTCAGGGCGGTGTATTTGATCAACGGGCGGGTGGCCGGTGACAGCTGGAATTCGGCGTAGAAACTGCGCAGCAGTTCGAGGACTTCCCAGTGTTCGGGCGTCAACTCGATGTCTTCGGTAGCCGCCAGGGCACTGGCCACATCGGCGGACCAGTCACTCAGTTCGACCAGGAAACCATCCTTGTCCAGCTCGATGGCGCGGGCGCCGACCGTCAATGCATTCATAGCCAACTGTTGACCTTGTCGTAGTGAATCGACAGCTCGACGAAGGCCGGGTAATCGATGGCCCGGGCCCAGTCTGGAACCGCAAGCGCGCGGGCCTGGGCATCTTCAGCCAGGACGAACAGCTTCAGGCCACGTGCGCTGAGTGTCGTGAACGGTGCGGTGCCTGGCTGCAACGCATAGGCCGCATCACCGGACAACAGCAACCCGTCGTTGGCGCCGATCACGCGCAGGCAACTGGTCAGGCGTTCGTCGCCGAACGGGGAATGAGACAACACATGCAAAGTCGACATCAGAGGGTGATCACCTGGTCGTAACGGTCAATGAGGGCGGTGATTTCGTGGGCGGTCAACACCTGGGCTTCTTCCAGCGACAGGCCGCTGGGGTCCAGGCCACGTTGGGCGATACTGTCGCTGCAGGCAAACAGTTCCTCGACACCGAACATCGGCAGGGCCTGCAGGTTGGCGCTCAGGTCTTTCTGTTGCAGGGCCTTGGCATTCTGACTGGCGGCCAGCTGGAACACGCCGTCATCGAGAAACAACAGGCCAATCGGCAGGTCGAAGGCGCCGCCGGCCAGCACGATATCCAGCGCTTCACGCGCGCCTGGGCCGGACCATGGCGACTGGCGGCTGATGATCAACAAGGATTTGGCCATGTCATGCGCCTCCGAAACAGATCAGACGGTCGGCATCCTGCGCGGCGTCATGCAATTGGCCGAGGCCGGACAATTCCCACGGCGCACCGACGGCTACCGCCTCGCGCTGATAGCGCTTGGCTTCTTCCTCGTTCAACACGCCACGACGCAGGGCGGCGGCGATGCACACCACGCCATCGAGTTGATGGTCGCTGACGAATGCCCGCCATTGCTTGGGCAAGTCCAGTTCATCCTGGGGCGTGACCACGCTGCCGGATGCGTTGTAGACGCCATCCTGGTAGAAAAACAACCGGACAATCTCGTGCCCGCCGGCCAGCGCCGCTTGGGCGAACAGCAGGGCGCGGCGCGAGGAGGGCGCATGGGCGGCGGAAAACACGGCGATGGCGAACTTCATGACGGACTCGATCAGCGAAACTGCGGCCATGATAATGCTTTATCGGCGGGGCGGCGAAGAGCGTTTACTCGTAGACCGTGTCGCCCCCTTCGCGAGCAAGCCCGCTCCCACATTTGATCTCCAGTGTTCACACGATCAATGTGGGAGCGGCGGTGCGGCGATCCGACTTGCTCGCGAAGGCGGCCGAACAGGCGATGTAAGTCTCAGCGCGGCATATACCCCAACTGCCAACGCCGCGGGATCCTCAACGACAACACCCCGAGCCCGGCAGCCAGCAGGCCACTGGCAAACAACGCCTTGAGCCCCAGGTGATGTTCCAGCACGGCACCGAGTACCGCGCCGGCGAACATGCCGGTCCAGGGGATCAGTTGCACACGCCAGCCGTTACGGCGCTCGCCGAGCATCCAGCGTCCCAGTCCGCGGCCGAAACGCGACAGGGCACCGGTGATGTAAGTCAGGCCGACCGGCAGGCCGTTCACTTCTTCCACCGCGGCATTGAGCATGCCCATTGCAATGATCGCCGCCAGCAGGGCTGGCAGTTGCGCATCATAAGGCCAGGCCGCGGCGGCGCACAGCAGGGTGGTGATGCACAACAACAAGGGCAGGGCCCGGCGTCTGCCTAGCCGGCTGACGATAATGCCCAGCGCGTTGCCGACGATGAAAGTGGCGACGAGGATCACCAGGCGCAGGGTCAACCCAAGGTTGCCAGTACTGATGGCGACCGCCATCCGGGTGGTATTGCCGCTCATGAACGAGACGAAGTCGCCGCTGGCCATGAAGCCGATGGCGTCGGTCATGCCGGCGAGTACCGAGAGCATGGCCACCAGGCTCAGGCCTATGCGCCCGCGCTATTTCTGCGTGTGCAAGTGCCCGGGGCTGGCGTGGGTCCTGGCGGTGTTGGGCAGCATCGGCGAAGGTATCCCTGAACAGTGCTTAGGGTTTTATCCCATTCAACTCGCAATATTCCAGCCAGTCCATGCCGGCCATTTCCGCCACTTCCCGGTGCACTTCCAGGCGCTGCGCTTGGTAATCCTGGGGTGTGGCGGTGGTTAACTGCAACGTCAGTTCCCAAGCGAACAACTTCTGGCGTTCTGCTTCAGCTTCAAACGCTTCGTGCAGCCGTTCCTCGCGATACTGAGCCGCCGTTTCACCCTTGGCCTGAGCCAACAGCGGGTTGAGGTGGTCGAGTTCTTCGCGCAACTCGGGGCGCGCATCAAGAAACCTCTTGAGTGCTTGCTCATGTTGCAGTTCGGTTGCCGCCATGGTCGCTCCTTGAGAACGGATTACGAGGATTGCTTCTTGCTGGCCTTGGCCGCTGCCGCCAGGCATTCGAGGGCAAACTGTTCGGTGTAGGTCATCTGGATCGGCGTGGTTTCGCCTTTGACGGTTCTTTCACCGTCGAGGATGTAGCGAATCCGCTTGTCGGTGACGCCGATTCGCTTGGCAATCCAGGAAGGCGTCTGACCGATCTGGCTGATCAGCTTGTCGGCATATTCAGTGCTCGGTTTGTAGAACTCGGCATTAGGTGTCATCAGGTTTCCAGTCAGGGGGCGATGCAACGTTATTGGCGCAACAGGGTGCGCGAATCGTTGCGCGCTGTCGCGGTATAAATGCAGTAAAAGCAGAACGATACGGGCTGCCGGGGTGATAAAGTCCGCTTTTTCCTGATGAGTGAATGCAATGCGAATTCTGATGGTGGCGCTGGCCGTGACGTTGCTGGCGGGTTGCGCCGGCTCGGCGATGAACGATGCCCGCACCAAGGCTCCGTACAAGACCCTGAACTCGGAAAAACCGGCAAAAGACGTCGCCCAGTGCGTGCAGTTTTCCTGGCAGGACGAGGGCGTCTTCGGCGTCGATGCGGCGGCGTATTTGCAGCCAGGGGAGAAGGGTGGCACGACCGTTTACACCCGTTCGGCGGAGTCCTTCGTCGACGTGACCACCGATGCCTCGGGCACGGTGTTGAGCTACTACGCACAGAAGGATGATTTCGTGGCCAAGCGCCGGCTGGCGGCGTTGGCGACTTGCCTGTGACCTGAAGGCTAACGCAAGTCCCTTGTGGGTTTTTGTACTGATCAGTAGTTCAGGCGCTTCTGGAAGAAGAAGTGCTTGTGGCCCGGCGGGTAATCGGCAATGTGCCCGATCTCGCTGTAGCCGCATTTCTTGTAGAACTCCGGCGCCTGGAATTCAAAGGTGTCGAGCCACAGCCCGACGCAATTCCGTTCCCGCGCCAGGTCTTCGGCCATCTGCATCAGTTTCGAACCCAGGCCCTGTCCCCGTGCCTGTTCCGGCACCACCAGCAAGTCGACGTACAGCCACTGGTAAAACAATCGGCCATGCAGGCCGCCGAGGATCTCGTCGTTGTCGTCGCGCACCAGCAAGGCGATGTGCTCAGGCACGTTACCTTCGGCCTTCGAGCCGTTGTAGGCGCGCAGCGGTTTTAGGATGGCCTGGCGTTGTTCTTCCGTGGGGTTTGGTGATAGTTCGATACGCAGGTTCATGGCTATATCCATATGGCATTGAAGCCGCAGCCTATCCCGGTTGCAGCGATTGTTCCATCCCCGGAAAAGTTGAACCGTCGCCAACGCGCAGCTTGCTTGAGGGGGCAAACGCTGTCCGTTTTCACTTAACATGTGGACCCTCAGACAAATAACAGGACGCGTTGTCATGTCGAACACAGCCGAGCGGGTCAACATCCTTGAGTCTCAGGTGTTGTCCCACGACTGGTACCTGCTCAAGAAAATCACCTTCGATTACCGCCGCAACAACGGCGAGTGGCAACGCCAGACGCGGG
Organism: Pseudomonas sp. P4_B4; assembly: GCF_056402255.1. Lineage (NCBI taxonomy): Bacteria > Pseudomonadati > Pseudomonadota > Gammaproteobacteria > Pseudomonadales > Pseudomonadaceae > Pseudomonas > Pseudomonas sp. P4_B4. The sequence goes on from NZ_JBFUHS010000003.1 coordinate 58,630, forward strand.
AGGTCTACGACCGTGGCAACGGCGCGGCGATTCTGTTGTACAACCGCGAAAAGAGGACCGTGGTACTGACCCGGCAATTTCGCCTGCCGGTGTTCGTCAACGGCCACGATGGGCTGTTGATCGAAGTGGCGGCGGGGCTGCTGGAAGGCGCGGCGCCTGAAGACCGCATCCGCGATGAAGCGGAGGAAGAGACGGGGTATCGCGTGCACCATGTGCAGAAGGTGTTCGAGGCGTACATGAGTCCCGGTTCGGTGACGGAAAAACTGCACTTCTTCGTTGCCGAATACGACGCAAAGTCGAAAGTCAGTGACGGTGGCGGGCTGGAGTCGGAAACCGAAGAACTGGAAGTGCTGGAGTGGGCGTTCGACGACGCGCTCGAAGCGTTTTACCGCGGCGAAATCTGCGATGCCAAGACCATCATGTTGTTGCAGTATGCGGCGATGAAAAACCTCTTCGCCGGCTAACGTATGCGCTTCCTGTGGCGAGCGAGCTTGCTCCGGGCGGCGATCCGACGTTGGGCTGCGCAGCAGCCCCGGTATCTTGAATGTTTGAAGATGATTGGCCAGTGCTTCGCACTGGAACGGGAGCAAGCTCCCTCGCCACAAGTGCAGTGCGTCCCTAAAACAAGTCATCCATGCGACTGGCGCCCGACCACTCGCAGCCCTCCAGCGTCAGCAACAACTCCTTCGCCTCAAGCCCGCCGGCAAACCCGGTCAACTTCCCCGACGCGCCAATCACCCGATGACAGGGCGCGACAATCGAAATCGGGTTCTTGCCATTCGCCGCACCCACCGCCCTGACCGCCGCCGGGTTGCCGATCTGTTCGGCTATCTGGCTGTAGCTGCGGGTCTCGCCGAACGGGATGGTCAGCAGCGCCGCCCAGACCTTCTTCTGAAATTCCGTGCCGGCAAAATCCAGTTCCAGTTCGAAGCGATCGCGGGTGCCGGAAAAGTATTCGTGCAACTGCGCAGCCGTGCGTACCAGGATCGGGTTGTCCGGCGCTTCGCTCATCGGCCCCAGGCGCACCCGGCCGGGTTTGTCGTTTTCCCAGAGGATGGCCGCCAGTCGTGAACCGTTCGCGACCAGCTTCAACTGGCCGACAGGTGAAGCCACGGAGGTGCAGGTATAGGTCATGCCAGGGCTCGCGGGAAATTGCTGAACAGGCGTTAAGGATACTGTCTCGACGGGGAGGCGCAAACCGTAATCCCGACCATACTTGGCTACGGCTTTTGAAGCGTTTTCCTACGAAATAACAAGAAGAGACTGACTCATGAAGTACGAACCTTTTGCCAAATCGACTACGGCATGAACATCCAGGAAACGGTGGATGCACCGCGTTTCCACCAGCAGTGGCTGCTGGAGGAAACCAACCTGGAAGCCTTCACCACCAGCCCGGACACGGTGAAAATCCTCGAGAGCTGGGGCCACAAGTTCGCCGGTCTACAGGATGCCAACCACCTGGCGGCGATCCTGGTCGGGGCGCCGTCCCTGGGTGGCAAGCCGGTCGGCAAGAACCGTTTCTACGGGGCGAACGACCCACGGCGTAACACCGGGTTGTCGCTGGGTTATTGAAGGTTGTGTCTGGAGGGGGACGGGCTTATGTTCGTCCCCTGATCCCTCGGCATATCAAGGAAGGAAGTCATGACCACTGCACTGTTAATCATCGACGTTCAGCAGGCATTGTGCTCCGGTGAGTACGAGTGTTTCGAGATCGGACGGGTTATCGATACGATCAACGATCTCTCGGCCCGGGCCCGCAAGGCCGAAGTTCCTGTGGTGCTGATCCAGCACGAAGAAGCGGACAGTCCGCTGGCGCATGGCGCTGCCGGCTGGCAACTGGCCGAAGGGCTGGAAACTTCGCCCAAGGACCACCGCGTGCGCAAGACCACGCCGGATTCGTTCTATCAGACCCACCTGCAAAAACTGTTGCCGAAAGAGGACTTCGAGCGCTTGGTCATCTGCGGCCTGCAGACTGATTACTGCGTCAACGCCACCGTGCGCCAGGCCCTGAAACTGGGCTACGACGTGGTGCTGGCGGGCGACGCGCATTCCACCGTCGACAACGGCAACCTGACCGCCGAAGACATCATTGCCGAGCACAACAAGGACCTGAAGCGCCTGACCGGTTCCGTGGCGCGGATCGATGTGATACCGGCCAAGGACATCCACTTCTGATACCACCACATTCCCCCTGTGGGAGCGGGCTTGCCCGCGATGAGGCCAGCACATTCAACATTGATGTTGGCTGACCCTCCGCTATCGCGAGCAAGCTCGCTCCCACAGTAATCCCGGTCGCTGGCAGATGTTGCGTACACCCACTAACCCCTGTGGGAGCGAGCTTGCTCGCGATGGCGTCATTACAGCCAGCATTGATGTCGGCTGACCCACCGCTATCGCGAGCAAGCTCGCTCCCACAATAATTTCGGTCGCTGGCAGATTTTGCGTACACCCACCAACCCTGTGGGAGCGGGCTTGCCCGTGATGAGGCCAGCACATTCAACATTGATGCTGGCTGACCCACCGCTATCGCGAGCAAGCTCGCTCCCACAGTAATTTCGGTCGCTCGCAGATTTCGCGTACACCCACTAACCCTGTGGGAGCGAGCTTGCTCGCGATGGCGTCATTACAGCCAGCATCGGCGTTGACTGACCCACCGCTCCCACAGGACCTACGGCGCTCCGAAAATCTCGATCAGCTCATTGAGGAACGCACTCACCAGGTCCCGCTGCCGCGCCGAATGCCGCACCGCCGCATGAAAACTGACTTCATAGCGCAACAGGTCCGGGTTCAGCGGGTGTAACTGCCCCAGCTGTTCATGGCGGGTCGCGTAGTGCTGCGGCAGAAACCCCAGGTGCTGGCCGGACAGGATCAGCAGGGCTGCGCCGTCCATGCTGTCGGTGAGTACGGTCAGGCGCTCGATGGACGTGGGGGCCGGCATTTCCGGCAGCGGATGGCTCGGCCAGACCCAGTCGAACCCGCTGACATCTTCGCGAGTCAGTGCGCCGACTTGCCCGAACAACGGATGCGAGGGTGCGCAATAAGCGATCTGGGTTTCCGGGAACAGCGGGAAATAATCGATGCTGGGCAAGCGATGCCAGAAGTAACCGATGGCCAGGTCGATATGGCCGTTGATGATTTTTTCTTCCAGCAGCGACGACGACAGTTCGGTGAAGTGGAAGTACAGCCCCTCGTGCCGCGCCCGCAATCGGGCAATGGCCTGGCCGATTTTCTTGTTCGCCACGGGGTCGATTTGCCCCAGCAGGCCGATGTTGATGCTGCCCGAGACTTTGCGGTTGATGTGCTGCACCTCGACCCGAAAACCTTCGGCCGCTGCCAGCAAGCGCCGGGCCGCGTCGATGAACTGAGTGCCTTTGGGCGTTACCGAAAACCCGCCGCGCCCGCGTTCGCACAGACGGAAACCGACCCGGGCTTCCAGCGTCGCCAACTGCGCACTGATCGTGGGTTGCGTGGTGTTGAGGGCGGTTTGTGCCGCCGAGATGCCGCCCGCTTCGACGACGGTCAGAAATACCCGGATCAGGCGCAGATCCAGCTCCGTTACAGTTCCCAGCATGGGGGCTCCCGATTCTCGCTTACATAGATGTTGATCTATGTGAACAGTGTGCCTGCGATATTTTATTGCCCGGACTCACGCCCTACATTGCCGTGAAGCCAGCGTCATCGTCAGCTTTTTCTGGAGTTTTACCTGAACTGGACGTCGTAGCGAGCGCTGTACCCACAAAAACAACAAACAACAGCATAGGAACAATCGTATGTCAGGTTCCCCAGTGTCTGCGCACGCCGCCGAGGCGAGCGGCGGGTTGGCCATCGAAGGTCACTCCATCGACTACATCCCGGAAAACGAACGCCACGCCAAACTCAGCAGTCAGGGGCCTTTCTGGTTTCTGGGCAACTTCCACTTCTTCACCATCTCCATCGGTTTTGTTGGCCCGAGCCTCGGCTTGTCGGCGCTGTGGACCATGCTCGCCGGTGCCCTGGGCATTATGTTCGGCACCATTTTCATGGCGTTTCACGGGTCTCAGGGCCCGGAAATGGGCCTGCCGCAGATGATCCAGTCCCGCGCCCAGTTCGGCTATCGCGGGGTGATCCTGGCGTTGATGGCGACGATGTTTGTGTTCGTCGGTTTCAACGTGGTGAACATCTCGCTGATCATGAACGGCCTTGAACATGTGTTCGGCATTAACCCGACCATCGTCGCCGTGGCGGTGGTGCTGATCGGCGCGCTGTTGTCGATCTACGGCCACGACCTGATGCACAAGGCCTTCAAGTGGGCCTTGCTGGCGACCTTGCCGTTGTACGCACTGGTGACCATCGCCCTGATTTTCGGTGCGGGTCAGGAAGGCGTCACGCCGGCGACCGACCTGGGCTTCAACTGGGTGGCCTTCGCCACGCTGTTCGCCATCGGTGCCAGCTACAACATTTCCTATGCACCCTACGTGTCTGACTATTCCCGTTACCTGCCGAAAAACACCAGCCGGGCGAAACTGATCGCGGCGGTGTTCATCGGCGCCTCGTTGTCCGGCAGTTGGATGATCGGCCTCGGTGCCTGGCTGGCCCAGGAGCTGAAAGCAGCGGATGCGCTGGTGGCGTTGAACCAGGTCGGCTCCTCGATGGTGCCGGGGTTGGGCAACTTGCTGGTGATCGTCTCGGTGGCGGGCTTCCTGCCGATCATCGCCCTCAACACCTACAGCGCCATGCTGACGCTGCTGACCGGCGTCGACTCGATCAGGAAAATCACCCCGACACCCCGTGCCCGTGTGCTGTCGATCAGTGTGATCAGCGTCATTCTGTTGACCTGCGTGCTGTCGATCAAAGGTGACGGCATCGCGCTGTTGAACACCTTCCTGGTGTTGTTGCTCTACTTCCTCGTGCCGTGGACTGCGGTCAACCTGGTGGACTACTTCTTCGTGCGCAAGGGCCGATATGCGATCCCGCATTTCTTCACGCCAAACGGCATCTACGGCGCCTGGCAATTTCGCGGCATCGTCTCGTACCTGATCGGCTTCGCCGCCATGGTGCCGTTCTTCTACATCTTCGATGCCGCCGCCGGCAAAGAGGTCTTCGTCGGCCCGCTGGCGCGAGTGCTGGAAGGCGTGGACATCGCCTGGCTGGTGGGCCTGGTGGTGTCGGGGTTGACCTACTACCTGCTCAGCCGCTCGATTGATCTGGCCGCCGAACGCCGGGTGATCGATGCGCTGAGCGAGAGCGACATTGTCGCCATGACCCATTCATCTGCGGAGGCAGGGCATTGAACAGCGTAAAAAATACCGTGGTCGCCTGTTGCCAACTGGCACCGAAAATCGGCGACCTGGCCTACAACCGCACACTGACCGAACGCGCGATTCGCCAGGCAGCCTTTCAAGGCGCGCAGGTCGTGGTGTTGCCGGAACTGGTGCAGAGCGGCTATCTGTTTGCCGACCGCTTTGAGGCGCTGTCGCTGGCGGAAACCACTGATGGCCCGATATTGCAGCTTTGGCAGGCCCTGGCCCGTGAGCTGAACCTGGTGATCGTCGGCGGATTCTGTGAGCGCCTGCCCGGTGATGAACTGGCCAACAGCGCGGCGATGATCGACGCCAATGGCCTGCGCGCGGTGTACCGCAAGGCGCATCTGTGGGATGCCGAGAAGGACATCTTCACGGCCGGCGATGCGCCACCGCCGGTGGTCGAAACGGTGCATGGGCGGCTCGGCATGCTGATCTGCTACGACCTGGAATTCCCCGAGTGGGTGCGTCTTCCGGCGCTGGCCGGGGCCGATCTGCTGTGTGCACCGGTCAACTGGCCCGACGGCCCGCGGCCGCAGACCGAGCGCCCGGCCGAAGTGCTGCGGGTGCAGGCCAATGCCTCGGTCAACCGCATGTTCATCGCCGCCTGTGATCGCTATGGCCATGAGCGCGGGGTCGGCTGGGTCCAGGGTTCGGTCATCGTCGATGCCGATGGTTACCCGTTGGCCGGGCCGGCGGAGCAGGGCGGCGAGCAGATGTTGCTGGCGACGCTGAATCTCACCGAGGCGCGCAACAAGCGCATCAGCGCGCGCAATGATCTGCACAAGGACCGCCGACCATCGTTGTACGGGTTGCTCAGCGATTTGTAACTTCTGATGTCAAAGTGCGCTGGACCCATTCCCGAGCCTATGGCATCGTCCAGACGACAAAAACCATGCAGTGAACGGGATCGCAATGATGGAGGAGGGGATCAAGGCCGGCGACAACACGTCCATGGCCACGCTGAAGGCGTTCAATCGCTGCGTGTTGCACGTTGGACGGCTGGCGCGGGAAAGTGGCGCGTCGCGCTTCATCGCCGACGGTTTGCAGGCATTCGGTCAACTGGTGCCGTTTGCGTCGGCCTGGTGGGGCGAGATGTCTACGCCAGGCCCCAATGTCGTCCCGCAGAGCTGGATGCACGGCAGCATCAATCTCCCTGAATCCTTTGCCGCCGAATGGCATCCGGTCGCGGCAAACGATCAGTTCTCCCATACCACCCTGAGTCAACCCGGCGAGGTGGTGCGTGATAAAGGGTTCAACGACCCGTGCGAAGCGGTCAACGATTTCGCCCGGCGTTACGATCTCTACCACTTGATGGGCATCACCTTCGAGTTGCCCGAGAGTGGCTTGATGTTCTTCGTCTGTCTCTACCGCGGCGAGCACGAACAGCATTTCGATGAACACGAGGCCGAGCTGTTTTCGGCGTTCTGCGATCATCTGTTCCAGCTATGGCGGTTTCAGGTGCAGGACATGATTCGCTTCGACACCGATGATGGCGCGAGCGACTTCGGTGTTGCGCGCATGGACGGTAGCCTGCTGTATGTCGGTGCGCGATTGTGCGCAGCGATTCAGCGTGAACTGCCCGGCTGGAACGGTTCAATGCTGCCGGTCGAAGTTGTCTCACAGTTGCAAAAAGCGCCCTGCGTGGTTCGTTTGGGCCGCTGCGCGTTGACCCTGAGCCCCAATGCCGAACATGTCATTTTGTCCCTCGAAGCGCCATCACGGGCCGAAGGCCTGGCGCCTCGGGAACGCACGGCGGCGATGTTGTTCGCCGCCGGCCATTCCTACAAGGAAATCGCCAAACTCCTGTCCCTGAGCCCGGCGACCGTGCGTACTTACCTGCGCAATTGCTATTTGCAGCTCGGCGTGAAAAGCAAGGTGGAACTGGGTTCGGTCCTGCGTTCGCCCGGTTCGCTGATTGAGTCTGCGCGCCGCGATTAATCGCGTCTTTTCAACTATTTGCCTCACCCCTCCTCATTTGCAGAGGTCCATTCGAGCGCTGCGCCCTATAGGGTAGGCCCTGTCTATCAGGGGCTGGCGCAGTCGCTTCGGGCCGCTTCAAAACAATAAGAACAGGGGTGAGGCATTTGAGACTTTCCAGGCTTTTTGTCGCCGTTGCGGCGACGACGGCATTTTCCGGCATGGCGCTGGCGGCGACACCCGCCGACACGGTCATGCGCAATGGCTACGTCTACACCGTCGATGGCCAGAGTTCCGTGCAGCAGGCCATTGCCATTTCGGGCGGCAAGATCGTCTATGTCGGCAGCGATGCGGGGGTCGACGCTTACATCGGCAAGCAGACACAACGGATCGACCTGGCCGGACGCATGCTGATGCCGGGCTTCGTCGATGCGCACATGCACCCGGGGGATGGCGGTCGCGCCATGACCTTGTGCGACCTGAAATACCAGACCATGACCCGCGCGCAGTTTCAGGCGAGCATCCAGGCCTGCCTCGATGCCGACAAGGACAAGGGCCCGGACGTGTGGCTGGAAGTGGGCAGCTGGGACCGCATGGGCATGACCGGGCTCGACGGCGACGCCGACAAATCGACCCTGGACGCGCTCAAGACCAAGCGTCCGATCCAGGTGCGCTCCACCGACTTCCACACCGTGCTGACCAACTCTCGCGGCCTGGAACTGGCCGGCATCAACAAGAACACCGCCGATCCCGAGGACGGCAAATACCGACGCGACAGCGCCGGCAATCCGAACGGCATCTGTGAAGACGGCGCCGCCGAATCGTTGGCCGCCGTGGTCCCGCCTGCGACCGACGCGGAAAAACTCAATCAGGTTCGTGCAGCCCTCGACGCCATGCGCCAGCAAGGCATCACCAGTTTCATGGATGCGCTGTCCGGCCCGGAAAACGGCAAAGCCTTCACCAGCCTGCAAAAGTCCGGCGAGCTGACCGCCCGGGCCTTGCTGGCGATCAAGCTGGACCCGGCCGCCGCTGCCGCCGACCCGGTGAAAACCATCGCCGAGGCCAAGGCCCTGGCCAGCACCTACGACCAGGGCGAAGTGAACGTCGCGCCGGGCGTGAACATGCGCCACGTCAAACTGTTCATGGACGGCATCATCAATGCCCCGGCGGACACCGGCGCCATGTTGACCCCGTACCTGCACAACAGCGGCACCGACAAGGCGCCGAAGTGGACGCCGGGCAAGAACCTGGGCGAACTGTACTTCCCGCCGCAAGTGCTCAATCCGTTGTTGCTGCAAGCGGTCAAGGCCGGTCTCGACCCGCACCTGCACGCTACCGGCGAGCGCGCGGTGCGCGATGCACTGGACAGCGTGGCCTACGTGCGCAAGGAGCTGCCCGGTACTGATTTCCGCCCGGCCATCGCGCACGCCGAGTCAGTCGACCCTGCCGACTATTCGCGCTTCAAGGCACTGGACGTCACGGCCACCATGTCGTTCCAGTGGGCGCAGCAGGCACCGTCCACGGTCGACGGCACCAGTGATCACCTTGGCGCCGCGCGATTTGCGCGCATGGAACCCTCGGGCAGCATCGCCCATGCCGGCGGTCGAGTGGCGTTTGGCAGCGATTGGCCGGTCGATCCGCTGGATGAATTCCTGGCGCTGAAAGTCGGTGTCACCCGTTCCGGCGACCCCACCAATCCGCACAGCTACGGGCCGAAGTATGCCGGGCGACTCAATGCCGATCCGGCGCTGTCGCGAGCCGAAGCGCTGCGCAGCATCACCCTCAGTTCCGCCGAACAGTTGAAGCTCGACGCGGTGCTGGGTTCGGTCGAAGTCGGCAAATTCGCTGACCTGATCGTGCTGGACAAGAACTTCATGCAGGTGCCCGAGGAGGAACTGGGCCGCAACGACGTGCTGCTGACGCTGGTCGGCGGCAAGGTCGTGTGGGCCAAGGCGCCGTTCCTCGGGCTTGCGCCACACGTGGTTTCCCAAGCGGTTACTTCCCGATCCGCCCCATAAAAACTAGAGAGCGTTCCGATGCGATTGATTCCAAACCTGTTGGCCGCCGCGCTGGCCCTGTCGTCGGTGCAGGCCATGGCCGCCGCTGACCTGGTGTTGTTCAACGGCAAGGTCTTTACCGCCGAACCCGGCCAGGCACTGGTGCAGGCTGTTGCGGTGCAAGACGGCAAGATTCTGAAAGTGGGCAGCGATGCCGAAATCAATGCCCTGGCCGATGCCAAGACCCAGCGCATCGACCTGGCGGGCAAAGTGTTGATGCCGGGCATGATCGACACCCACAGCCACCCGGTCTCGGGCGCTTTCGACAGCATGAAGGCCAACCTGCTGGACGAGGTCAAACCCTTGCCGGAACTGGAGCAATGGTTGATCGAAGAGGACAAGGCCGGACGTGCCCGCTCCGGTGATGTGATCAGCGTGGCCGGGGTCAGTTCGGCCTACTGGGAGAAAAGCCGTGAGCTGGGCAAGGTGTTCAACCAGGGGCGCTGGGCCGATCAGCCCATCGTCTTCAGCGGCATCGACGGGCACACCGGTTGGGCCAACAACGCGATGCTCAAGCGCCTGAACATCGACGCGGCGCTGGTCAAGAGCCTGCCGGAGAAAGAACGCGGCTACATCGGCCATGAAGCGGACTTCACGCCGAACGGCTACTTTGCCGAATCCCGCTGGGACGTGGTGCGCAACGGTATTCCGGCGCCTACCCCGGAGGCCATGCTCAAGGCCGCTCGCGAGGCGGTGAAGATCAACAATCAATTCGGCGTCACCGCTTGGATGGACGCGGCGGCGAACGGCGGCAGCGAAGATTCGCTGTTCGATTTCCATGCCACCGCGGAAAGTGTCGGCGTGCTGCCGCTGTACAAGGAGCTGGCGCAGAACGGCGAACTCAGTGCCCACGTCGCCGCGTTGATGGTCACCAATCCGAAGAGCAAGCCTGCCGACCTGGAAGTGATCGCCACGGTGATGAAGCAGTTCGAGGGCGTGCCTAACCTGACGTTCCCCGGCATCAAGGTGTTTGTCGACGGCATTCTTGAATTCCCCGGGCAAACCGCAGCGGTCATCGTACCGTTCAAGAACAGCCATAAAAATGGTCAGTTGCTGACCGACCCGGCGCACTTTGGCGAACTGGTGGTGGCGGCGGAAAAACGCGGCTGGATCGTGCACATGCATGCCGTCGGCGACCGCGCGGTGCGTGAAGCGCTCAATGGCGTGGCGTATGCGCGCAAGCTCAGCCCGACGCCCGTGCCCCACAGCATTGCGCACCTGCAATTGGTCAACCCCAAGGAGTTTCCGCGCTTCAAGCAACTGGGCGTGATCGCCTCGATGCAACTGCTGTGGGCCACCGGCGAGTCCTACACCGTCGAACTGGTCAAACCCTACATCAGCGCCTTTGCCTACGGTTACCAGTATCCCGCGCGGTCCCTGCATAACGCCGGCGCGACAATTGCAGGTGGCAGCGACTGGCCGGTGTCGAGCGCCAACCCGTTCAACGCCATTGCCCAGGCCAGCACACGCAAGGGGCCGTTGGGCGTACTCAATGCCAAGGAAAGCATCGACCGCCAGACCATGTTCTACGCCTACACCATCAACGCGGCGAAAACCCTGCGCCTGGAGCAGCAGATCGGTTCGCTGGCACCGGGCAAGCAGGCTGACCTGATCATCCTCGACCGCGATGTGTTCAAGGTCAGCGATGACGACCTGTTCGAAACCAAAGTCCTGAACACCTTCTTCGCCGGCAAGCAGGTCTACGCCCCCGCGTCCTGACCTGCGAACACCCAGCACCCGCAAAAACCAGCCAGCCCCTCGTAGCGCGAGGGGCCTGGCATCGCCATGCCTGAAATTCCCCGTACGCCATAACAACAAGAGAACTGTATGAACGCACTTTCAGCATTGACCCTCGCGACACTGGCATTGATTCCCCTGAGCAGCCAGGCCCTGACCCTCAACGATGATTTCAGCCTGGAAATGACCCTGGGCGTCGTCAGCGATTACCGTTCCCGGGGCATCTCGCAAACCCTGGGCGATCCGGCGGTACAGGGTGGCGCAACGCTGCTGCACAGCAGCGGCCTGTACATCGGCGCCTGGACCTCCAACGTGGATTTCGGCGGCGGCTTCGACACCCGGCAGGAGCGTGAGTACTACGCCGGTTACTACTGGCAGGCGACGGACGCGATCAGCCTGGACCTGGGTTACATCAAGTACGACTACCCGAAAAATTCCGAATTCAACCTCAGCGAAATCTACGCCGTCCTCGACCTGTACGGTGTGAAGCTGGGTGCCTATTACTCCAAGGACACGCCGAACGTTTTCGGCGAAGACCAGGACACCCTCTACACCTACGTCGGCTACAAGTTCACGCTGCCGGCCGAAGTCGGCCTGGAGTTGCGCGTGGGACGCAACGACGTGAAAGACCCGGCTTTCTGGTCCGCCAACGGCGACAACCGCGAGGCCTACTACGAGTGGGAGGCCAAGTTGACCCGTGATTTTGTTGGCGTGACCTGGGGCCTGAGCTATGTCGACACCGACCTGACGAAGAGTGAATGCAGTGGCTGGTATGGCTATAACGACCTGTGCTCGGCCACGGTCGTTGCAAGTGCCACCAAGACCTTCTAAGTTCAACCCCGACAACAAAAACAGCTCCTCAAAGGAAACATCGTCATGAGTGCGCAACGCAGTCCCCTGGTCGAGACCCGCTCGATCGATTTCATTCCCGAGGCTGAACGACACGGCAGTCTCTACAGCCAGTTCACCCTGTGGCTCGGCGCCAACCTGCAAATCACTGCCATCGTCACCGGCGCCCTGGCCGTGGTGCTGGGCGGCGATGTGTTCTGGTCGCTGATCGGCTTGCTGATCGGGCAAGTGCTCGGCGGTGCCGTGGTGGCGCTGCACGCGGCGCAAGGGCCGAAGCTCGGCTTACCGCAGATGATCTCCAGCCGAGTGCAGTTCGGCGTGTATGGCGCGGCCATCCCGATTGTCCTGGTGTGCTTGATGTACCTGGGTTTCAGCGCCACCGGCGCGGTGCTGTCGGGGCAGGCGATCGCGCAGTTGATCAGTGTCAGTGACAGCACCGGCATCCTGATTTTCGCGGCGTGCATCGCGTTCCTGACGATCTTCGGGTATCGGGTGATTCACCTGGTCGGGCGTGTAGCCAGCGTGCTGGGCATCATCGCCTTCGCCTACCTGTTCACCCGGTTGATGACCCTCAACGACATCGGCCTGCTGCTGGACAATCGTCATTTTGCCTGGAGCACCTTCCTGCTGGCGGTTTCGCTCTCGGCGTCCTGGCAGATCGCTTTCGGCCCCTACGTGGCAGACTACTCACGCTACCTGCCGAGCAAGACTTCGTCGTGGAAAACCTTCACCGCCGTGGGCCTCGGCACAGTGCTGGGGGCTCAGACTTCGATGGTGCTGGGGGTGTTCGCCGCCGCACTGGCCGGGGCGAATTTCCGTGGGCACGAAGTGGCGACGATTGTCGGCCTGGGCAGTAGCGGTGTGATCGCGTCCTTGCTGTACCTGAGCATTGTGTTCGGCAAGGTCACGGTGTCCACCCTCAACGCCTACGGCAGTTTCATGTGCATCGCCACCATCATCAGTGGCTTTCGTCGTCGCCTGGAAATCACCGCCCGCCAGCGCATGCTGTTTGTGCTGCTGATCGTCGCGGCGTCCACCGCGCTGGCATTGTTGGGGCAGTACTCGTTCCTCAACTCGTTCAAGTACTTCATCCTGTTTTTGCTGACGTTCTTCACCCCGTGGAGCGCGATCAACCTGGTGGATTACTACTTCATCAACAAGGAGCGTTACGACATCCCGGCGCTGTCCGACCCGAACGGGCGCTACGGTCGCTGGAACGTGCTGGGGATCAGCGTGTACGTGATTGGTGTGTTGATCCAGTTGCCTTTTGTCGACACCCATTTCTACTCTGGGCCGATGGTTGCGCAACTGGGCGGCGTGGATATTTCCTGGATTGTCGGGCTGCTGGTGCCGGGTGTGATCTATTACGCGCTGGCCAAGCCGTCGATGAGTGGCGTGGTGGTTGAGCGAGGTTAATACCAGCATTTGTGGCGAGGGAGCTTGCTCCCGCTGGACTGCGCAGCAGTCCCATTTTTTGGGGCCGCTTCGCGCCCCAGCGGGAGCAAGCTCCCTCGCCACAGGATCAGCGTTTACAAGTTAGCGCTTCGGCAGTTTCCAGCGCTCACGCAACTGCTCGTACTGCGCTTCAGGCAGTTGCACCAGCACCGGGGATTTGCCCGGGTCCAGCCAATCGAACAACCGCGCGATATCCGCCGGGTCCATGGCCGTACAGCCACGGGTCGGCGCCGTGGGGCCGCGCCAGATGTGGAAGAAAATGCACGAGCCGGCAGCGGGAGTGGCCGGGGTGTTGTGCTGGATGACGATGCCTTGGCGGTACAGCTCATCCGAGCGGCGCATCCGTTCGGAGCTGTTCCAGTCCTTTTCGACGACCGCTCCGTCGACCAGTTCGTTGTAACGCGTGGATTGGCTGTCATCCACGCATTCGATGGTCGGTGTCAGCGACAGATAGGGCAGGCGGGTTTCGGCCGAAGGCGCGTAGCCAAACGCCGTGCCCAGCTTGAACATTCCAGCCGGCGCCTTGCCATCGCCTTCCTGTTTGACCGGCCCTTCAGGTTGCCCGATATCGAGCAGCCCCTTGCCCCAACCCATGCCGTTCTTGCCGAGCACCACTGCAAAGGGCGCTTCGAATTTCTGCAAGGTCTGCCCGTGCCGTTCATAGCGCTGGGCTGTACCCTGGATGTCATCCCAGCCTTTACTGGTGACCACGATCAGTTGGTCGCTGCCGTCGAGTCCCTGGGCCATTGCAGCCAGCGGAAAAAGCAGCGCTAACAGGGTTTTGATCAGAGGCTTCATGGCTGCAGAGGCGTGATGGGGAAGTCCATGACGTCCGGCTTCTGCGGATTCCCGCTGTACGTGAAGTGCCACCACTCGGCCGAATAACCGACAAAGCCTTCCTTGGCCATGGCACTGGCCAGGCGCTGGCGATTGGCTTTGGCCGTGGCGTTGATCAGCGCCGAGTCGGTATGCGCCCGCTCATCGAAGCAATCGAAACCGGTGCCCATGTCGAGCGCGCCGTCGTGCCAGCGCTGGCCGTAAGGGGCGGTGCAATCCACCGGCGTAGCCGAAGGTGTCCAGCTGTCGGCGGGCAGGGCGTCGGGGCCGGTCATCGTCAGGTCGACGGTGTTGCCCCGGGAATGATTGGACACCCGGGCCACATACCCCAGACGCCAGAAGTCTTGCTTGTCGACCCGTGGATAGAACTCGGTCTTCAGCGGGTCACTGGGGTCGGTGGCGAAGCGGCCCATGTCCGCCACCGCACGCTTGGGTCGATAGCAGTCGAATACCTTCAAGCCGTAGCCTTCGGCTTTCAGTGAGCTTTGCACTCGGGCTAACGCTTTCGCAGCATCCGCCGACAGCAGGCACTCCGCCGCCTGGTAACCGTCGAGCGGATGCCCGGTGAAATTGTGCGCGCTGGCGTAGCGGATGTCCTGCTCGATGCCCGGGTCGACGCTGCGCACATACACCATGTGCCCGGGTTTCGACTCGTTGGCCATGCACGGCGTGGCTAGGCTCAGGCACAGCAACAACAGACAGGGTGAACGCGACATCGGAAACGGCTCCATGCATGACCAGTCATTCCATCATGGCTTGAAACCGTCCGTACCTCCATGAAGTTGTTGATCGGCGTGATAGGACGAACGCACCAGCGGCCCGGACGCCACGTTCTTGAAACCCATGCGCGTACCTTCCTCGGCGAACCAGGCAAAGGTGTCCGGGTGTACGAAGCGCTGCACCGGCAAGTGACTGCGCGAGGGTTGCAGGTATTGGCCGAGGGTCAGCATGTCGATGTCGTGCTCGCGCATGCGCTGCATGACCTCGATGACTTCCTCGTCGGTTTCGCCAAGGCCCAGCATCAGGCCGGATTTGGTCGGCACATGCGGCACCGCTTGCTTGAACTTTTGCAGCAAGTCCAGCGACCACTCGAAGTCCGAACCCGGCCGCGCGGCCTTGTACAGGCGCGGTACGGTTTCCAGGTTGTGGTTGAACACATCCGGGGGCTCATTGGCGGTGATCGCCAGGGCCACGTCCATGCGTCCGCGATAATCCGGCACCAGGGTTTCCAGTTGAATGCCGGGCGACAGCTTGCGGATTTCCCGCAGGCAATCGACAAAGTGTTGGGCACCACCGTCGCGCAAATCGTCGCGGTCCACCGAGGTGATCACCACGTACTTCAGGCGCAGCTCGGCGATGGCCACGGCCAGGTTCATCGGTTCGTTGACGTCCAGCGGCTTGGGCCGGCCATGGCCGACATCGCAGAACGGGCAGCGACGGGTGCAGATGTCGCCCATGATCATGAAGGTCGCGGTACCACCGGAGAAACATTCACCGAGGTTCGGGCACGAGGCTTCTTCACAAACGCTGTGCAGCTTGTGCTTGCGCAGCAGCTGCTTGATCCGGTCGACCTCGGGAGAGATCGGCATGCGCACGCGAATCCAGTCGGGTTTGCGCGGGAATTCATCCGTGGGAATGATCTTCACCGGAATCCGCGCAACCTTTTCCGCGCCGCGCAGTTTGGTGCCGATTTCCACTTTCGCCGGGCTCTTGCCGGTCGATTCGACAATGGCATTCATCGTTATTTCCTTGTGCAACAGCCGCAGAACCTGTGGGAGCAAGCCCGCTCCCACAAGGGGTTTTGTGTTGTGTGCTCAGTCGCGGTAGACCGGGAAGTCCGCGCACAGGGCAGCGGCTTGGCGGGCGACATTGGCCTCGATATCGGCATCGCCCAAGTGATCGAGGATGTCGCAGATCCAGCCGGCCAGGGCGATGCTCTGCGCTTCCTTGAAGCCACGGCTGGTGATCGCCGGCGTACCGATGCGCAGGCCGGAGGTCACGAACGGCGATTGCGGATCGTTGGGCACGGCGTTTTTGTTCACAGTGATGCCGGCGCGACCGAGGGCTGCGTCAGCGTCCTTGCCGGTCAGGCCTTGGCGGATCAGGCTGACCAGGAACAAGTGGTTATCCGTGCCGCCGGACACCACGTCATAACCGCGCTCGATAAACACCTGCGCCATGGCCTGGGCGTTACGGATCACTTGTGCCTGATAAGTCTTGAATGCTGGTTCCAGCGCTTCCTTGAAACACACGGCCTTGGCGGCGATCACGTGCATCAGCGGGCCGCCCTGACCACCGGGGAATACCGCGGCGTTGAGCTTCTTCTCCAGCTCCGGGTTGGCCTTGGCCAGAATCAAACCGCCGCGCGGGCCGCGCAGGGTCTTGTGGGTGGTGGTGGTGACCACATCGGCGTAGGGCAGCGGGTTCGGGTACAGACCGGTCGCCACCAGCCCGGCGACGTGGGCCATGTCGACGAAGAAGTACGCGCCGACCTTATCGGCGATCTGGCGGAAGCGGGGGAAGTCCAGGGTCTTCGAATAGGCCGAGAACCCGGCGATGATCATCTTCGGCTTGTGCTCGACCGCCAGGCGCTCGACTTCGTCGTAGTCGATCAGGCCCGTGGTGGTGTCGATGCCGTACTGCACGGCGTTGTACAGCTTGCCGGAAAAACTCACCTTGGCGCCGTGGGTCAGGTGACCGCCGTGGGCCAGGCTCATGCCTAGCACGGTGTCGCCGGCTTGCAGCAGGGCCAGATAAACCGCGGCGTTGGCCTGGCTGCCGGAGTGCGGCTGGACGTTGGCATAGTCGGCGCCGAACAGTTGCCTGGCGCGGTCGATGGCCAGTTGCTCGACCACATCGACATGCTCGCAGCCACCGTAGTAACGCTTGCCCGGATAGCCTTCGGCGTACTTGTTGGTCAGGCCACTGCCCTGGGCTTGCATCACCCGCTGGCTGGTGTAGTTTTCCGAGGCGATCAGTTCGATATGGTGTTCCTGCCGCGCATCCTCGGCGTTCATCGCCGCCAGCAGTTCGTCGTCATAGCCTTTGATCTGGTCGTGTTTGCTGAACATGGTGTGGTCCTTTTTCGGATTCGGGAAATGCCCAGGGGGCTTCAAGCGTCGGCGTGTTCTGCGGTCAGGCGTTCATAGGCGTCTTGATCCAGTAAATCGCCCAGCGCCTCGACATCGACCGGTTTGAAGCGAAAGAACCAGCCTTCGCCCAATGGGTCTTCGTTGACCAGTTCCGGGGTGCTCTCCAGCGTCGCGTTGATCTCGACCACTTCACCGTCCAGCGGCATGCCGATACTGCTGGCGGCTTTCACCGATTCCAGCACCGACACTT
This sequence comes from Pseudomonas sp. P4_B4, assembly GCF_056402255.1. NCBI lineage: Bacteria > Pseudomonadati > Pseudomonadota > Gammaproteobacteria > Pseudomonadales > Pseudomonadaceae > Pseudomonas > Pseudomonas sp. P4_B4. The sequence continues at coordinate 76,106 of NZ_JBFUHS010000003.1, forward strand.
CAGCGCCTGCATCGAAGGCGCCCAATTCAGGCACTTGAACGAACACCACATCCCCCAGCGCCTGCTGGGCAAACGCCGTGATGCCGACGGTGACCAGGCCATTGCTCTCAAGGCGCAACCATTCGTGATCGACGGTAAAACGCAATTGGCTCATATCAACTCCTTATTGTTTTAAGGCTCGTGGCGGGGCGACGAGCGGGGTTGGAGGAGTGATAGCAAGGGCGGTGCCAAGGTTTTTTATTTGTTTTAAATCAATTGCTTGAAGTTATTTTATTAAGTGCGAGAGATTTCATCCGTATTGAAATCAATACAGACAAGCAGGGCTGTGGGCGCAGACGCCGTAAATGCGGGTAGGAAAGGTTTTGTCTTGATTTCGCTACGCTGTATCGATTTGAAGACGGAGAATTCAGCAACAACACTGATCCCCTGTGGGAGCGGGCTTGCTCGCGAATGCAGTGTGTCATTCACCATCCATGTTGTCTGACACGACGCCTTCGCGAGCAAGCCCGCTCCCACATTTTGCCTGCGTGAGGCTTACGGTTTGTTGGGAATGCCGTACTTGCGCAAGCGAATGGCGATGGCGCTATGGGACGTCTGCAACCGCGCCGCCAGCAACCGACTGGACGGATAGCTGCGATACAGCTGTTCCAGCAGGTTTTTCTCAAAGTCGCCAACGGCCTCTTCCAGGCTGCCGACTTCGCCGTCGTTTTGCCGTTCAACGGCGGTGCGGGCGATGTCCAGGTCGTCGATGTCCACCAGCGGGTTTTCGCAAATCGCCGCCGCGCGAAAGATCACGTTTTGCAGTTGCCGCACGTTGCCCGGCCAGCGGTTGCCGAGCAGGGCGCTGAAGGTGCTCGGTGCCAAACGACACGTCGGTCGCTGGATCTGCGCGCAGGCCTGTTGCATGAAGTGATTGGCCATCAGCAGGATGTCGTGACCGCGCTCGCGCAGCGGCGGCACTTGCAGGTTGAGCACGTTGAGGCGGTAGAACAGGTCTTCGCGAAAACGCCCTTCGGCGACCATTTTTTCCAGGTCGCGGTGGGTCGCGCTGAGCACCCGCACATTGACCCGGACCTCTTTGTCGCCACCGACCCGGCGGAAGCAGCCATCGCTCAAAAAACGCAGCAACTTGGCTTGCAGGTAGGGCGACATTTCCCCCACTTCATCGAGGAACACCGTGCCCTGATCGGCCAGTTCCAGCAGGCCGAGCTTGCCGCCCCGTTGCGCGCCGGTGAAGGCGCCGGGGGCGTAGCCGAACAGCTCGCTTTCGGCCAGGCTCTCCGGCAGTGCCGCGCAGTTCAGGGCCAGAAACGGCGCGTCGTGCCGTGGACTGATCGCGTGGCAGGCGCGGGCCACCAGCTCCTTGCCGGTGCCGGTTTCACCCTGGATCAGCAACGGCGCATCGAGGGCCGCCACCCGTTGGGCGCGGGCCTTGAGCGCACGGATCGGCGGCGATTCGCCAAGCAGCGCATCGAAGCCTTCGGCATGGTCATGGTGCAGCGCCGACAGGCGTTCACCGATGCGATTGGGTTGATACAGGGTGAGCAGGGCGCCGGCGTCGGTGATCGGCATCGCGTCGAGCAGCAGCGTTTGGCCACCGAGGCTGACCTCGTGCATCGGCAGGCGGAAATGCTGAGCGATCAAGGTGCGTTGCAAATCGGCATCGTCGAACAGCGCGGTCAGCGATTCACCGGCCGGTTCGCGGCCGCAGAGGGCGATCAGCGCCGGGTTGGCCAGCAGCACATGGCCGCGGTCATCCACCGCCAGCACCGGGTCGGAACTGGCTGCCAGCAACGCGTCCAGTTGCAGGCGCCGGCGTTGCCCTGGAAGGATGTCGACCATGGTCACCGCTTGCACGCCGTGCACGCCGAAAAGCGCCTCGCGCAACTCCTCCAGCACCTCGGCGCCGAGGGTCGGCGCATCGATGTAGACGTTCGGCGGCACCATCTCCACGGCGTCCAGGTTGAAACTGCGTCCACCGAGCAGGGCCAGCACTTCCTGGGTGATGCCGACGCGGTCGATGAAGGTGACGTGGATGCGCATGACGGGCCTGCAAGGTTGATGAACCGAATCAGTATGCCCGGCAAAATTTGAATTTGGCGAGTGTCACATCACGGCTTGCCGGTTTTACGGGTGCTGGCGGCCAGGTCCTCGAGGAACGCCTGGAGGATCGGTGGCGGTGCCGTGCCGCGTCGGGTGATCACGTCGAACGGCGACTTCAGGCGCAGGCTCGCGGGTGCCAGTTGATGCATCTCGCCGCTCTTGACCCACTGGGCGGCGAAGTGTTCAGGCAGAAAACCCAGGTAGGCGCCGGAAATGATCAGGATCGCGGTGGCTTCGATGTTGTCCACGGTGGCGGCCGCCTTGCTGACGCCCAGGTGTTCGAGGTCGTATTGCTGCATGTAGCCGCGCACGACGATCCGCCCGGCAGCGACTTCTTCGAGCAGCTCCTCACCTTCGGCGTGGCTGCCGTACAAGGGGTGACGCCGGCCGCAATACAAGCCCAGGGCTTCCTGGTACAGCGGTGATTGCAGCAGGCCCGGCACATGGATCGGAAAGTGCCCGATGGCCAGGTGCAGGCGACCGTCGAGCACCCGTTCTTCCAGTTCCGCCGGGGTGCCGACGTACACGTTCAGGTGCACGTCATGGCCCCGTGAGACGAAGCGCTGGGTGGTGCGCGGGATCGGCGAGTCCGGGTCGGTAATCGTGGTGTCGATGATCCCCAGGTTGAGCTTGCCGCTGATGTGCTGCTTGAGCACGTCGGCGTCCATGCAGAAGTTTTCCACCGCCGACAGCAGGCGCTGGGTGGCTTCATGAATGGCCACCCCTTGTTCGGTCAGGCGAAAGCCGCTGCGCCCGCGCTGGCAGAGCTTGACCCCGAGGCGGGTTTCCAGGTGGGTCATCTGTTCACTGATGGTCGATTGCCCGGCATTGAGCGCCGCCTGCGCGGCCGAGAAACCGCCGCAGCGGACAATCGTGGCAAACACCCTGAGCAGTTTCAGGTCGACATCGTGCAGCTGGATCATCTTGGACCTCCGGCATGGGGATGCATCGGGAATACCGATATGAGTATCTGATGTTTAGCATTTTTTCCACGAAAACCTGCGCCCATAGTCTTTCCAACGGCGGTCGCCTTGCAGTCCGCCAAGCCGATAACAAGAAGTGGAGAGGCTAGAAATGTCGAACAACGGTTATGAATCCGGTCGCCTGAACCTGCCATTCGTAGGTCATTGCACCTTTGGCAAATCCCCGGTGTGCACCGATTGGGATGCACTGGATGCCGACGTCGCGGTGCTCGGCGTGCCCAACGACATGGGCACCCAGTGGCGCTCCGGCGCACGCTTCGGACCACGCGGGATTCGCGAAGCATCGACGCTGTTTTCCTTCGGCCACGCCGGCGCCTACGATCACGAAGATGACGTGATGTACCTCACCGCATCGGACGTGCGCATGGTCGACGTCGGTGATGCCGACATCGTCCACACCGACATGGCCACCAGCAACAAGAACACCGAATACGCCGTGCGCAAGATCCTCGATGCCGGCGTGATGCCGGTGGTGCTCGGCGGCGACCACTCGGTGCACGCGCCAGTGATCAAGGCCTTCGAAGGCCGCGGCCCGATCCACATCATTCACTTCGATGCGCACCTGGACTTCGTCGACGAACGCCACGGTGTTCGCTACGGCCACGGCAACCCGCTGCGCCGCGCCTCGGAAATGAACCACATTGTCGGCATGACCCAGATGGGCATCCGCAACGTGTCGTCGTCCAACCGCGACGACTACGAAGCGGCTCATGAAGCCGGTTCGAAAATCCTCTCGGTGCGTGACGTGCGTCGCCTTGGCGTCGAGGGTGTGCTGGCGCTGATCCCGCAGGACATCAACTACTACATCACCATCGACATCGACGGTTTCGACCCGTCCATCGCCCCCGGTACTGGCACCCCTAGCCACGGTGGCTTCCTCTACTACGAAGTGCTGGAAATCATCCAGGCCCTGGCCAAGCGCAGCAAAGGCAACATCGTCGGCATGGACCTGGTGGAAGTGGCACCGGTCTACGACCCGACCGGCATGACTTCGATCCTCGCCGCGCAACTGCTTCTCAACAGCATCGGTTTCATCTTCCACGAGCGTGGCAAGGTGCGGGCCGCCGCCGAGAGCGAATCGACTCCAGCCTGATCATCGAAACCACATAAACCCGGCAGGCCCTGACTGCCGGGCAGAGAGAACAAAAATGGACACGATCGTCAAAAGTTACCTGCAGAAATTCGGCGTCAGCGAAGCCACCCAGACCTTCCTCAGCAAGGTTCAGAAAATGTTCATCGGCGGCGCATGGGTCGAAGCCAGTGACGGCCAGACTTCCGATGTGATCGAACCCTCGACCGAAGGCCTGATCACCCGCATTCCCATGGGCACCACCGAGGACCTGGACCGTGCCGTACAAGCCGCCCGCGCCCAGTTCGACGGCGGCGCCTGGCGCCAGGCCAAACCAGCCGAACGCGAGCGCATGATGCAGCGCCTGGCCGACCTGATCGAGCAGAACGCTGCTGAACTGGCGGAAATCGAATCCATCGACATGGGCAAGTCCGTGGCCTTCGCCAAGGACGTGGACATCCAGGGCACCGTCGATACCCTGCGCTACTTCGCCGGCTGGGCCACCAAGCTGCACGGCCGTACCGTTGAACCTTCTCTGCCGGGCAATTACCTGGCCTATACCCGCAAGGAAGCGGTGGGCGTAGTCGGCGCCATCGTGCCGTGGAACTTCCCGCTGCAAACCATGGCCTGGAAGCTCGGCGCGGCGCTGGCGACCGGTTGCACCGTGGTGGTCAAGCCCGCCGAGCTGACTTCGCTGTCGGCCCTGCGGTTCGCTGAACTGGTGCAGGAAGCGGGCATCCCCGACGGCGTGATCAACATCGTCACCGGGCGCGGCAGCGTGGTCGGTGCGGCCATGGCCACCCACCCTGGTATCGACAAACTGACCTTCACCGGCTCGACCCCAGTGGGCCAGACTGTCGGCCGCGCAGCGCTGGATGACATGAAGCGCCTGACCCTCGAACTCGGTGGTAAATCACCGGTCATCGTCTGCGCAGACGCCGACATCCCGGCCGCCGCCCAAGCGGTCGCGAATGGCGTGTTTTTCAACTCCGGGCAGGTATGCGACGCCGGTACACGGGCCTATATTCATAGCAGTGTCTACGACGAATTCCTGCGCGAGCTGATCGCCTACACGCGCACCCTGAAAATGGCCCCGGGCCTGGATCCTGATTGCTTCATCAGCCCGCTGGTTTCGGCCCTGCAAAAGCAGCGCGTGACCGAGTACATCGAAACTGGCAAGGCCGAAGGCGCCGAACTGGTCTACGGCGGACAACCGGTCGATGGCCCTGGCTTCTTCGTCGAGCCGACCATCTTCGCCAACTGCCGCAACGACATGCGCATTGTCCAGGAAGAAATCTTCGGCCCGGTGCTGGTCACCGCACCGTTCGACGACGAGGAAGAAGCGCTGGCCCTGGCCAACGACTCGCCCTACGGCCTGGCGGCGGCACTGTATTCCAACGACCTGGGCAAGGTGCACAGCCTGATTCCACGCTTGAAAGCAGGCTCGGTCTACGTCAATGCCCACGGCACCCTCGATCCGTCGATGCCGTTTGGTGGCTACAAACAGTCCGGATTCGGCAAGGACCTGGGCGCCGAGCAGCTCGATTACCTGCTCGAAACCAAGGCGGTGTGGATCACGCTGCCAAGCTGACGCCACCCCTTGTGGGAGCGGGCTTGCTCGCGAAGAGGCCGGCACATTCGACATCTATGTTGCCTGCGCCCCGGGAGTCGTTCACCCGAAAGAACGCGGTTATCTCGTCATGATCTTCCAACAATAAGAGTCCATCATGAACACTAACGCCAAGTCCGCCCCGAGCGTGTCCAGCCTCGACGAAAAATCCGTCGTCGAGGGGCATTCGATTGATTTCATCCCCGAGAACGAGCGCACTGACAAGCTGGCCAGTCAGGGCCCGTTCTGGTTCCTCGGCAATTTCACCTTCTTCACCATGACCATCGGCTTCGTTGGCCCAAGCGTCGGCCTGACCGCGCTGTGGACCACGCTGGCCGGTACGCTGGGCATCATGTTCGGCACACTGTTCATGGCGTTTCACGGCTCCCAGGGCCCGCACCTTGGCTTGCCGCAGATGATCCAGTCCCGTGCGCAGTTCGGTTATCGCGGGGTGATCCTGGTGCTGCTGGCGACGCTGTTCGTGTTCGCCGGCTTCAACATCGTCAACCTGGTGCTGATGATGCAGGGGCTGCATACGCTATTCGGGTTCAACCCGGCGGTGATCGCGGTGGCGGTGACCATACCGGCGGCGGTGCTGGCGATTCTCGGCCATGACTGGATGCACCGCAGCTTCAAATGGGCGTTGTACCTGTCGTTGCCGCTGTATGGCCTGGTGACCGTGGCGGTGGTGATGGGCTGGGTGCCGGATGCAGTGCTGCCGGCACTCGCGGAAGGCGAAGTGGCCCGGGAGCCGCTAGGTTTCAACTGGACCGGTTTCATCGCGCAATTTGCGGCGGCCGCCAGCTACAACATCGCCTATGCGCCTTATGTGTCGGACTACTCGCGCTACCTGCCGAAAAACACCTCCAGCGGCAAGCTGATTGCCGTGGTGTTCCTCGGGGCTTCGCTGTCCGGTGCGTGGATGATTTCCGTGGGTGGCTGGCTGGCCGATCACCTGCACTCCACTGACGTGCTGGTGGCCCTTGGGCAAGTTGGCAACACCGTGTCGCCGCTGGTGGGCACGGCGGTGGTGGTGGTCACCATCCTGGCGTTCCTGCCGGTGATCGCGATGAACATCTACAGCGCCAAGCTGACCACGCTGACCTGCGTTGACTCGATCAAGCACATCGAACCAACACGCAGGGCACGCATCCTGGCCATCGGCTTCGTGATCCTGCTGCAACTGGGCGTGGCCCTGAGCATCCAGAGTTCCGGCAAAGGCCTGTCGGTGCTGGGGATCTACCTGGTGGTGATGCTGTACTTCCTGGTGCCCTGGACCTCGGTCAACCTCACTGACTACTTCTTCGTGCGCAAGGGCCGCTACGCCATCCCGCACTTCTTCATGCCCCACGGCAACATCTACGGCAGCTGGGGACTGCGCGGTATCGCCGCCTATGCCATCGGTTTTATCTCGATGATCCCGTTCTTCTACATATTCGACGGCGTTGAACAACGCGAGGTGTATGTCGGCCCGCTCGCCAAGGCGCTGGGCAGCATCGACATCGCCTGGCTGGTCGGGCTGATCGTATCGGGCCTGGCGTACTACTGGCTGAGCCGCTCGATTGATCTGAAACGCGAAGAAGCGGTGATCCAGCAGATCGAGAAGAACTCCCCGCAATACACCACCGGTGACACGCTGACCCACAAACAGCAGCCACAGCCGGTATTCACTGAATCGACGGTCGGGAGATAGTCATGACCACGCAAAAAATGGCTACGCAAAAATACGACTACATCATCATTGGCGCAGGCTCGGCAGGTTGTGTGTTGGCCAACCGCCTGAGCGAAGACCCGGCCACCTCGGTGCTGGTCCTGGAATTCGGCGGCAGTGACAAGAGCGTAGTGATCCAGATGCCGAGCGCATTCTCGATCCCGATGAACACCAAGAAGTACAACTGGCGCTACGAGACCGAGCCGGAGACCCACCTCAACGGCCGACGCATTCACTGCCCACGGGGCAAGGTGCTGGGCGGTTCGTCGTCGATCAACGGCCTGGTGTACATCCGTGGCCACGCGCTGGACTTTGACGAGTGGGAATCCCTGGGTGCCGAAGGCTGGGGCTATCGCAACTGCCTGCCGTACTTCAAGCGCGCCGAGAGCTACGAGTCGGGCGGCGATAGCTATCGCGGGCAGACCGGGCCGCTGCACACCACCAACGGCAACCACATGAAAAACCCGCTGTACGGCGCCTGGGTCGAAGCCGGTGCCGAAGCGGGCTACATCAAGACCGAAGACTGCAACGGCTACATGCAGGAAGGTTTCGGTGCCATGCACATGACCGTGAAGAACGGCGTGCGCTGCTCCACGGCCAACGCCTATCTGCGCCCGGCCATGGGCCGTCCGAACCTGACGGTGATCACCCACGCGATGACGCGCCAGATCATTCTTGAAGGCAAGCGTGCGGTGGGGGTCATGTATGACCACGGTGGCCAGACTCACCAGGTGTATTGCAACCGTGAAGTGCTGATCTCGTCCGGGCCAATCGGCTCGCCGCACCTGCTGCAACGCTCCGGCATCGGCCCGGCGGACGTCCTGCGCAAGGCCGGGATCGGCGTGCGCCATGACCTGCCGGGGGTAGGGGAGAACCTGCAGGATCACGCCGAGGTGTACATCCAGTTCGGCTGCAAGGAACCGGTGACCCTCAACAACAAGATGGACCCGCTGAGCAAGCTGATGATCGGTCTGCGCTGGCTGCTGTTCAAGGATGGCCTGGGCGCCACCAACCACTTCGAGGCCGGTGGTTTCATCCGCTCCGAGAAGGGCCTGCGCTGGCCGGACATCCAGTTCCACTTCCTGCCGGCGGCGATGCGCTACGACGGCAACAAGCCGATCAAGGGCCATGGCTTCATGGTGCTGACCGGTCCGAACAAACCGAAAAGCCGTGGTTATGTGCGCGTGCGCTCGGCCGATCCGTACGAGCATCCGGAAATCCGCTTCAACTATCTGGAGCGGGAAGAGGACCGCGAAGGTTTCCGCCGCTGCATTCGCTTGACCCGCGAGATCATCGGCCAGAAAGCCATGGACCGCTTCCGCGACGGCGAAATCGCCCCGGGCGCGCAGGTGACCAGCGATGAAGACCTCGACGCCTTCGTGCGCGACAACCTGGAAAGCACCTACCATCCATGCGGTTCGTGCCGCATGGGCGAGGACGACATGGCGGTGGTCGATTCCGAATTGCGCGTGCGTGGCATCGCCGGTCTGCGGGTGATCGATTCGTCGGTGTTCCCGACCGAGCCGAACGGCAACCTCAATGCGCCGACCATCATGCTTGCTGAGCGGGCGTCCGATCTGGTGCGTGGCGCACAGATGTTGCCGTCAGCGGATGTGCCGGTGGGTCTGGTCGAAGGCTGGGAAAGCAGCCAGCGTACTTCGTTGCCAGGGCGTAATGTGCGCGTTTGACCGCAACCCGCAATCCAATGTGGGAGCCTAATGTGGGAGCGGGCTTGCTCGCGAAAGCGGTGGGTCAGTCACATCGATGTTTGATGTGCTGCCGCCTTCGCGAGCAAGCCCGCTCCCACAGGGGCCGCGGTGTTTTCAGGAAAATAGTGCGTCGCTGTTACGTCGCCATTGCTAGTCTGTAATTCCTTGAGACCGCAATGGAGCACCCTCATGGCTATTCAGGCCCTGCGCGCCGACGCATCGCACATCGACCAGATCGCCCCTTTGTTTGACGCCTACCGGATGTTCTACAAGCAGCCGTCGAACCTTTCGCAATCGCGCGCCTTCATCGCCGAGCGCCTCGCCCGGGATGAATCGGTGATATTTCTTGCCCAGGACAGCGACGGTGAAAACCTCGGCTTCGTCCAGCTGTTCCCGACTTTTTCTTCCATCGACGCCCATCGCACCTGGTTGCTCGGTGATCTGTTCACCACACCCGCTGCCCGGGGTAAAGGTGTCGGCACCGTGCTGATGAACACCGCCCGGGATTTCGCGAAGCTGGCCGGTGGCAAAGGCATGACCCTGGAAACCGCCACCGACAACCTCACCGCCCAGCGCCTGTATGAATCCCTGGGCTGGGTGCGCGACCCCGGTTACTACACCTATTGCCTGGATCTGAAAAAAGACTGAGTCAGCGATCCTTTCAGCCAAATACCGGCCGCATGAATGAACGCTCGTAGCTGAGGATGAATTTTTTCTCTTCGGCGTACTTGAACGCCGCGATACATTCCGGATCGTTCATCGACTGCTGCCGGTAATGCTCGTACTCCGCCAGGCTGGGGAAGGTGAACAGCGCCAGGGCGATGTTGTTGGCGCCCTCCGACGGCAAAAAGTAGCCGTGGTGCTGGCCGCCGAACTTTTCCACCAGGGGAATCCACAACTTGCCGTAGTGCTCGAATGCGTCGAGCTGGTAGGGATCGAGCACGTATTTCAGGTAGCAGGTCACCATTGTTTCGTTCCTTGATCAGGTTTTTAGGGCAGTCGCCACTGTAATCAACCGTGGGCGCCCGGCACAGCCGCTTGTTCGACATTGACCAGTAACTTTGCGCCAGAGGCATGCGCTGGCGCCGCCGCACTATTGGTTCAGTCAATAGTCACCATCAAGAATCGCAAGTTCTGTTTTTTGTGCAAAGGCGGAAAATTGCCTGCATTGAAAACGCTGCTCAAGGAACCTGCGCGATGAAAATCTTGACCCGACTGGCTGTGATTGCCCTGTTGCTGGGCAGTGTTGCATCCACCGCATCGGCCTTTGCCGAAGACGCACGCACCTGCCATCTGCCGCCCATCACCGCTGGCCAGGGCGGCTTGCAATACGGGCAGACGGTCGGGGTGCTGTACAGCGAAAACACCGTGGAAAACCTGCAATACCTTGAGCAATACCACTCGGTGGCCGTCAACGGTGCGAAGAACGCACTCGATGCGCGGATTCGCCAGGCGTTCGTCAACAGCTCCGATCCGCAACTGGCCATCGACTGGTTGATGAGCTCGCTGCACCACACCTTTGTGTCGGTGACCGTCTACGACAACCTCGAGGCCCTGGTGCAGGCGCACCCGGATGTGGTGGTGATGCTCGATACCCACAACCAGTTGCTGACCCAGCGTAACGACCGGGTCGAGGCGCGTTTCGCCGCGCGGTTCTACGACGCCAACCTGCAGTACATCGGCAAGGCCGAAGGTGCGGTGGAAAAACAACTGCCGTCGGTGTGGGTGCATGACAAGGCCGCCCCCGAGATTGCCGCGCAAATCGATCAGCAACGCGACCTGCAACTGACCGCGCTGAAACAGTTCGATGCGTCGTTGAAGGCGCTGGTAACGGCCGGTTTAACCGCAGCAACAAATTAATAACCCCGACGTCCATTGAGCGGCGGGCAACCCAATCCACCGTGGATTTCTATTCAGGACCTGATTCATGCGCACTGTTTTTGCCCCGAGCCTGGTATTCGCCTCGCTGCTGCTGGCCAGTTGTGCCACGCCGAACAATCCGACCATGACCTTGCACACCAGCAAGTCGCCCGAGGAGTACACCCATTGCGTGGTGCCGAAGTTGCAGGACGATGCGCTGGCGCCCACGGTATCGCAGACCCAGCGCAGCTACCGGATTGTCGTATCGAGCAAAGTGTCGGCGGACAACGTGCTTGAAACCTATAAAGCCTCGAACGGCGGCAAGGTGTTCCTGTACGAGCGCAAGCTGCTGGCCTCGGCGTTCGTGCCGTCGACGTTCGAACGTGCGGCGCAGGAGTGTTTGTAAGCAGAATTTCAGGCAAAAAAAAGCCACCAGAATTGGCAGCAGAAAGTTAAAGCACGCATTGAATGACTTGATTATGCCGCTCGGTTCATGACGATTCGATGACGGTTTGATGGCCATTCATCAGGATGCCGGTAATTCGCGGACTGCCGACTAATTGTGGTGTGGGTCAGATCTCCAGGCTGTGTCATCTCGGTGTCATCGAAGTAATGGCAAGATCCTCGCAATCCGTCTTGAGTGCCCGACGGCCGCCAGTCCGCCGGCAGATGAATGTGCAAGGAACCCCCCCTATGAAAGACGCCCCGCTGTTTGCCGCCATCGACCTGGGTTCCAATGCGTTTCGCCTGATGATTGGCCAATCGGTGAGACGGAACCAGCAGATGGTCATCCAGGAAGTGAAAACCCTACGTGAACCAGTGCGTCTGGCCGAAGGCCTGCAGGGCGGGGCGCTCGATGAGTTGGCGCTGGACCGGGGCTGGCAGGCGCTGGCGAGATTCGGCAAGAAGCTGCGCGGCTTTGAGGCCGGGCGGGTGCGGGCGGTGGCCACCAGTGCCGTACGCGAAGCGGACAACGCGCCGCTATTCCTGGCCAGTGCCGAACGCCACCTGGGCTTTCGCATCGACGTCATTTCCGGTCACGAAGAGGCGCAACTGGTCTATGCCGGCGTGGCCCACACTTTGCCGGCGCAAACCACGCGGCTGGTGGTGGATATCGGCGGTGGCTCCACGGAGATGATCATCGGCCGTGGCGACCAGCTGCTGGTCACCGAGAGCATTGCCATCGGCAGCGGCACCTTCGGTGCGCATTACTTCCACGGCGGGCGGATCGTTGCCGAAGCGCTGCTGGAGGCCGAACGCGCGGCCACCGTGCAATTCGAACGCATTGCCCGCCGTTACCGCGCCATGGGCTGGCAACAGGCTATCGGTTCTTCCGGGACGGCGCGGATGCTCGCCAAGGTGCTCAAGGCCAATGGCTTGAATGATGACGGCCAAAGCGGCATCACCTACGGCGGCCTGTTGCGCCTGTCGTTGCGCCTGCTGGAAGTCAAACATGTGAAACACCTCAAACTGGCCGGTTTGCCCACCCATCGCCTGAGCATTTTGCCCGGCGGCCTGGTGTTGATGCTGGCGGCGTTCAAGGTGTTCGGGATCACGCACATGATTGCGTCTGAACCGGGTTTGCGGTTCGGCGTGCTGCATGGATTGATGAGCAAACACTAAAGTCCGCCAGCCGAGGTAAACCCATGACCGCCCCCCGTCGCGTGCTGTTCGTCTGCGCCCGAAACGATGTCCGCTCACCGATGGCCGAAGCCCTGCTGCGCCACACCGATCCTGCCGACTTCCAGGCCTTCAGTGCCGGGCTCGAGGCCAGCGAGATCGACCCGCGCACGTTCGAATCCCTCGATCACATCGGCGTCGATGCCAGCGACTTGCGCAGCAAGTCCCTCGAGGATTTCGAAGGCCAAGCGTTCGACTACGTCATCACCCTGTGCGACAAATCCTCCGAAGAGGCCGCGCGCATGCCGTTTACCGCTGAAGTGATGGTCTGGAGCTTCGAAGACCCGACCACCAGCGAAAGACACGACCCGTTCCGCCATACCCTGCAGGAAATCGGCGACCGCATCAAAATGTTCGTCACCGTGAAAACCCGTCCCGTGCCCCAGGCGCCGTCAGTCAGCGATTCCTGAAAACCTCCGAACAGCGTCTACCCTCATCGGTCACAACCATCATGATGAGGGTGGAAACGGTGATGAAAACGGACAAGGTTGACTCAAACGAAGCCTCGGCGCTGATCGACGAACGAATCCGGGAACTGGCTGACTGGCGCGGCGAATCCCTGGCCCACATCCGCCAGATCATCCGCCAGGCCGACCCCGAAGTGATCGAAGAGTGGAAGTGGCGCGGCGTGCCGGTGTGGTCCCATGCCGGCATCATTTGCACCGGCGAGACCTACAAGCAAGTGGTGAAGATGACCTTCGCCAAGGGCGCTTCGCTGGACGATCCGTCGAAGCTGTTCAATGCAAGCCTTGAAGGCAATACCCGGCGTGCCATCGATATCCGCGAGGGTGAGCAGATCGATGAAAAGGCGCTGACGGCGTTGATTCAGGCGGCCATTGAGCTCAATACCTCCCGAACCCTGACCAAAAAGTAAGCTATGCACAAGACCCTGTGGGAGCGGGCTTGCTCGCGAAGAGGCCTTCACATTCACCATCGTAGGTGACTGGACTATCGCTTTCGCGAGCAAGCCCGCTCCCACAGGGATTGCGTCCATTTGACCACTTGGGATATCCCCGACCACCGTGTTCCAATAGCCATCCGGCAACACCCGACTGGAAACGGAACATGAAGAAAATCGCCGCCCTGACCCTCGCCCTGGCGCTCACCGCTGGCCTGCTCAGCACTCCCACCCTTGCTGCGGGCGATGTCCAGGCCGGGGAGAAAGTGTTCAAGCGCCTCTGCAGTGGCTGCCATCAGATCGGCGAATCGGCTCGCGCCTTCTTTGGTCCGCAGCTCAATGGCGTGATCGGTCGCCCCTCTGCCGTCACCACGGACTACGTGTATTCCGACGCGATGAAATCCGCCAACCTGGTCTGGGACCGCGAAACCCTGATCGCCTACCTTGAGGCGCCGAAAAAAGTCGTCCCCGGTACCCGCATGATTTTCTGGGGGCTCAGCGATCCGGAAAAAATCGAAGACCTGTTGGCCTATCTGCAAACTTTTCCGGCGCAGTAATCACTCGCTGGCCAGATTGTCGACCAGCCATTCGGTAAAGGCCCGCGCCATCGGGATGTTCTCGCTGTCGCGGTGGGTCAGCAGCGCCCAGTTCGGGCCGCGGATGGTTTGCTCCACCATCGGCTGCAACAGCCCGGTGGCCCGCGCCTGCCGACTCAGCAACTGGCTTACCAGTGCAATGCCGAGACCGGTGCAGGCCGCGTCGAGCAGCAAACCCGGATCGGAAAAATTCAGCCCCTGATCCATCTGCCCCACATCAATTCCCGATTCCACTGCCCAGTGGCTCCAGTCCATTTCCCGCTCGCCATGCAGGGTGGTGCGCTGCTGCGCCGGTACGGCCAGCAGGCTTGGATGGCACGCCGGGTAGAGGCGGTCGGCGTGCAGCACTCTGAAACTGCATTCGGCCTGGGAACTGATGTCGTCGCGCACCGCCAGGTCGATGGTCTGGCTGGCCATGTCCGGCACTTCATCGGTGCTGAAAATCCACAGATCGACCTGCGGATGCTGGCGACGGAAATCCCCCAGGCGTGGCAACAACCAGTGCCGGGCAAACGCCGGGGTGGTGTTGAGCACCAGTTGATTGGGTTTCTGATACTGCCCCAGCCGGCGAATGCCCACCGCCAGTTGCTGCAGCAACGCCTGGGTGGTGCTCAGCAGATCGTGCCCGGCATCGGTCAGGCTGACGCTGCGCCCGCTGCGATGGAACAGCGGTTGTTCCAGGTAGGCCTCAAGGCTGCGGATCTGCTGGCTGATCGCCGATTGGGTGAGGTGCAACTCGTCGGCGGCCTTGTGAAAACTGCCCAGCCGGGCGGCGGCTTCGAAGCCGCGCAGGGTGCTCAGGGGCGGCCAGTGCTTGAGCATATCGATAAGCTCCTCTAATCAGTTATCTGCAAAATCCATCGTTTGTTTGCCCGTTTTTCCAGCCGTAGCATGCATGCCAAGACCGCCAAGGCCGTTTTCATTGAACACAATGACTTAACTCAGAGGTGCTTGTCATGCAACACAACGAAATTCAAAACAGCGGTTGGACGATGCCGGCCGAGTGGGTCACCCACGCCGCCACCTGGATGGTCTGGCCGCACAACAAGACCCTTTGGGAGTCAGGCTGGCGGGTGACACTGCCACAGGTTCAAGAGGACTTCGCCCGCGTGGCCAACGCCATCGCCCGCTTCGAACCGGTGAAACTGGTGGTCGATCCTTCGGCCGTCGCCAGCGCCAAGGCCTTGTGCGGGCCGAACATCGAGTTGATCGAACTGGCGGTCAACGACAGCTGGTGCCGCGATTCCGGCCCGAGCTTCGTTTGCCATCCGCAGCAAGGCCTGGCTGGTGTGAGCTGGCGCTTCAATGCTTGGGGCGGCAAGTCGGCCCACGATCTGGACGAAAGCCTGGCCCGCCGTGCGCTCAATCATTTGGGGCTGGAGTGTTTCGGCACCACGCTGAGCAACGAGGGCGGCGCCATTCACGTGGACGGCGAGGGCTCGCTGATCACCACCGAGTCGGTATTGCTCAACCCCAATCGCAACCCGGGCGTGACCAAGGCCGAGATCGAAGAGATCTTCACCCGCCTGCTTGGCGTGAAGAAAACCATCTGGCTGCCGGGCGATCCGGACTACGTGACCGGCGACATGACCGACGGCCACGTCGACGGCGTGTGCGCCTTTGCCCGCCCCGGTGTGTTGCTGGTGGACGCCACCCACGACCAGAGCTCTGTGTACGCCGCAGTCGCACGGGAAAACCGTCGCGCCCTTGAACTGGCCACCGATGCCCAGGGCCGCAAGTTCGAGCTGATCGAACTCTATGAAGCCTCCGATGCGGTAGACACCGAGGCCGAAGTGTTCTGCGCCTCCTACACCAACTTCTACATAGCCAACGGCGCGATCATCATGCCGGCCTATGGCATCGATGCCGACAAGGTCGCTGCTGAAGTGCTGGCGCAGGCATTCCCCGGTCGTGAAGTGGTGCCAGTGCGGATCAACCACCTGGCCCATGGTGGCGGCGGTGTGCATTGCATCACCCAGCAACAGCCGGCCTGGCC
Source organism: Pseudomonas sp. P4_B4 (assembly GCF_056402255.1). NCBI lineage: Bacteria > Pseudomonadati > Pseudomonadota > Gammaproteobacteria > Pseudomonadales > Pseudomonadaceae > Pseudomonas > Pseudomonas sp. P4_B4. Next base: position 92,320 of record NZ_JBFUHS010000003.1, read on the forward strand.
GGTGCGGGGTTGATGCCATGACACTGCTGACCATAGCCACCACCCAGATGCCCTGCACCTGGGACCTGAAACTCAACCTCGACCAGGCCGAGCAACTGGTCCGCGAGGCAGCGGCCAAGGGCGCGCAAGTGATCCTGTTGCAGGAGCTGTTCGCCACGCCGTACTTCTGCATCGAGCAACACCACAAACACCTGGCACTGGCCGAAGAGTATCGCGACAGCCACGTGCTCCAGCGCTTTGCCGCATTGGCCAAAGAGTTGGGCGTGGTACTGCCGCTGAGCTGGTACGAGAAGGCCGGCAATGCCTACTTCAATTCACTGAGCGTGGCCGACGCCGACGGGCGCCTGTTGGGGGTGTACCGCAAGACCCACATCCCCAACGCCATCGGCTATCAGGAGAAGGAGTACTTCAGCCCCGGCGATAGCGGTTTCCGGGTCTGGGACACAGCGTTCGGGCGCATCGGCCTGGGCATCTGCTGGGATCAGTGGTTCCCGGAAACCGCCCGCTGTCTGGCCTTGATGGGCGCCGAAGTGCTGCTGTTCCCCACGGCCATTGGCTCCGAACCGGGTTGCGCCACGCTCGATTCCCGGGATCACTGGCAGATGACCATGCGCGGCCACGCCGCCGCCAACCTGCTGCCGGTGGTGGCGGCCAACCGTGTCGGCCGGGAAGCGGCGACCACCGACCCGACCCTGCAAATGAACTTCTACGGCTCTTCGTTCATCTGCAACCACAAGGGCAAATTGCTCGCCGAAGCCGACCGCGACAGCACCGGCGTGCTGGTCCACAGCCTGGACCTGGCGGCCATGCGCGAAGACCGCCTGACCTGGGGCATCTACCGCGATCGCCGTCCGGACATGTACGGCGCCTTGTTGACCCAGGACGGTCGTCAGATCCACTCACGCTGGGCAACCCAAGGGGTGTGACATGAACACGATCAACAAGCTGTGCCTGGCCATGGGGCTGGCGCTGGGCTGTGCGGTGCCTGCGCTGCACGCCGAGGAGAAAACCCTGCGGCTGTACAACTGGGCCGATTATTTCGCCGAGGACACCCTGAGCAAGTTCACCGCCGAAACCGGGATCAAGGTGATCTACGACGTCATGGACGGCAGTGAAACCCTGGAGGCGAAAATGCTCGCCGGTGGCAGCGGCTACGACCTGATCTTCCCCGGCGACACCGTGGCCGAACGCCTGATGCGCGCCGGCAGCCTGCAACCGCTGGATCAGTCCAGAATCACCGCCCTGAGCGACGTCGAGCCGGGGTTGCAGAAATTGCGCTCGCACTATGAGCATTCGAGCCAGGCTACGGTCCCGTACACCTGGGGCACTATCGGCCTGACCTACAACGCCGAGCAGATCGCCCAGCGTGCGCCGGACGCGCCGGTCAATAGCCTGGACATGCTGTTCAAGCCGGAACTGGCGGCGAAGTTCGCCGACTGCGGCATCTCGATGATCGACTCGCCGGACGAAGTGCTGGCGGTGGTGCTCAACTACCTCGGCCGCGACCCGCGCAGCGCCAAACCGGCGGACCTGGCGGCGGCCAGTGACTTGCTGATGAAGCTGCGGCCGTACATTCGCAAGTTCCAGTCGCAACCGGTGACCGACCTGGTCAACGGCAACCTGTGCGTGTCCCTGGGCTACAGCGGCGACATGACCCAGGCGCAGCGCGCGTCGGACAGCGCCGGCAAGAAAACCACCTTCCACTACCGCATTCCCCGGGAAGGCACCACGGTGTGGATGGATACCATGGCCATTCCCGTCGACGCCCGGCACCCGGAGTATGCCTACGCGTTCATCAACTTCGTGATGCGCCCGCAGAACATGGCGGCCATCAGCAACTTCACCGGCTACCCGACCTCCAACGCCAAGGCTCGCCCGGATGTCGATGCCGCGATGCGCAACAATCCGGACATCTATCTTGATGAAGCCACCTACGCGCGGCTGATTCCCGGCAAGGACATTCCCCAGGCCGACATGCGGGCACGCATGCGCACCTGGACCAAGTTCAAGACCGCTACAGTCAAATGATTACCGGCCGGCCCGAGGGCCGGCCAAACCTCGATTTCAGGAAAACACATGCCGACACGTCGAACATTCATCAAGCAGGTATCGGTCGCCGCCGGGCTGGGCGCGGTGGTGTCCATGGGATTGGGCTTTGCCGGCCTGCCGGTGCGAGCGGCCGGCAAGGGCAAGTGGTACATGCCCGATGAAGGAGACAAACACCAACGGGCTTTCATCGCCTTCGGCGCACAGGCCGCGATCTGGGAGGACTTCACGCCCCACGTGCAAGACGCCCTTGGCCGGATCGCCCGCAGCATTGCCGAATTCGAGCCGGTCACCGTGTTCTGTCGCCAGAGCGAACGGCGCCTGGCCGAAGCCAAATGCGGCAGCCACAACACCACCTTCGTGATCACCGAACTGGACGACATCTGGATGCGCGACATCGGCGCCAATTTTGTCGTCGATGGCAACGGCGGCCTTGGTGCCGTGGACTTTAACTTCAACGGCTGGGGCAACAAACAGCAGCATGCGGACGATGCGCAACTGGCCGCCCAGGTCGCGGAAAATGCCAAGGCGGATTACCTGCGCAGCGAACTGGTGGGCGAGGGCGGAGGCATCGAAGTGGATGGCCACGGCACCGGGATCATGACCGAAAGCAGCTGGATCAACCGCAATCGCAATCCCGACTGGAGCAAAGCCGACGTCGAGGCAGAATTGAAAGAACGCCTGGGCCTGCGCAAAATCATCTGGCTGCCGGGCATCAAGGGCAAGGACATCACCGACGCCCACATCGACTTCTACGCGCGCTTCGTCAAGCCCGGCGTGGTCATCGCCAACCTCGACAACGACCCCGAGTCCTACGACTACAAGGTCACTCGCGCCCATCTGCAGATCCTGGAAAATGCCACGGATGCCGATGGCCGCAAGTTGCAGGTGCATACCGTGTCGCCACCACTCAACCCGCGCAACAGCCGGTTCAGCAAAGACAATCAGGACTTCGCAGCGGGCTACATCAACTACTTCGTGATCAATGGCGCGATCATCGCTGCGCAATTCGGCGACGAAGAAGCCGATGGCAAAGCCTTCGACCTGCTGTCCGAACTCTACCCGCAGCGCAAGGTGGTGCAGCTCGACATCGACGCGATCTCCGCCGGTGGTGGAGGGATTCACTGCGTGACCAGTCATCAGCCGTTGGTGTGAAGTATTCAGGCTGTACACAAAACCTGTGGGATCGCCGCACCGCCGCTCCCACAGGGTTATTTGCTGAGTCAGGCTTTTGTGGCCTTCAGGTAAGCCCCCAACCGTCGCCCCATTTCCTCACCCAACGCCTGCAAGCCACTCAACGGCCGTACCATCACTTCAAACTCGACAATCTTGCCCTGTTCGTTGAAGCGGATCATGTCGATGCCCTTCAGCTCTTTCCCGCCGACCCTGGCGCTGAATTCGAGAATCACGTTCAAGCCATCCGCCGTCGCCAACTCGCGGTGATAGGCCAAGTCCTCGAACACGTTGATGACCGTGTTGAGGATCATCGACACCACCGGCGCTCCCTGATACGGCGTGTGCGCCATCGGCGAACGGAACACCGCCTGCGGATCGAGCAGTTCTGGGAAGCCGCTCAAGTCGCGGTTTCCGATCATCGCGTGCCACTGCTTCAGGGACGCTGAGACGTTGTGGTTCAGGTTCAACTCAGACATCTTCAACTCCTGTTTTTTATTGTTGTGCTGCGAAAGCGTTGGTCGATGACCCTGGCGGCATCGTCGGCCCATTGACGGTAGAGCATCGGCCCCGGATGGAAACCATCGCTGGCCATCAAGCCAGGTTCGGGCGCCAGCGGGGTGGTGAGCATCGTACATTGATCCAGGCGTGCGGCCAGTTCCGCCAAATGTGCATTGAAACGCTGCGCCCTGAACCCCAGGAACCAGCGCAATGGTTGCGGCAGCGCGGGGAACAAATGCATCGGCGGAAGCGGCGACACCACGATCTGCCTCACCGCGAACTTGTCGCACAACAGCGCCATCAAACGCCGTTGCCGAGCAAGCCACTGATCCAGGGTGAGTGAGCTGGTGACATCGTTGACGCCAATCGACAACAGCGCCACATCGAACGGCTCGGGGGCGTGCTGATCGAGAAGCTCCAGCAGCCCTTGTGAATCCAGACCCGAGCGCGCCCAGAGTTTCCACACCACCTGATAATCATCGGCCAGGCGCTCGACCAGCCGACCGCAGAGGGCTTCACCTTGCGTCGCCGCGCCCACCCCTGCAGCGGCGCTGTCGCCGACAATCAACAACCGCAGAGCGTCGCCACTGCCGGCATAGCCCTGACGTTCACCTTCGGCCTCCGGCAACTTGGGCGTCATGCGCCGCGTGTACAGTCCCTGCGCCAGCAACAGCGGGCCGAGCAGGATTTTGGCGAGAGTTTCAGTGTGGCTCATTTGACGTTATCGCCCTGCAATGCACAGCTCCCCGGTCGCACGAATCATCGCCTGGTCATGCAAATAATCCTTGATCAGTGCGGAGCGTTCGGTGGCCAGCCATTGCGGGCAGTTCGGGTCTTTGCGGTAGGGCAGGAACGCGGCGTACTGCGTGAGCAGCTGGTTTTGCAGGGTGTCGAGCTTGGGCCGGATGTCGTTGTTGAGGTCCGGCCGTGGCGTGTCCGGTGCCTTGTGCGCCGCTTGCCATTGTGCGATTCGGCCGTATTGCACCAATTTGCTGGCTTCGATCTGGGCGGCGATCAGGTCGGCGACATCGTCGGGGTCGAGCTGGCGCTGGGCCGCCTGCTTCTTGGCGTTGGCGATGACTTGCGCTTCCCGGGCGTTGTCCTGGACCGGTTTGCCGCTGTCCCACTTGGTCAGCGCCACCAGCTCGCTGATGTACAACCGCTCATTCATCGTCGCCAGCAAGGGTTGCAAGGCATCGGGCGCCGGGGGCGTAGCGCCGGCCTGGGCGCCGCCGGCGAACAAACCGAGCAGGGCGCAGGCCAACCAGTGCGGCAGGCGTGGGGAACGGGGCATGGGCAGAACCTCCTTGGACGCAAAAATCACTCCGGCTTGTTTATCACAAGTGCGGCCAGGGAACGACAGGTTGCGAAGGATTCAGGCCAGCAGCCGTTCAATCTGCGCCAGCTCCCAGGTGCTGAGCAAACTCACCGGGTCGGTGCCGAAGCGCTGTCCGTTGTCGAACACATATTCACGGCCATCGGGGCTTTGGCCGTGCAGGCAGTGGCGCAAGTGGCCGGTATCGACGTCGAGCGTCAGGCGCCAGCCGTCGATGTCGACCCGTACATGGCCAGACTCGCAGGCGTCATCGACTCGCTGGAAAGTGCAAATGCCCTGGGCGGCATCGCGCAACGGCTGGTAAACCTCGCGGGCGGTGAGGGCGGGCATAGTGGCCTCGGGTGTGAAATCGGGGAGGCACAGGATAGATCATCAGCCTGCAAAAAAGCCCGGCTGATAAGGCCCGGACTCTGTAGGAGCGAGCTCGCTCCTACAGGTTACTCATTGCTTGCTCTATTTGCGGTTCAACGCCGCTTCCGCCGCGGCAATTTCAGCCTGGCGCTTGACGATCATGTCGCCCACCGGCGGCCCCTGGAAGCGCCGGGCTTCAAAGCCGAACCAGACGATGGCCGTCAGCACCAGGAAACCGATGGTGATGTACAGCGCCCAATCGTTCGGTGGCTGGATGCCGATGACAAAAATGATGATCATCGACAGGATCGAGAGAATGGCGAACACCGAGTACCAGAAACGCCCCATGTTCCACGGCCCCATGGTCGGCCACTTCGAGGTCCCAAAGGTAAATAGCCCCAGCACGATGGGAATGGCGAAGGAGAAGAACAGGAAGATCACCGTGCAGGACACCACGATCGTATAGACCGGCGTTGCCCCGATCGAGATCACCGACGATCCCCAGTCGAACAACACCGCGAGGGTGGCACCTGTCCAGATCGCTGCCACCGGGCTGCGATGGGTCGATGAGACCGAGGACAGCGCTTTTGAGCAGGGCAGGCCACCGTCCCGGGAGAACGCGAAGATCATCCGTGAAACCGAGGTGACGGTGGCCAGCCCGCAGAGCACCTGCGAGATGAAAATCGCCACGTAAAGCACCAGTTTCAGTGTCGGGTTGACCTGGGTGTTCATGGCCCAGAAAAACACGTTCCAGCCTTGCTTGGCCGCCTCGTCCATGTTCGGCAGCATCAGCACGAACGCGCTGAGCATCAGCCAGCCGAACAGCAACGACCAGACCACCGACATGACCATGCCGCGCGGCACCGACATGGCCGCGTTGCGGGTTTCCTCGGAGGTATGCGCCGAGGCGTCATAGCCGGTGATGGTGTAGATCGGCAACAGCAGGCCGAGCATGAAAACCCAGCCGTTGGAGACCTGCGGCCAGACGCTGCCACCCGCCTCGCCGGAGTAGTTGCCGAAGGTCCACAGCCGCGCGAATTCATAGCTGGGTGCCGACATCAGGCAGACGATGGTCAGGGCCAGCGCCGTGGCGAAGATCAGGTAGCCGGAGAAGTCAGTGAGCTTGGCGGTCAGGCCGATGCCCAAGTGGTTGCACAAGGCCTGCAGGCCGGTGAGGATCGCCAGGAAAATCACCCGGACCGTGGTCGTGTCCTCCATGCCCAGTGCCGGTCCGAAGGCACCGAAAAAGAAGTAATAGGTGCCGACGTTGATCGCGCCCAGCACCGTGACCAGCCCCAGCAGGTTGAACCACGCAGTCAGCCAGCCAGTGAAGCGGTTACCGAGAATCGAGCCCCAGTGGTACAGGCCGCCGGCGGTGGGGTAGGCCGAGGAGATCTGTGCCATGGCCATGGCGAATACCCCGGAGATCAGGCAGCCGATCGGCCAGCCGATGCCGATGGATATCCCCCCCGCGCCCGAGGTGCCCTGGGCCAGGGAGTTGATGCCACCCGAGAGGATGCAGATGATCGAAAAGGAAATGGCGAAGTTGGAGAAAACCCCCATTCGTCGTGAGAGTTGCTGGGCATAGCCCATGCTGTGCAGCACCTTGACGTCATCGTCGTGCGTTTCGGTGCCCGGCTGGCTTGCTGGGTTCATGATGTGTGCCCCTTCAGGTGTTCATACGCAACCATCCGGGTCGCCGGATGGGCTGGCTTTCAACCCCTTGTCGTACTGCTCCTGTCGCTAACGGATCACACCTGTCCATGCGCAGTGCTGGCCAGGCGACTGCTCTATAGGCGGCCGTGAAACGCCGCGTCGAAAATCTTTGCCACGCCGTCCCGGGTCAATGGCAGCGGGTTGCCGCCGGCGGAGGGGTCGACAATCGCCATGTCGGCGATCAGGTCGGCCTGCCGGTCATCCACGCCCAGTTCAACCAGGGTATGGGGCACGCCGATGTCCTTGCGCAGCTTGAGGACGAAGGCCAGGAAACTGTCGAACCCCGGCGAGGGCAGGCGCAGGTACGCCGCCAGGCGGGTGATGCGCTCCTCGATGGCCGAGCGATTGAACTGCAGGACATAGGGCATGAAGGTGGCGTTGGTCATGCCGTGATGGGTGTCGTACAGCGCACCCACCGGATGTGAAAGCGCATGCATCCCGCCCAGGCCTTTCTGGAATGCCGTGGCACCCATGGCCGCCGCCGCGAGCATTTGCGCGCGGGCCTCGAGGTCCGACGGCGTGTGTACCGCCTTCACCAGTGAGTTGGCCACCAGGCGCATGCCTTCCACCGCAATGCCATCGGCCAGGGGGTGAAAACCGGGGGCGCAGTACGCCTCCAGGCAATGGGATAAAGCGTCCATGCCAGTGCCGGCGGTGATCTTGGCCGGCATGCCGACGGTGAGGGCCGGATCGCTGATCACCACGCGCGGCATCATTTTCGGGTGGAAAATGATGCGTTTGGTGTGGGTGCGCTCGTCGATGATCACCGCCGCACGACCGACTTCGGAACCGGTTCCCGCCGTGGTCGGCACGGCAATGACCGGGGCGATGCGGCTGTCGTCGGCGCGGGTCCAATAGTCGCCGATGTCCTCGAAATCCCAGACCGGGCGGGTCTGGCCGCTCATGAAGGCAATGAGCTTGCCCATGTCCAGGCCACTGCCACCACCGAACGCGATCACGCCGTCGTGCTGGCCGGCACGCCAGGCGTCGAGCCCGCCGGCCAGGTTGGCTTCGACCGGGTTGGGCTTGAGGTCACAAAACAGCGCCACGCCAAGGCCGGCGGCGCGCAATGCGTCCAGTGCCGCCGTGGTGATCGGCGCGCGCGCCAGGCCGCTGTCGGTCACCAGCAAGGGTCGCTGGATGCCCTGGCTGCGACAGACCTCGGCCAGTTCGGCGATGCGCCCGACACCGAAACGAACGCTCGTGGGGTAGTTCCAGTTTCCTGTCAGGTTCATGGTCTACACCTCGTGACGTAGATGAAAGGATTTGACCCGGGTCAGGTGCTCATAGCCCAGTGGCGACAGGGTGACGCCGCGCCCGCTGTTCTTCACGCCGGTCCAGGCCAGTGCCGGGTCCAGGTAATCGCAGCGGTTCATGAACAGCGTGCCGGTGGCGATCTCGTTGCCCAGGCGTTCGGCCGCTGCGAGATCTTGCGTCCACAGCGAGGCACTGAGCCCGAACGGACTGTCGTTCATCAAGGCGATAGCTTCATCGTCACCGGCCACCGGCATGATGCCGACCACCGGACCGAAGCTTTCCTCACGCATCACCGACATCTGATGGCTGACATCCACCAGCACCTGCGGCGCAAGGTAGGCACTGCCCGGTACATCAGCCGCAAATGCTTTTGCATCGATCAGCGCTTTGGCCCCCAGCTTCACGGCTTCGGCGATCTGTCCGCGAACGAAATCGGCAGCACTCGGCGAAACCATGGGTCCGAGCGTGGTGGCTTCGTCCAGCGGATTGCCCAGCACATATTGACGGGTCAGGGCGACGAATCCCTCGACAAAGGCCGGATAGATTCTCTGATCGACGTAGACGCGTTCGATGGCGCAGCAGCTCTGTCCGGAGTTGAAGAAGCTGCCGTCCACCAGGTTTTCCACCGCATGTTCGAGGTTGGCGTCAGCCCGCACGTAGGCCGGATCTTTGCCGCCGAGCTCCAGGCCCACGCCGATGAAGCGCCCCGTGGCAGCGCTTTCCATGGCCTTGCCGGCTTCGACCGAACCGGTGAAATTGACCTGCTGCACGCGGCCCGAAGCAATCAGCGCGGCGGTCTGCCGATGATCGAGCAGCAGGTTATGGAACAGGCCTTGCGGCAGATGGGCCAGGCGCATGGCCTCGGCGAAACGCTCGCCCACCAGCAGTGTTTGCGACGCATGTTTGAGGATCACGCTGTTGCCGGCCATCAGCGCCGGGATGATCGTGTTCACTGCCGTCAGATAGGGGTAATTCCACGGGGCGACCACCAGCACAGTGCCCAGCGGCTCGCGTTTGATATAGCGCCGCAAACCCGCCTTGGGCTCCGGCTCTATAGCGGCCAGGGCCTGCGGTGCGATGGCGATCATGTGCCGGGCGCGTTCGGCAAAACCGCGCAGTTCACCGGCACCGTAACGTACCGGGCGGCCCATCTGCCAGGCCAGCTCCGGCACTATGTCGGCCTGCATCGACAGCATCGCGTCCACCGCGGCATTGCAAAACGCCGCGCGTTCGCTCAGTGAGCGGCGTTGCCATGACGCCTGTGCGCTGGCAGCCGCCGTCAGCGCCTGCTCGACCTGCGCCGCATCGGCCACTTCGCGTTCGACGTACACCCGGCCATCGACCGGGGAGATCAGTTGCACCTTCGCAGTCATGATGTTCTCAATAGCGCTCGAAACCGCGCTGCAATTCCCAATCGGTGATTCGCCGGTCGTACTCCTTCTGCTCCCACTCGGCGGTGTGCACGTAATGGTCGACCACCTCATCGCCGAACGCCTCGCGCAACATGCTTGAGCTCTTGAGGGCGGCGCTCGCCTCGCGCAGGGTCTTGGACACTTCCGGCAAATGCTCATCGAGGTAGGCATCACCTTCGAACGGCGGCGCCAGATCGAGCTTCTCGTCGATACCCGCCAAACCTGCCGCGATCAACGCGGCGAAGGCCAGATAGGGGTTGAGGTCGGCACCGCCGATGCGGCATTCGATGCGGATGGCCTTGCTGCCTTCGGCACACAGGCGAAAGCCGGCGGTGCGATTGTCGCGGCTCCAAACCGCCCGCGTCGGCGCAAAAGTGCCAGCCTGGAAGCGCTTGTAGGAGTTGATGTAGGGCGCAAGAAAGCAGGTGATGTCGTTGGCGTACTTGAGCTGCCCGGCGACCCAGGCCCGCATCAGTTTCGACATGCCGAACTCGGCTTTCGCGTCGAAGAACAGCGGCTTTTTGGCGTTCTTGTCCCACAGCGAATTATGGATGTGACTGCTGGAGCCGGCAGCGTCGTAGCGCCACTTGGCCATGAAGGTGATCGCCTTGCCCTGCAACTGCGCGATCTCTTTGCAGGCGTGCTTGATGATGACGTGGTGGTCCGCCATGGTCATGGCGTCGGCGTAGCGGATGTTGATCTCTTCCTGCCCCGGGCCCCATTCACCCTTGGAGTTTTCCACGGGAATGCCCGAGGCCTGCAAGTGCTTGCGGATCGCCCGCAGCACCGGCTCTTCGCGGGTGGTCTGCAGGATGTTGTAGTCCTCGATGTAATGGCCGGCGGTTTTCGGTTTGTGGTAGTTGCGCTTGTGGATCGCCTCGTAGGTCTCATCGAACAGATAGAACTCGAGTTCCGAGGCAAACATGCCGGTATAGCCGCGCTCGCGCAGGCGCTCGACCTGCTTCTTCAGAATCGCCCGCGGGCTGTGGGGCAGGTCCTGGCGATGGTGATGATCGAGCACGTCGCACAGCACCATCGCCGTGCACTCAAGCCAGGGCACGCGCCGTAGGGTGGACATGTCGGGCTTGAGCACGAAATCGCCGTAACCCTTGCTCCAACTGGCTGCTGCGTAACCCGGCACCGGCTCCATGTCGATGTCATCGGCCAGCAGGTAATTGCAGCAGTGGGTTTCTTCGTGGCCGCTGTCGATGAAAAACTCGACCTGGAAGCGCTTGCCGACCAGGCGTCCCTGCATGTCGACCATGCAGACCAGCACGGTATCGATTTCGCCGGCAACCGCGGCGTGCTTGAGTGCATCAAAGCTGAGGAGGGGCTCTGTCATCACGGCAATCCTGCGTGAAAGGTTTGGGCCAGTCTGGGATAGCTGTTGCAGACGCTCTCCAGAAAAACCCAAAACCTGCAGAACCGAGCATCGTGAGCAACGAGTTGATCAAAGCTTAGCCTACCCTTGCAAAGTGCAAGTTCTGCCAGGTTAAAAGACACCGCACGACGTGGCTCCTTGTAGGAGCGAGCAAGCTCGCTCCTACAAGGTGAGGCCATTCGGCTTCACTCTGGCAACCCCGCCAACCGCAGTCCATCGACGAAACGGGCGAAATCCTCAGACCGTTGAATGGGCAGCCAGTCCTTGAGGGTGCACAGGCGCAAAGAGGGATCCAGCTCTCGCAGGCGTTGCATCGCCAAATTCGCTTTATCCATTCGACCGTCGAGCGCATGACTGGCCGCCACCAGCGCCGCCGCGATCAGCAGACTGGGCAGGTTGCCCAGCGCCTTTTCCGCCCAGTCCGCAGCGGCATCGAAGTGCCCGGCGAAGAAATGCGCGAGCGCCATCCCGACCTGCATCCTGAACATTTCCGGATCCAGCGGACTCAAGCGAACGGCATGGTTCAAATGCTCGATCGCAGCGTCTGTTTCACCGCGCAGTGCCCGCAGGATACCGCCCAGGAACCAGGCGGGGGCGAGGTTGGGATTGAGCAGGCGCGCCCTGTCGAGCAGGGCAATGCCGGCATCGACTTCGCCGGCGAGATGAGCAAGCGCATGTCCGCCCCGGGTCAACGCGACGGCATCATCGCGGCCAAGGGTCACCGCCAGACGCGCCAGCCGTATGCCCTCGGCGATTTCTGCTGGTCGATCGGTCATCCAGCCATTGAGCTTGCGCCAGAAATGGCACCAGGCGGCCATGCCATAGGCCGAGGCAAATTCCGCATCGAGTTCGATGGCCTGGTAGAACATCGGCAGCGCCTGCTCGATGGCTTCCCGGCTGCCGCTGTGCAGTTTTGCCATGGCCCGCAGGTAGTAGTCATAGGCGTCCAGGCTTTCCGTCGGCTTGCGTTTGGCGCGCTCGATTTCTGCCCGTTCCAGTTGCGGCGCGATAGCACCGACGACGCTTTCGGTGATTTGGTCCTGCAGCTCGAAGATGTCGTCGAGCAGGCCTTCGAAGCGTTCCGCCCAGATGTGCGTTCCGCTCGTCGCGTCGATCAGTTGCCCGGTAATGCGCAGCTTGTTGCCGCACTTGCGCACGCTGCCTTCGAGCACGTAGCGAACGCCCAGCTCCTGGCCAACGCCCTGGGCGTCCACGGCCTGGCCCTTGTAGGTAAAGCTCGAATTGCGCGCGATAACGAACAGCCAGCGAATACGCGACAGGGCGGCGATGATGTCCTCCACGACGCCGTCGGCGAAGTATTCCTGCTCCGGATCGCCGCTCAGGTTCTGGAAGGGCAGGACGGTGATCGAGGGTTTTTCCGGCAGGACGAGCGCAGGGGAGGGGATTGGTATCGGGGCAGCGCTCGGGCGTTCATCGTTATCAGGCTGTCGCGCTTCCTCGGTCAAATCGCCGTTGATCCGGCCAACGAAGCGGTAGCCTTTGCGGGCGACGGTGCGTACCAGGCGCTGCTCCTCACCGGTATCGCCGATGGCCTTGCGCACGGCATTGATGTGGCTGGTGATCGTCGATTCCGAAACGATCCGGCCGCTCCACACTGAATTGAGCAATTCGTCCTTGCTGAGGACTCGATCGGGATTGTTGACGAACAGCAGCAACAGGTCGAAGACCTGCGGTCCGACGGCCACGACCTGCCCGCGCAAGGTCAGCTCTCGGCGCTCCTGATCGAGTACGTAGTCTTCAAACGCGAATGGCAAGTTGAGCATCCCCTGGCGAAGCGCCCTCAACTCCGTGTCCCAGGCGGCTGGCGGTTGGTAACTGAGGCAGATGATACGGCAGCTCGACACCCGCTGCACCGTCAGCGGCAAGGGAGCCTGGAAGAACCTCAGTAGCTTTGGACATAAATCCAAGCGCTCGCCAAGGAAAACCCAAGCCCGGCGCAAGGACTTGCCTGGTGCACGCAGGCAATCTCTCTACACCGACGCAATAGTTGCAGTCGACAAGTGGAGAAAAGCCATGAAGATCGTCGTCATCGGAGGCTCCGGCCTCATCGGATCGAAACTTGTGAACACCCTTCGCGAGCGCGGCCATGACGCGCTTGCCGCCAGCCCCAGCTCGGGCGTGAACAGCATCACCCGCGAAGGCCTGGCCGAAGCGATGGATGGCGCTGACGTCGTGGTCGACGTGGCGAACGCGCCGTCGTGGGAGGACCAGGCCGTTCTTGATTTCTTTGAAACGTCGAGCCGTAACCTGCTGGCCGCCGAAGCTGCTGCCGGGGTTCGTCATCATGTTGCCCTGTCGATTGTCGGCAGCGAACGGCTTCCCGATACCGGTTATTTCCGGGCCAAGGTCGCGCAGGAGGCTCTTATCAAGGCATCCAGCGTTCCCTACACCATTGTGCGTGCCACGCAGTTCTCCGAGTTTGCCGGCGGCATTGTCCAGTCGTTCACCGTCGGCGATGAGATTCATGCTTCGCCGGCGCTGATCCAGCCGATAGCGTCCGACGACGTGGTGGCGGCGTTGGCCGATGTCGTACTCGCTGCACCGCTCAATGGCACCGTTGAAGTCGGCGGCCCGGAAACCATGCCGATCGACGAACTGGCCAGGCGCTATCTGCGGGCGACCCAGGACAACCGCAAGGTCGTGCCGGACGTGCATGCGCGCTACTTCGGCGCCGTGCTCAACGATCAATCGCTGGTCACCGGCAAGAACGCACGCCTGGGGGCGATTCGCTTCGACGACTGGCTGGCCCGGTCGACAGCGCAGTAACGAGTCGCACCCTCACATTTCCCTACCAATCCAGGAGAAATCCCATGGTTACCCGATTGCTAATGGCCGCTGTCTTTGCAGCGCTCTCGATCAGCGCCGCATCGGCCGCCGAGCCGCCCCACGGCAAGGTGACGGTGGTGTTCGACCGTCCCATTCCCAACATCCCTGGCAAGAGCATGAGGGGCGTGGTCGTCGAGTATGGGCCGGGTGCTGCGTCGCCGGCCCACACCCATCCGAAAACGGCCTTCATCTATGCAACGGTGCTGGAGGGCTCGTTTCGCATCCAGGTCAAAGGCCAGCCGGAAAAGATCTACAAGGTCGGCGAAAACTTCGTAGAAGAGCCGGGTTCCGTGCACCTGGTCAGCGCCAACGCCAGCGACACTCAACCTGCACGCCTGTTGGCGGTGTTCGTTCTCGACACCGACGAAAAGGTGCTCGTAACACCGATCAAACAATGAGCCACGAAAAAGCCCGGCTGTTGAGGCCGGGCTTTTCGTTGAGTCCTGCGGTCAAGCACTGCATTCAGACAGCGCGGCTTTCGATCAGACGATCCGAACCGCCTTCGGCAACGCGGTTTTGCAGCAGTTTGTCGGAACCGCCTTCAGCGACGCGGTTTTGCAGGAGCTTGTCGGAACCGCCTTCGGCGAAGCGATTTTGCAGGAGCTTGTCGGAACCGCCTTCGGCGACGCGGTTTTGCAGCAGCTTGTCGGAGCCGCCTTCAGCGACGCGGTTTTGCAGGAGCTTGTCGGACCCGCCTTCGGCAACACGTTTTTCCAGCAGGCGATCCGAACCACCTTCGGCCACACGATTCTCGATCAGGCGATCGGAACCACCCTCGGCCACACGGCTTTCAATCAGACGATCCGAGCCGCCTTCAGCGACCACAGGTTGAGCAGAGTTTGCGGCGAAAGCGTTAACTGCGAAAACCGAGAAAGCGATGCTGAGGAGGGTCTGGCGTTTCATGATGGTGTGCTCCGGGGTGCTTATGGGTTGGTATGGAGCAGATGTTACGCCGGGGATTTTTTAAGAGAACTTCATTGAAATGATGGTGACTATCGATGCAGTCAATGGATCGAACACCGCCTGTATAAGCACCTCTTTTTGTGGCGAGGGAGCTTGCTCCCGCTGGACTGCGTAGCAGTCCTCCATTTGGGGCCGCTACGCGACCCAGCGGGAGCAAGCTCCCTCGCCACAAAGTTATCGCAAGGCAATCAGGCTTCGCTGATCTGACTGACACTCGTGATCTGCCCATTCCAGACCATCTCGTAATGCGCCGCCTGCACAATCGACGAAACCGGCCTCGGCGTCATCAACGCCCAGCAATGACTGCCCGGCATCCGCACCGAGTGATAACGTAACCCGGGACAACCGGCATCCCGCACCGCGCGCCCCAGAACACGGGATTGGCTGTAGTCGTCCGGCGCATACACCGGATCGCTCATCGGCAGGGCCGCAGCGTCCTTCATCCCGGCATCGCCAAATGCACAAGCCAACCCACGAAACACAAAGCGCTCATAGTTCAGGCTCGGCACCTTCGACCAATACAGAGCCTGGTGATGCCGCACTTCGGCCAGCGCCGCTTCCATCGAATTCGCCAGGTACAACACGCCAAAACTGCCGTCACTGAAGCGCGAACCCGCCGGGTTGACGTGGGTAAAGGGCGCAATGGCGTAAGAGCAACCCGCAATGCCGAACGGAATCTCGCTGCGCGCAATCAACTCAAGCTGACCCAGCTCATTCTTCAACCGCGGATTGGTCAGCGCCTGAATCTCGAACAACAGCTCAAACTCATCCGCATCCGCCACATCATCAAACAACGCAATCGGCGGAAACTTCGAATTGACCAGGCGATAAGCCTGCAACGACTGACCGGCAAACACCGCCAGCTCACTCGCCATCACCATTGCGCACCCCGCAGCATGTCGATGCGGCGGAAGGTTTCATACAGCGAAATCATGTCGCCCTGGGCCATGATCTCCAGCGGCGAACGCCCGTGGAAAAACTCGTTGTCATTGGCCATCGAGGCAAAGCCGTAAACGTTATCCGGGTTGTCGAACACCAGCCGCAACGTCGCGTGAATGTTCAGCACGAAGCTGATGCGCTGCATCTGGTCCGCATCCAGCGCCACCGCCCAATCCGGGTCACGCTGCCGGGCGCGGGTGTAGGTACTGCGGGAAATACGCAGGATGCGACAGGCCTGGTCGCTGGTGGCTTTCCACTTTTCCAGAATGCTCACGGCGGCACGCAGACCAGTGACGCATTGGTTTTTGCTGAAGGATTGGGCTTGGGCGGGGACGGCCATGGTTGTGTGCTCGTTTTGAATCTGTAGATTCAAATTTAGATATATTGAGTCTGTAGAGCAATGTTAGTGCGACGGGTGGGCCTAGCGTGCCAATTCAATAGGGCTGCGATCTTGCTGAGGCTATGTGATGCAGGTCGGGAAAGACATCCAGGTAAACCAAGCGGGCAGGCCGGGGGCACAACTGTAGATTTTTCGGCAAAGAAGTGAGTTCAGGCAAGCCGATGACGGTAGTCAGCGAAGGTATCAGCGGACGGCGAGGTCTGTTTGGCGACCAAAGCTTGACTGAATGTATTGCAGCATCGCCTCAAAAGCTGACGCGTCTGGTGCATCATGTTTGCCGACGGCGGTTCTTCACATTTCTTTTCATATAGAAAATCGTTTAGAAAGCCCTAAATTGTTGGGTGCTAGGCAATTTTTAGAGGTTCTTAACAGGGCTACCTTCGTATTTTTTTGCACGATTTTCTGGAATGTCTTCAGGGGTAAAAGTGCCAGTCGCCAGCGAATACAAATCTGGCGCCTATCAGGCGCCCGCATTCAATTACTCAGCAGCTTGCGCCTGCAAAACGCCGCCCGCCGCTTGCCCAGCCACCGGGTCACCCACCGTTCTGCCATTGGGAATAAACGCCGCACTGCCATTCTCATGCACATGAAACAGCCGTGCGCCGTTGTTGGGTTTGGTGGTGATCAACTGATGGTCGGCCGTCAGATAATCCAGCGGCAATTGCTGGATGTCCTTGTACTGCTCCACGATGATCGTGCGCTGTGGATTCCAGGCCTCGCCACTTTGCTTTTCCAGCCACACCATCAGTGCAGCGCTGTCGCCGGTTTGTGGAATGTCCGAATCCGGGAGCACGTAGTAGAACGGTGCGCCATGGTTTTGCAGGTACATGGGCAGCTTGTTGTCGACATCCACCAGCACCATGCGCCATTCGCTCCACGGCGCTATCTTGATGGCTTCGGCGCGCACATCCTGGGTGAACTGCATGACGCCGCCTGCGCCGCCGTTGGTCCAGGGGTAGACAACACCCAGTACCAAAAACAGGAACCCGGCCGCTCCGGCTATGCCTCTGGTCCAACCAGCCCCGCTGACTTTACCGGCCGCCTGACGCGCAGCCATGCGCCGGCTGACCCACCAGGCCGCCAGCAATTGCGCAAACGGCACCAGCGGCAACACGTAATAACTGCGCCGGCTGCCACTGATGGTGAAGAACAGGAACAGCAACCCCAGACCCCAGATCAGCCAGCGAATGTTCGGTTCGGTGTGCTTCCAGCTACGCACGGCCACCCACAGGCCGAGCATCCAGCAGGGTGCCCAGGGCAGGGTGTAGGCCGGCAGATACAGCAGATAGGTATAGATCGGGCCGATGTTGTCGAACGGCTTGAAAAACCGAACCACGTTCTCCTGAAACACCAGGCCCAGCCCACTCGGTCCATAAGTCGGTGTGCCATAGCGGTGCGACAACATGAACGGCAGCATGTAGACCACGCCGCCCACCAGCATCGCCAGCAACAGGCGTGGATTGAGATGGTTTTTCCAGCGTCCCTCGCCCAGCAGATGCGGCAACAGCATCAGCCCCGGCAGGATGAACCCGATCAGGCCCTTGAACAGCGAGGTCAGCGCCAGCATCAGGAAAAATACGCTGTAGCGACTCAGCCGCGTATCGTCCGGGCCGCGCCAATACCACCAGACCGCGGCCAATACACCGCAAACCGTCAGCACGTCCGCCGTGGCAACCCGCGCCCAGAACACGAAAAAGAACGTCGTCGCCAGAAACCAGCCGGCAATCAGGCCGGTGCCTTTGCTATAGAGCCGCTCCCCGATCAGGTAGACCAGCCAGACACTCAGCCACGCAGCCAAAACCGAAGGCAGGCGCAATGACCAGTGCCCGAGGCCACCCATCAAATGGGCAGTGGCCGTAATCAACCAATAGGAAGGCAGCGGCTTGTCGTAATAGGGCATGCCCTTGAGGTAAGGGTCGAAATAATCGCCGGTTTGCAGCATCTGCAACGCGATGTTCGCCCAGCGCGTTTCCGCCCCCCAAAGCTCCCTTGTACCCAACCCGAACAGCAATAGCAGCGCGGATACGCCGAGCAGAAGGATCAGTGCACCCCGATCACTTTTCAGAAACCTGACTAACGAATTGTTCATCACTATTTCGCACGTTGCGCTCGCCGTGGCGACGCTGGAGTAGCAAGGCTATCCGGCGAAATGTGATGGGATTGTCAGTAGATTGCGAATAAAGCGTTGCGTCTGATTGAGGCGTGGCTGCTCGATCAAGTGATGTAAGGCCGTGATGTACACAATGAAAAATTGTTCATGTGAATCACGGCTGCATCATTGATGAAATGTGCGCCCCCCAGGGCATCCAGGCGCGTGGCAATCGGCGACAAGCAGCCGTCGATACATTCAGAAAGTGGCCACTTCTCTTAACCCAGACACCCCGCACAATTGCACCCTGTATTGGGGGATATTCCCCGTCATCGGGGCTTTCATCGGGGCTTCTCATACGCCCGCTTGAAGCCAGCAGACAAGGGGAACGCGGCGTAGGGCCATCAGTTACCTCCTGTCACTTTCGGCGGGAAATATGCATCGTTCCCATCCCGGGTCGAAATCAGACGTTTCGCCAGCCCGGCCAGGAGCAGTGGCTCGTTGCCCAGGTATTGCCACGCGCTCCGAGGAACCCGTCAGAGGTGTTTGCGATGAAACTGGATGCCGGAAGGCTGAAACCTAGTCCATTGTTCAAAACCAGGCTGGCGCTGAGTATCTCTGCTGCCGTGATCATGTTGGGGCTGGGCTTGTCCCAGACCCAGGCAGTGCCCCTCGACAACACCGATCCACCGCCTCCTACCGACCCATCGGCGTTCACCAACCCGCCCGCCGACCCCGATGCCGCATCGCGGGACTTGCTCAAGCTGCCTCGCGCAAACGTCGGCGCCTTCGACTTACCCAATGGTGTGACCGGTAACCGCCAGACCCCCTTGGTCGACAATGTGCTGCCACCCGATCAGCAAACCAGCTTCAATATCCCCACTAACGGTAATCCCAGCCCGGTGTTCGGGGCTCAACCGTTCACCCAGAAGCTTGAACTTTTCGAGGAGTTCGGCTCGAACAAACTGGATGCGACCGACCCGCCATCACCTGTTCCGTTTCCGGTTCCGACGGTGGGCCCCGCACCGGCGCAAGATCCATTGAACGTGGCGCGTAGCGGCCCGTCGCCGGATGCGCTGGATGCCTTTCTCAGGCAGCCGGCATTGACGCCCTTCCCGACAGAGTTCTCCAATGTGCTGGACCGCAACCCCTGGAAGGCCCAGATCGAGCTTTTCCTCAATCGCCGAGTCGATTCGCCCGCAGAAGGCCGGCCACCAGGAAAAGGCTGGTCGCACCAGCGTTTCAATGAGTTTTTCCCGCGCGACGCCTTCAAGACGGTGCAAGCAGGCGCGCACGTCAACAGCGGCTTGCGTGATCGTATGCAACGGCATAACTACGCCGTGGGAGAATTTGCGCCCGGCGGGCTCTATCACAACACCAGCGGCGACCCGGCCAACGAGGGCACCACCAAGGGCATTCAAGTGCAGTTTCACCCCAACTTCCCTGTCCAGGACCATAATGCGGTGTGGACATTCGACGGCACCTTTCCGCCCAAACTGCTTCTAGTACGCTATGGCCAAGCGATGCTGATGCGTCATTACGATGCCTTGCCCATTGACCCATCGGCCAACCGGGGCTTTGGCCTGCACACCCTCACCACCCATGAACATAACGGCCACTCGCCCGCCGAAAGCGACGGCTTTACCAACGCGTTCTTCTTCCCGGGCCAGTACTACGACTATCGCTGGCCGATCCAGTTGGCCGGTTACGACACCATCAATACCAGCGCTGAGGATCCGCGTGCGGCATTCCCCTGCGACCCCGGTGAAATCCTGTTCGTCAACGACGCCAGCCCCGGCTTCAAGACCTGCAACAACGGCACCATCAAGATTCGTGGCGACTGGCGCGAAACCATGAGCACCCACTGGTTCCACGACCACATGCTCGATTTCACCGCGCAGAATGTCTACAAGGGCAATGCGACGATGATGAACTACTACAGCGCCGTGGACCGTGGCAACGAGGCGGTCGACGACGGGGTCAACCTGCGCGTGGCCAGCGGTTCGGCGCTGGGGTGGGGTAACCGCGACTATGACGTCAACTTGACGATCGCCGACAAGGCCTGGGACCAGACCGGCCAGTTGTGGTTCAACCCCTTCAACACCGACGGTTTTCTCGGTGACCAGGTGCTGACCAACTGGGAGTACAAACCCTTCCTGGACGTACGTGCCCGCCGCTACCGTTTCCGCATTCTCGACGGATCGGTTTCTCGCTACTTCAAGCTGGCGGTGGTGCGTCAGGTCAATGGTAATGGTGGCGAGTTTCCTGGCCCGAACAACTCCGGGGTTTCCTATAACCGGGTGCCGTTCCACATGATTGCCAACGACGGCAATATCATGGAGCACGCGGTGCCGTTCGATGGCAGCCTGGACCTCGATGGCGACGGCGACACACAGGACAACAATGCCATTCTGCCGATGCTGGGCGTTGCCGAACGCTATGACATCGTCGTCGACTTCGCGAAAAACGGCATCAACCCGGGCGACAGGATTTTCTTCGTCAACATTGAGGAGCATGAAGACGGCAAGCGTCCAAAACGTGATATTCCATTGGCGGATGTACTCTCCGAGAAGTACCTGCCCGTTGTCAGGCAAACCAGCAACGGGCCACAGTGGGTCGGGGGTGACCCGGGCGTGGGCCTGTTCCTGCAACTCAACGTCCAGCCTTACACCGGCCAGGATGTCAGCATGAATCCGGTCGACTTCGAGCCCGCCAAGCCTGGCAAGCCCGAGGGCAGGTTCATGATCCCCTTGCCCTTGCATCGTGATGACCCTGCCGATATCGCCCGGCTTGCCCAGGCGCGGCACCGCACCTTTATCTTTGGACGCTCCAACGGCACAGATTTCACGCCCTGGACGATCAAGACCGATGGCGGCAGAGGCTTCCCCATGGACCCGCGGCGGATTTCAGCCGCGCCACAACTGGCCACTGGCCCGACACCGGCAGGGTTCAAGGGTGAAGGCACGCTGGAAATCTGGAAGATCCAGAACGGCGGCAATGGCTGGACTCACCCGGTGCATGTGCACTTCGAGGAAGGGGTCATTCTCACTCGAGGTGGCAAACCGCCGCCAGAATGGGAAAAAGGCGCGCGCAAGGATATCTACCGTGTAGGCCGCGATTCCGACAGCCTCGACGATGTCGAAATGGCCATACACATCCGTGAGTTTGCCGGTACCTACATGGAGCACTGCCACAACACACAGCATGAGGACACGTCGATGCTGCTGCGCTGGGACTCTGAGCACCCGGGCCAGTTCCAATTGATGCCCACACCCTTGCCTAGCTGGGACGGCGTGAAATTCGTGGCCTCGGTTGCATTACCGACATTCCGTACGGGAGATGGCGTCGGGCCACAGGCCGGGGTCAACAATGACCAGGAAGGTAGCAGTGGCAGTGGTAGTGGTAGTGGTAGTGGTAGTGGCAGTAGCAGTGGTAGTGGCAGTAGCAGTGGTAGTGGCAGTAGCAGTAGCAGTAGCGGCAGTGGCAGCAGTGGCAGCAGTGGCAGCGGAGGCAAAGGCAAAGGCTAGCGTCGTCTATCAAGCCACTTTTCTCGTCGGACAAAAAAACGGGCGCCTCTTATGCGCCCGTTTTCATTTACTCCGCGGCCTGCGCCCGCAGTCGCCGTCCAATCACATCCATCAAATCACAACCATCGCGCAACGGAATGACCAGCAGCTTGGAAAAGTCCTCCAGCACCACGGTGTCGCAACCGAGTTCGGATCGGTAGGCAATGTTTTTCAGCACCTGCGTAACTGCCCGAACACGACATTCGCCATTGTTTACAGAACATCGTAAAAATAAATCAGTCCCCTTTGTTGCAGTAGCCCGTATATGGCAGATTGAATTCGGCACTTTTTGCTGTAAGGGTTTTTACTGGAGGCCGCAGGAATTACTTGGGCTTAAAGCCATCTCCCATGCACGACATATGCAGTTAATATTTCAGGTATTGAAATGAATTCATTATTGCAGCATAACTTTGGTGCTTGCCTATTACATGGAACTCATATTGTTGCACGGAGCGCTATATGCAAGAACCTATTACTCCTTCTCCGCTTTTAATAACGCCCGACTCTCGGCAGGTTCCACCCAGGGAAGCCCCGGTTTTTCCTACAGGCTTCGATAGTATTTTGTTTTGGGATGGGACTGTCCCGACGGTTACTACGCCCCATAGTATTGAGGGTGTCAAAAACACCAGCGACGCATACCAAAAGTTGGTGGCGATAGGGCTTTCGGTGCACGATCAGATAAAGAGTAGTTTTTCGGGTGGTGCACCGAATGTTCGAGATTATCTAGAAAAACGCATAGTTGCAGCCATTGACGGGCAGGAACTCAATGCGTTGGAAGCTGCCTTAAAAAAGAAAGCGATCATCGTTGAGCTTCTGCAAAGGGCCAAAATGCACAGGAGTTGGCACGACGCAATACTATATAATGGTTTAGACGCATTGTCGCTAGACAGAAAAATGAGTGCCGCGGTATTTGCAACGGATGTGGATGTCGAAGAAGATATGGCAGTGCGACTAAGCATTTATGAAGAGTTCCTATTATCGCTAACTGCCGCCTACGTTAAACGAATCCTGGTCGAAGCCATCCCCATTCTGGAGGACGCTTCCACAACTGCAGACGCTGCAATTCATCGCGCCTTGGCAAGGGGCGAAGTCGCCTACACCTACAGGTTACCCATTGGTAATGGCGCAGAGGCAGGAACTGTGGCGGGTGCCATTGCCATCCATGTCGCCGACGGTTGGACCTTCAGGGCAGTGATTCATGGAGGCATTAAGTTATTGGCAGGGTTGGGGGAAGCGCTTATCAGTCGGGCCACTGCTGTTGGGATCGGGGCCTTGTTCTATTCACCTGCTCTTGCTAACGGCGAACGCGTTCCTCAAACAGTTCTCACACTGTCCGGTAGCACTTTTTTGCCAAAGCTGCCGTCAAACCTGAATGAAATCGCCGCTGCCGAAGGAACCATTGACCTTCCTTATCGGATTGTTGGCGAGCTTAATCAATACACACTCGTTGCAACCCCGGCTGGAGGGAGTGTCTCGGCAAAAGTGCCAGTGCGAGCATTGGCATTCGATCCAGCGACCAGCAGCTACAGTTTTACGTCAAACGATACACCGCCCAATATCCTCAGTTTTCCCATTATTCACTTGGGAAACGGTTCGACAACTTCGCCCGCCCGACCTGCGCAAGTACCGACTTACACTGGAGTTACGCTGTCGCCATTGCTTGTGCAGCCTGAAACCTTACCCGCGTTCGAATTGCCTGATTTCAGGGATTGCATTTACTGCTTTCCGATTGAAAGCGGTCTGCCGCCAATCTACGTTGTTTTTAATAGTCCTTATGAAGGAGCAACCACAAGGGGAAAATACAGTGGTCGATTTTTCAATCCCGCCAAAGCTGGAGGCCCAATCCTCGATCTCGATTGGACCAGTGCTACGGTGACCCAAGCGGGTATTGACCTGATCAAATTACATACGGGACGTTTCAGGTCTTCGGATGCCAATGCCATCATGATTGATCGCTTGAAAAAAATTCTGCTGGGTGAATTGGTAATCACAGATGTGGACAAACGCTTCTATACTCATGAAATCAGAGAACTCGAACGTTTCAGAGCATTAGGTGTAGCTGACGGTGTAAACTCGGATGACGGTGTTATTTGGAACAACACTCACGCCGCGACGCTGGAGGACTACAAAGTCAAGGATGCTTTTGAATTGCTCTATAGTCCTGATGCTTTAGAAACGGATGAAAAGCAAAGGGAACGAGAGTACAAGGAACTTGGAGGGGTAATATAATGAGCGTCATTGCAACCATCGTACTTAACGAAAAACCTGAAGAGGTAATTCTATTTGTAACCAAAAATCAATTGGGTATTTCCTTTCCTCAGCTTGATGGCCTTTATAATCGGGCTAACTGGGCGCATGTGGAGAACAACATAGGGCTATTGAACCTTGTCCATAAAATGTGTGATGCCGGTTTTATCAAATATAGTGGGGGTGGGGTTGTGAGAGGGCCCAACTGGAGAGAGCCGGCATTCATGCTCGAAGGCAAATATACCTTTGATTGACAGCACCAGGTGCCTGAACGCAGGTGCCAGAGACCGATGACAGTAGCCATCATTTCGTGGTCGTCCGGTTCCCTTGTCCAGTCGTTTAAATCATCGAAGGTTTCCCAGGTTGAGCCGCTGCCGCAGCGGCTCTTCTCTTTGTTACGGGCATATTGAATATCTTCGCCTGATTGGTTTTTCGCGGCCTCGAATCAAGCTGAGGGGCAACCCCTTTCTGGCGTAGCAATAAAATGGGCGCGAGAGCCCCCGTTTTTCTTTACTCCGCAACCTGCGCCCGCAACTGCCGGCCAATCACATCCATCAAATCACAACCATCGCGCAACGGAATGACCAGCAGTTTGCAGAAGTCCTCCAGCACCACCGTGTCGCAACCGAGTTCGGAGCGATAGGCGATGTTTTCCAGCACCTGCGTGACTGTACGAATGCGGTATCCGCCATGGCTTGCAGAACGTCGAGTGGGGCTTGGGTGTCGATAAGCAGGGAGGCCGGAACCAGGTCGATTCCGGTGAGGGGCATGTATCGATTCATTTTGAATGATCTCTTTTAGATGGGCTCAAGGCCGTCAGTCGGTCATTCTCTGTTGTCAGGTCGCCAAACCCGAATCGCCATCTGGGCGACGGCGCCGACTATAAGCCGCAGGAGATCAGCGCGGGAAGGTGAGGGATTCCGAGTTTTGTGTAGGACCGGTGATGATGAAACTTCAGGCCTTTCACCTCACGTCGCTGGAAATATAAACACAGACCTGAGATGTTCAGCGCCCCTTGGTTTCAGCCACCAACGCTATCCTTAATCATCGCTCCCGCCGTCGAGATGGACCTTCCCGAATGCAAACCCCACCCCCCCAACGCCACCTCTGGAAAACCTACCTGCTGTTCCTCGCCCCCATGGTCCTGTCGAACTTCCTGCAATCCATGTCCGGCACGGTCAACAGCATCTACATCGGCCAGATGCTCGGCACCCAGGCGCTGGCGGCGGTGTCGGGGATGTTCCCCATTGTGTTTTTCTTCATCGCCCTGGTCATCGGCCTAGGGGCTGGCGCGGGGGTGTTGATCGGGCAGGCGTGGGGCGCGCGGGAGACGCATCTGGTGAAGGCCATCGCCGGGGCGACGTTGTTGTTGGGGGTGTTGATCGGTTTAACGGCGGCGGTGGTGGGGAGTGTGTTTGCGCGGTCGGCGTTGGTGGGGTTGGGGACGCCGGCGGATGTGCTGGACGATGCGGTGGCGTATGCCCATGTGATGTTGTGGATCATGCCGTCGCTGTTGGTGTTTGTGCTGTTCACGCAGTTGTTGCGCGGGGTCAGCGATACTCTGTCGCCGCTGTTGGCGCTGGTGGTGTCGACCTGTGTCGGGCTGGCGCTGACGCCGGCGTTGATTCGCGGGTGGTTGGGTTTTGCGCCGATGGGGATTCAGAGTGCGGCGTTTGCCGGGTTGGTGGGTAACCTGGTGGCCATGGGGTTGCTGGCGTGGCGGCTGATTGGCAAGGGCCATCCGCTGGCACCGGACCGCGAGTTCTTTGCGGCGATGAAGCTGGACTTGGCGATCCTCGGCAAGGTGCTGCGCATCGGTTTGCCCACCGGGTTGCAGATGGTGGTGTTGTCGCTGTCGGAGCTGGTGATTCTGGCGCTGGTGAACCAGCACGGTTCCCAGGCGACGGCGGCTTACGGGGCGGTGACGCAGATCGTCAATTACGTGCAGTTCCCGGCGCTGTCGATTGCGATCACCGCGTCGATTCTTGGGGCGCAGGCGATTGGGGCGGGGCGCATTGAGCGCATCGGGCCGATCTTGAAGACCGGGCTGATGATCAACGTGTGTTTGACCGGTGGTCTGGTGGTGCTCGGGTACTTGTTGTCGAGCTGGTTGCTGGCGTCGTTCCTCACCGAAGAAGCGACGCGGACCATGGCTCAGCATCTGTTGCACATCATGCTCTGGAGCCTGTTGGTGTTCGGCTTCCAGGCGATCATCGGCGGCATCATGCGCGCCAGCGGCACGGTGATGGTGCCGGTGGCGATTTCCATTGTGTGCGTGGTGGGTGTGCAGTTGCCGGCGGCGTATCTGCTGGATGCGAAGTTCGGGCTGCAAGGGGTGTGGATGGCGTTTCCGGTGGCGTATCTGGGGATGCTGGTGCTGCAGACGCTGTATTACAAACTGGTGTGGCAGCATCAGAAAATTGAGCGGTTGGTGTAGGCGGGATAAAGGGGCGGATAATGCTATGGACCAAGTTTGTGGCGAGCGAGCTTGCTCGCGCTTGAGTGCGTAGCGCTCACAAAACCCGGTAAGCGTTATCGGTTTTTTGGGGCTGCTGCGCAGCCCGGCGGGAGCAAGCTCCCTCGCCACAAAAGCCCCTGCCACAAAAGGCAGGTTTGGCTGAAGTTCGCAGGCGCGATCGCCTGGGGAGGTTTTCAAATGAGCCCCTTGTCCCATTCCATCCTGCAAGACCGGCCAGCGGCCGGACGGCGTTTGGTAGAGCCGCTGCTGCCTTACGCTAATCGCCCCGACGTCATCGTTCTGGCCTTGCCCCGTGGCGGCGTGCCGGTGGCTTATGAAGTGGCCACGGCGCTGAAGGTTCGCCTGGACCTGATGCTGGTGCGCAAGCTCGGCGTGCCGTCCCACCCGGAGTACGCCATGGGCGCGATTGCCAGCGGTGGCATCCAGATTCGTAATGAACAGGCACTGCGGGTGCACCCGATTGATCGCGCCGCGTTCGACGCCGTGGTCGAACGGGAAAGCCGCGAGCTGCTGCGCCGCGAGCAGGTCTACCGCGGCACGCGGCCGGCGGTGCAGCTCAAGGATCAGGTGGTGATCCTGATCGACGACGGCCTGGCCACCGGCGCTTCGATGAGGGCGGCGATCCAGGCGCTACGGGCGCAGGCGCCATCGCGCATCGTGGTGGCGGTGCCGGTGGCGCCGATCGAAACGGTAGAGGCGCTGCGCAGCGAGGTGGATGAGTTGATCTGCCCGCTGATGCCCGAGTGGTTCACTTCGATTGGCCATTGGTACATGGACTTTTCCCAGACCTCGGATACCGAGGTGATCGACCTGTTGCGGCGGGCGTGGCAACGCGGGGAGTGCGGGTAGCTCGGACGGCCATCGGCAGGTGGTCGCAAATCAACGCGCGAGGTGGAATAAACGCCGGTTGTTTGCTTTAGTCATCTGATGCCACCCGATCTGTGCGGCACGCCAACTCAAGACGGGAGCCCTCCCGGAGAGTGCCATGAACCTTCGATCCGCGCGTTGCGTCGCTCTGGCCGGAACGTTGGTGTTCGGCCTGGTGCCGTTCGCTGAAGCCGTGGAATACAAGAAAGTGAACGCCAAGGCCAGCACCTTGAGTTTCACCTATCAGCAGATGGGTTCGCGAAGCTACGGCACCTTCGGCAAGTTCGAGGCCAATCTCGACTTCGACACCGATAACCCTGGCGCCGCCCATGCCACGCTGACCATCGACCTGAACAGCATCGACGCCGGTAGCAGCGACGCCAATACCGAACTGCAAAAACCTGCGTGGTTCGATACGGCGACTTATCCGGTGGCGACCTTCGAATCGACGTCCATCAAAGCCCTCGGCAATAACCGCTACACCATCACCGGCAAGCTTTCCCTGCGGGGGCTCACTCGGGAAGTGAGTGTGCCGGTGCTGCTGAAATCGGAGAGCTCCATTGGCATCTTCGATGGTGAACTGGTCCTCAAGCGTAACGACTTCAAGATAGGCAAGGGCGAGTGGGCGGACAGTGTGGTGTCCAACGAGATCAATATCCGCTTTCGGATGGTGGCGCCGCAAAGGTGACCGTCAGCGCAAATGCCAGGCGCTTTGCGGATAGAACCGATAGTCAGTAAACCCCACCTCGGCACCACCGTACGATCCGCAAAAAAAAGCGCCCGATCCACATTGCATGGACCGGGCGCCGATCAATCCGCTCTAGTTCGCCACTATTGGCACCGTCACGGTTTTGCCGAGGGATGATTTGACGGTCGCCGTCGGGCTAGGCGACGGGCCACTGCCGACGGTTGTCACCGCTATATTCCAGCGTGCGCCTGTCGCCGTAGGCGTCAGGGTGGCGGTGCCTAGGTTCACCGTACCGGTTGTAACCGTGGCAGTCGCCGTGATGGTATTGCCCGTGCCACGGGAGGTGGTGCCGGACAGGACCCAATACCAGCGGCTGTTGCTGCGGGCGGTGACGGTAGCGCTGGTGACGATCAGGCTCTCGTTGACCGCTGCCGAGACCGCCACGGACACCGTTGCCGATGCCGACTCCGCGCCCTTCGTATCGGCGGCTTTATAGGTAAAGGTCGCGGTGAACGGCGCGGGGACCGTGGCCGGTGGTGTGTAGGTCACGCGCGTACCATCGGTGCTGACCACGCCCTTGCCGGAGTCCGGTTGCTCCAGCCCCACCACTTTAAGTGGCACGTTACCGTCAGGGTCGCTGTCGTTGGCCAGGACGTTGATGGTCAGCGGTTGGCCGTTGTTGCTGACGGCGCTGTCGGGGTTGGCGATCGGGTTTTTGTTATCGCCATCGTTATTGGCACGGGTATCGCCAGTGCGGAAGGTCGGCAACGCGGAGGAATTGACGTAGGTGACGCCGTCCCAGCCGGGCAGGGGCGCTGGCATCAACTGGAACTGGCCGGGGTGCTCGATATCCCAGCGCAGCAACATGGACGTGTCCTCGTGCTGGGTGTTGTGGCAGTGCTCCATGTAGGTCCCGGCGAATTCACGGAAGTGAATCGCCATTTCCACATCCACCGAGCTGTCGATGCCCTCGCCGATGCGATAGACGTCCTTGCGCGCCCACTTTTCCCATTCCGGCGGTGGGTTGCCATCGCGGTGGAGGACGATCCCCTCTTCGAAGTGCACGTGGACCGGGTGGTTCCAGCCGTTGCCGCCGCTCTTGATTTTCCACACCTCAAGGGTGCCGTCGCCGGAGAACCCGGCAGGGGTCGGGCCGTTAGCCAGTTGCGGAGCGGCGCTGATGATTCGAGTGTCCATGGGGAAGCCGAATTGACCACCGTCGGTCTTGATGGTCCAGGGGGCTTCGTCGGTGCCGTCGGAGCGGCCGAAGATGAACTCGCGATGCCGCGCCACCTTGAGCTTGGCCTGCACCGCCGGATCATCGCGGTTGAGGGTCAGCGGGATCATGGTCTTGCCGGCCGGTTTGCCCGGTTTGGCGGGTTCGTAGTCGGCGGGGTTCATGCTAACGTCCTGGCCGGCATAAGGCTGGACCACCATCTGCATGAACTTGCCCACCCCCGGGTCGCCGGCGTCCCACTCTAGCCCTTTGCTGCCCAGTTTGAGCACCGCCTTGTATGTGCCGGACAGGACATCGGCCAGGCTCAGCAGTGTAGCCTCCGGCCCCTTGCCGTCGTGATGCTCCATCAGGTTGACGAAGTACAGCTTGTCGCCGGTGTTGATTCCGTTTTTCGCGAAGTTGACGATGATGTCGTAACGCTCGGCGATGCCCATGGTGGGCAGGATGGCGTTGTGGTTCTGCATGTCACCGTTACCTTCCAGGTCCATGCTACCGTCGAACGGCACGGCGTGTTCCATGAGGTTGCCGTCGTTGGCGATCAAGTGGAACGGCACGCGGGTATAAGACAGGCCAGAACCGGCCGGGCCGGGGAATTCGCCGCCGGTGCCGGCGACTTCACGCACCAGCGCGATCCTGAAGTAGCGCGACACCGAGCCATTGAGGATGCGGAAGCGATAGCTGCGCGCCCGCACGTTCAGGCGCGGCTGGTACTGCCAGTTGACCAGGACCTGATCGCCGAGGAAGCCGTCGGTGTTGAACGGGTTGAACCACAATTGGCCGTTCTGATCCCAGGCCTTGTCGGCAATCATCAGGTTCACATCGTAGTCGCGGTTGCCCCAAGGCATCGCCGAACCGCTGGGCAGGCGCAGGTTGACGCCGTCTTCGAAGGCTTCGTTACCACGGTCCACGGCGCTGTAGTAATTCATCATCACCGCGTTGCCCTTGTAGACGTTCTGCGCGGTGAAATCGACCATGTGGTCATGGAACCAGTGGGTGCTCATGGTTTCGCGCCAGTCGCCACGGATCTTGATGCTGCCGTTGTTGCACGTCTTGAGGCCCGGAGTGGCATCGTTGACGAACAGGGTTTCGCCCGGGGCGCAAGGGAACGCCGCGCGCGGATCCTGGGCGCTGGTGTTGATGGTGTCGTAACCGGCCAGTTGTATCGGCCAGCGATAGTCGTAGTACTGTCCCGGAAAGAAAAACGCACCGGAAAAGCCATCGCTTTCGGCCGGGGAATGGCCGTTGTGTTCGTGGGTGGTGAGGGTGTGCAGGCCAAACCCCATGTTGGCCGCCGGATCGATCGGCAGGGCGTTGTAGTGGCGCATCAGCGCGGCTTGACCGTAACGCACCATCAACAGTTTTGGCGGAAAGGTGCCGTCGAAGGTCCAGAGCGCCTTGTGGTTCTGAATCGGCATGTTGGGGTGAAAACGAACATTTATGCCTTTGGTGGTGCCCGCTATGACCGGGGTGTTCGAGGTCTGGTTGTAGAGCCCGCCAGGCCCGAACTCACCGACGGCGTAGTTGTGCAACTGTCGGCGGTCGCGCATGCCGCTGTTGAGCTGGGCGCCCGCTTGAGCGGTCTTGAAGCCGACCTGTGGGTAAAACTCGTTCCAGCGCTGGTGCGACCAGCCTTTTCCTGGTGGACGACCTTCGGCCGGCGAGCCGACCGGATGGCGGTTGAGGAAGGCTTCGATCTGCGCTTTCCAGGGGTTGCGGTCCAGCACGTTGGAATACTGCGACGGAAACGGGTACAGCCCCGGCTGGCGCATGAAGGCTACCAGCGCCGTGGGCGAAGGGCCGCTGCGGGCGATGTTGTTCGGATCCTGCGTGGGCGCCGGGCCGACGAGCGGAACCGGGAAGGTCAGGGGCGGTGCCGGCAGAGTCGGGTCGAGTTTTTCCGTGCCGAATTCTTCGAACAGCAGCAGTTGCTGAGTGTACGGCTGGGCCCCGAACAATGGGCTGGGTTTGCCATTGGTGGGGATTTTGAATGATGTCTGCAGGGCTGGAGGCAGCACGTTGTCGGTCGTTGGCGTGGTGAGGCGGGTACCAAAAGCGCCATTGGGCAGGGCGATGGCGCCCTGGTTGACGGGTGGCATGGCCCGTAAGGCATCCGCCGCAGCTTTGAGGTCGGCCGGGGGATTGCTATATGCCGAAGGGTCCGTTGGGGGGGGCGGGCCGAAATCATCCAGCGGTACGGCGTTGGCGTTGCCGAGGCTGATGTTGATCAGCATCACAGCGGCGATGCCCGGTTTGCAGAAAAAACCGAGCGATTTGAGGTCAGGCATTTTTTTCATGTTGTTCCCCTCGGGGGCACGCCGGTGTGGCAGACGTTCGCAATTCGCAATTCGCTCGATGCAAGAGGTGCGCCAAGCGCGAGGAGATCCGGGGGAAACAAATAGCTGTTTGATATCAAACGCTTGATGGATTGGACTTTGGTCGTAGTGGCGCAATGGGTGGCAATCCTCACAGTTGGGGGCCTTCACCCACCGATTCCCCCCCACCCACACCAAAGGCTGTTGTGGTGGTGGACGCTTTCGCGAGCAGGCGAGCTCCCACAGGAGATCGAGGAGTGGGCAAAACCGCAGTCCCCTGTGGGAGCGAGCCTGCTCGCGAAGCCCCCTGTTCATCCAGCACAAAGTGTGCCTGACTCTGCTGTCAGCCTCGAAAACGCAACGCCTCCATTCGGACCGCAGGTGTCAGGCGCGCTATGATAGGCGGCCCTTGCCCCCGGAGCCTGTCACTGCAATGCCCCTGATCAGCCACTTCAAGACCCCGTGCCCCGAGCACATCAATAGCCAGATCCTGCAGATGGTGGTCGACAACCTGACCGACATCAGCATGGTCGCGATCCCGCCCAGCAACCTGCTGTACAACCTCTATCAATACGCGATCGGCTATGAGGTGCACCTGTATCTGGAGGCGCTGAACGGTGAAAAAGGCATTGCCGTGGAGTTGATCGTTGCCACGGACGAAGACGACCCGCAAAAGGTGACTGGCTTTGTGCTGTACCTGCCGGTGCAGGACGACCCCGAGGCCTGCGGCGTGGCGTACATGGCGGTGCAGGCCGAGTATCGGCGCCAGGGCGTGGCCCGGCGGATGCTGCGGGAAATGGTCGGTCGCTATCCCCATGCCGAGCTGACCTGCGCGGTGGCCAAGGTGCCGTATTTCGAGGCGATGGGCTTTGAGGTGGTGGGCGTGCGTGCGACCCAGGTGTTGATGAACACCCGCGACTACGCCACCGATGGCTTGATGGCGCTGCTGGATGTGGCGTCGATCTACAGCTCGCTGGAAGTGCGGCAGATTCATACCTACCTGCTGCAAAAGCATGGCAAGCGGGCCATGACCGACGCGGAAAAACAGCGCGACCGGCATCTGGACCAGTTGACGCGCAAGGCTCAGGAGTTTGTGCGGGGGCGGCTCGGAGAAGATGCCATACCAGCTAGCGGACCTCGATTGCGCCTGGTCTGACCGAACTCTCCTAAACACCACAACTCCCCTGTGGGAGCAAGCCCGCTCCCACATTGGTCCGCGCTTTACCTGTCCTTTCAATCAGTGTCAGGCCAGCTTCACATTCATGGTTATCCGCGCCGTGAAGACCTTCTTGCCCTCGGCATCGTGAATGTCCACCGGCACGATCTTGTCGCCTTCGGTGGTCCAGTCCACTGCGTCCCCCTCGGCTACCGCCGTCACATCGCTCTTGGCCTTGGCCAGGTATTCCACGGTCATGCCTTTGGGAATCCAGCGTGCACCAGCGGGAATGGAAACGTCGGTCATCATCCCGGCGGCCAGTTCGGCGGCGTTGCACATGGCAATCGCATGCACCGTACCCAAATGATTGGTGATTTCCCGGGCAAACGGTACGTGCACGGTGGCGGAGCCTTTGCGCAGGTCCTTGACCAGCGGGTTGATGGTGGAGAAGTAGGGCGCCACCTGGCAGGCCATTTTGCTGAATGCTTCTGGGCCTGCGCTGTTGAACATGCTGAGGAACTGACTCATTTTTTTGCCTCTTGAGGATGACGGTTTGCAGAATAATGTTCCGAAACAGAATAATGTTCTGTGGCGGAACAGTATTCTGTCGAAGGGAAATCTGTCAACCTAGCGCCACTTGTTCGCTGGTAACCGCCAGCCCTCACCTATGACTTTTCCGGACTGTCTTTGCGCATGGAAACCGCCGATCTGCTCGAACGCTGCTACCCCGGACGACGCGCCGAACTCAAGCGCGACATCTTTAGAAAGGCCCTCGGCCTGTTCAACGAACAGGGGATCGAGGCCACGACCATCGAAATGATCCGCGCCGAATGCGATACCAGTGTCGGTGCGATCTATCACCATTTCGGCAACAAGGAAGGCCTGGTGGCGGCGCTGTTTTTTACCGCCCTCGATGATCAGGCCCGCTTGCGCGACAGCTATCTCGCCGAGGCTCAAACCACTCAAGCAGGGGTGCATGCGCTGGTGCACAGTTATGTGGATTGGGTCGATAGCCAGCCGGAGTGGGCGCGGTTCCAGTACCACGCGCGGTTTGCCGTCACCAAGGGGCCGTTCAAGGACGAACTCGCCACCCGCAACAAGACGCGCAACAGGCAGTTGCTGGAATGGCTGGGGGCGCAGGGTAATGAACTGGGGAGTTTCCCGGCGGAGTTGATCCCGTCGCTGATCGTCGGCCAGGCAGACAGTTACTGCCGCGCCTGGTTGTCGGGCCGGGTCAAGGGCAGCCCGAAGGCGTACCGGGACATGCTGGCGGAGGCGGCGTGGCGGTCGTTGTGCACCAGCGAAGCACAATGAAAATCCCCCCTGTGGGGAATGTGTGTTTTTCGGAGGTAAAAAAAGAGCCTCAAAGCTCTTGATGGGGAGGAAGTGGAGCCGTGAGGCTCAAGATGCGCATGAAGCAAGCGGTGAGCTTGATAGTGGTTCAGTTCACTCACCACCTACGCAGCGGCTTGCACAAACAAGCGGCTGCGTAAGTTCATCCTAAAAAGACCTAGTGTTTCACTCAAGTACCGCTAGTCGCATCCCCCGGCCAGCCGGCGCGACGCAACGCCTTGAGCAGGGTTTCGGCATCCAGCCCCTGCACTCCATGTCCGTTGCCTTCGGCCGTTTCGGCGGCGAGCAGGGCATTGATGATGGCTTCTTCCACAGCTTCGGTGGCGGCCAGGAACAGCTCGCTGATGTGGTCGTTGTTGACCATGCTCAGGTTGTGGGTGGTCGGTGCTTTCTTGCTCTCGTAGGCAGCCGGTGGCACGTGATCGTTACCGGTGGCGAAGGCGATGAAGATGTCGCCGCTGTGGTCTTCATTGCCGCCGCCGGTGCGGGCCAGGCCGAGGCTGGCGCGCTGGGCCAGGCGGGTGCACTGGTGCGGCAGCAACGGCGCATCGGTGGCCAGGCAGACCACGATCGAACCCATGCCCGGATGGGGCAGCGAGGCCTTGAGGAACGGCGAATCGACCTGTTCCATATAGCGCCCGACCGGGTAGCCATCGACCCGCAGTTCATGGCGGATGCCGTGGTTGGCCTGAACAATCGCCCCCACCGTCCAGCCGCCCTGGGCGCTGTTCAAGCGGCGCGACGCGGTGCCGATGCCGCCCTTGAATTCGTGGCAGATCATGCCGCTGCCACCGCCGACATTGCCTTCGGCCACCGGGCCACCCGTCGCCGAGCGCACGGCCTGTGCCACGTGTTCCGGTTTCACGTGAAAGCCGTTGATGTCGTTGAGCAAGCCGTCGAAGGTTTCCAGCACCACCGGCATGTTCCAGTACAGGCGCCCGTCATCCGGCTGCTGCTCGCGGTCGAGCACGATCAGCGCGTCGCGCACCACGCCCAGGCTGTGGGTGTTGGTGAAGGCGATGGGGCTGGTCAGCAAGCCGGCCTCGCGAATCCACTCCAGCCCCGTGGCATCGCCGTTGCCGTTGAGCACATGCACACCGGCAAAGCAGGGTTGTTGGCTGGTGGAGCCGGCGCGCGGTTCGATGACGGTGACGCCCGTGAGGATGTCGCGGCCATTGGCCGTGCGGCCTCGTACATCGCTGTGGCCGACCCTTACGCCAGGGACGTCGGTGATGGCATTGAGCGGGCCGGGTTGCAGTTGGCCGATCGGGATGTTCAGGTCGCGGGCGCGTGGTTTCATGGTTTTCTCATCTTCAAATCGTGGCTGAAAAAGGGATGTTCCGGGCACCACAATCCCACAGGGAAATGCAGTGGATTCACTGACCGTTTTTGACCTTGCTCCAGATCCGCGTGCGCACGCGCTCGGTAGCCGGCGGCAGTGGCTGGAGGGTGAACAAGGTCGCCATCGCTTCGGCGGGTGGATAAACCGCCGGGTTGCTGCGGGTCGCTTCGGCCACCAGCGTGGTCGCACTGCGGTTGCCGTTGGGGTAGTTGAGGTGGTCGCTGACCGGGGCGATGACCTCAGGGCGCATCAGGTAGTCGATGAAGGCCATGCCTTGTTCCGGGTGCGGGGCGTCCTTGAGCAGCACCAGCGTGTCGAACCACACCGGCGCGCCTTCCTTGGGCAAGCTGTAGGCGATTTTCACGCCGTTGCCGGCCTGCTCGGCGGTGTTCTTGGCTTCGAGCATCGCCCCGGACCAGCCGACCGCCACGCAGATGTTGCCATTGGACAGGTCGCTGATGAATTTCGACGAGTTGAAGTAGGCGATATGCGGACGCAGCTTGAGCAGCAGCGCTTCGGCCTTCTTGTAGTCCTCGGGGTTGGTGCTGTTGGGCGGCAGGCCAAGGTAGTGCAGGGCCACCGGCAGCATCTCCGACGGCGAGTCGAGCATGGCCACGCCGCATTCGCCGAGTTTGGCCAGGTTCTCTTCCTTGAACACCAGGTCCCAGGAATCCACCGGCGCCTTGTCACCCAGCAGCGCGCGTACTTTGTCGATGTTGTAGCCGATGCCGTTGGTGCCCCACAGGTACGGCACGGCGTACTGGTTGCCTGGATCGTTGTTGGCCAGTTTCGCCAGCAGATCGGCATCCATGTTCTTGAAGTCCGGCATCTGCGCACGGGGCAGGGGGGCGAGGGCACCGGCCTTGATCAGCGTGGGTAGACTGAAGTTGCTGGCCACCACCACGTCGTAGCCGCTGCGGCTGGTGAGCAATTTGCCTTCCAGCACTTCGGCGCTGTCGAAGGTGTCATAGACCGGCGCAATCCCGGTGTCACGCTTGAAGTCCTGCAAGGTGGTGGGGCCGATGTAGTCGTACCAGTTGTACACGTGCACCGTCGGGGCTTCGACCGCAAAAGCCGACAGCGAAACCGCCAGACAGGCACCAAACCCCAGATTGAAATACAAGCGGTGACGACTCATGATGCGGCACTCCTGGCCTGTTGCGGCCGGTGGTAATCAGGAGTTTGCAGCGTATCGACCGGGGTGGCCTTCACCCATTCCCATCATGGGTTACTCAAAAGGGGTAGTGCGTGGACGCGTTGTTGAAAGAGTTGCCGGTGCACCAGGGGCTGGCGCGGGTTTTCACGGCGGTGGGGCGGGACAGTTTCTGGCGTGCGCTGGTGGATACCTTGCGCTTGCTGGTGCCGCTGGATAACGCGCTGGTAGCGCTGATGCGTCCGGGCCATGTGCCGCGCCTGCTGATCGATTTCGATGCCAAGGGCAGCACCGAAGAACATGAAGAACTGGCGGACTACCGCGCCGGCATGTACCTGCTCGACCCGTTCTACCAAGCCGCCTGCGCGGGCATCGCCGACGGTTTGCACAGCCTCGAATCGGTGGCCCCCGACCAGTTCCAGCACAGCGAGTACTACCTGAGTTACTTCAGCGCCGTGGTCGGTGGGGACGAGTTGCAATTCATGGTTAACGTCGATGGCGCCGTGCTCGGCCTGTCCCTGGGGCGTGCGACACGCTTCAGCCTTGAGGAGCAGGGCCGCCTGCTGTGCGTGCGTGACTGGGTGCTGGCGGCGATGCGCCGACACCTGGATTTGCTGCCGCTGGAAGGGCCGGCCGCCGAACCACCGGCCGGCGACCTGGCGACCTTGCTCGATCGCTTCGACGCACGCCTGACGCTGCGGGAAATCGAAACCGCGCGCCTGATTCTCCAGGGCTTCTCCAGCAAGGCCATCGCCCAGCAATTGGGCATCTCCCCGGAGACGGTGAAAGTGCACCGGCGCAACCTCTATCACAAGCTCAATGTGAACGGGCATGGCGAGTTGTTTGCGCTGGTGTTGCGGCCGCGTTGAACGGTCATGGGGTGTGCTGTTGCCAGTGCGCCTCGCTGATGATCAGCAGCCCTTCAGCTGACTGAGTGGACGGTTGCGTCCGACCGCGGCCCGAGCCATCGCGAGCCTGCTCGCGATGGTGATAACACTGATAACCGATTGCTCAGCCCTGCTTCATTCCCAGACATTCAATAGACCGATCCACCATCGCCTTGGCAATCTCCAGTAAATGCCAGATCGAAAACACCAGGGCCCGATCAGCGCCCTTGAGTTGATCGCCACACTGATACGCCGTGACCGAAGCGCAACGCAGCAGGTCGGCGATATAGAGCTGGGTATCTTCAAAGCTCACGTCGTTGCTGACGTTGTAAAAGCGCAGTTCATCGGGGCGGGTGGGTTGGTCGCCGGTGAGGTGAAAGTCAATCGCACGGTAGAGCGCTGATCGATCCCTGAGTCGGTCTTCAGTGACGGTTTCGTTGGTGGGGGTTTCGGGAGGTGGATCGGGTACGGATCTTTCCATGAGTGTTGCTCCTATTGCTGCATGGGAGCCATCACTTATCGCCTACTAAACGATTGGGTGGCGGCTGTACGCAGGTTAGTAGGCCGGTCAATAGGAAAAACCGGTGCACCCGAAGGTGCCCCACGCACAGCCACCATATTCTGCATGCGGCAAAATTTGCCGGACATGAGCATGGAATCGCTATGCGCCTATTGTTCCGGGCTACTAAACCCGATCACTGATGAGCAGTGACGGACCGAGACTAGCCACGGAAAATGGCAGGCGCAAGCGAGCGAAATGATCTAGGAAATGTCCTGCAAAAGAAAGGGAACGGGCCTGCAAAAGCGCTGATTTTCCTGTACGAAAACTTCCCTCTGGAAGTCTGTTATCACCTGTGGCGAGGGAGCTTGCTCCCGCTCGATTGCGCAGCAATCGTAAAATCTGACACCAGAATTTCACTGACACTGCGCATTGAATGGTTTGGGGCCGCTTCGCAGCCCAGCGGGAGCAAGCTCCCTCGCCACAAAAGCACGGTGACTTTCAGCTCGTCAGCGCTTGTTCAACCCCAGCGCCAACCGATCCCCACCCAACTGAATCACCGCCACCAGCAACACAACCACCGTCAACATGATCTGGCTGACAACCCACGGATATCCATTCGGCGCGATTCATTGTGGGAGCGAGCTTGCTCCGGGCGGCGTTCCGACGATGGCGATTTCACAGGCGCCGACCTGTAACTTCTTACAGTTTCGGTCCGGCCAAAAAAGGCCCAGTCTGTCCTCAGTCAAAGCGAAGGATCGTCAATGCCGTGAACGCTCACCACCACGCCGCGACACCGACGCTGTCGGTCATCGATCCACGCGCCCTGACGGTTCGCAGCGTGGGCTATTGCCGTCATCCTGACAGCCCGGAGATTGATCCGCGTATCACCCGGCAACGCTTCGACGCGGCAGGGCGCTTGGTCGAGTCGTGGGACCCTCGGTTGTGGGGCACGGCGCCGACGCCGAACCTGACCACGATCTACGGCTTGAACGGTCAACCGTTGCTGACGGACAGCGTCGATGCCGGGTGGCAGCTGAGTTTGCCGGACCAGGCCGGTTCGCCCTGTTCGTTCTGGGATGCACGAGGCAGTCAGCGTCACACGGTGTTCGACGGACAACAGCGGCCCATCACCGTCACGGAACAGGACGCGGGGGAACGACTTCGTGTGGTGGAACGCTTGACCTATGGTGGCTCCGAACCCGCGTACGCAGCGCACAACCAGTGCGGACAGGTGATCCGTCATGACCATCCGGCGGGCACACACTGGGCTGCTGACTACGGGCTCGCCGGTTCAGCACTGGTTGAAGAGCAACGCTTGCTCCTCGAGCTTGAAACACCCGACTGGCCGCCCGAAATCGATGCCAGAGAGGAGTACCTGGAAGCTCAATCATTCATCACCCGCCACCGTTTCAATCCCACTGGTGAGCTTCAGCGACAAATCGATGCGATGGGCAACGCTCGCACCTTTGGCTACGACGTGGCGGGCAAACCGAGTGAAGTCTGGCTGCAAATGGCCGGTGAGAGCAAGCAGCCACAATCCTTGGTCCACAACATTCGCTACAACG
The DNA here is from genome assembly GCF_056402255.1 of Pseudomonas sp. P4_B4. NCBI lineage: Bacteria > Pseudomonadati > Pseudomonadota > Gammaproteobacteria > Pseudomonadales > Pseudomonadaceae > Pseudomonas > Pseudomonas sp. P4_B4. Next base: position 132,085 of record NZ_JBFUHS010000003.1, read on the forward strand.
CCCAGGATCAGGTCGAACGCGAAACCGCCGGCAATGGTGTGCTGACCCACGCCGAGTACGCTGCCGAAGACGGCCGGCTGATTCGGCTGATGGCGGCAGACGGAAACCAGAAGCCCTTGCAGGACCTGAACTACGTCTACGACCCGGCGGGTAATATCGTCAGGCTGCACGACCAGTCCCAAGCCGTCAGCCATTTCAACAACCAGCGCATCGAGCCGATCAACCGCTACCGCTACGACAGCCTGTATCAACTGGTCGAAGCCCAGGGCTGGGAGGTCAGCCAGCCGAGTCATGGCCCAGCCCTGCCAACACTGCTGCCCACGCCGCTGGACCCCAGCCAGCGGCGCAATTACACCCAACGCTTCGAGTATGACCGGGGCGGGAATTTGATTAGCCGCCACCACAGCGGCGCGCCCGGCTTCTCGATGTTTACCTCGACACGAAGCAACCGTAGCCTCGCGCAGCGCGATGACGGCTCGCTGCCGGGCGAGCCTGAAATCGCGTCGGGTTTCGATGCCGGTGGCAATCAACGGGAGCTGCAACGCGGGCAAGCCATGCTCTGGGACAGTCGTAATCAATTGCACCAAGTCACGTTGGTCAAACGCGAAACCGAGCCCGACGACTACGAATGCTACCGCTACGACCGCCCCGGCCACCGCTTGCGCAAAACGGGATTCGCCCACAGCAGCGGCAGGACCCTGCGCAGCGAAGTCCGTTACCTCCCCGGTCTGGAAATCCACCGCCAGGCCGATGGCGAAGAGCACCACGTCATCAGCGTCGAAGCCGGGCGCAGCAATGTGTGGGCATTGCACTGGCCCCAAGGTGAGCACAGTGACCAGTTGCGTTACAACCTCAGTGATCACCTCGGTTCCAGCACGCTGGAACTGGACGACGAGGCGGGCGTGCGGACTCAGGAGCACTATTACCCCTATGGCGGGACAGCGTGCTGGGCGGGGAAAAGTGCACTGGTGGCGAAGTACAAAACCATCCGCTACTCGGGTAAAGAACGGGATGCGACCGGGCTTTATTACTATGGCTACCGATATTACGCACCGTGGTTACAGCGGTGGATTTGTCCAGATCCGGCTGGTGATATTTCCGGACCAAATAGGTTCTTAATGGTAAATAATAATCCAGTTATATTTTTTGATAAAATTGGCTTAAATAAAGAAAGTGCCATGGAATTATGGAGGCATGCGTTCAAAGTTATTGTCGCTACTGGGAGTGCTGTTCCAAATTTTGATCCTGATCTGGAAATGCGCTATCACCAGTCGAGTGATGAGGAAAAAAGGCGAGTTGCGTTTGTTACTAATAAATTGCGTCATCATTTTGTTGGTGAGAAAACAATAGAGTCCTATAGTGGAGGTGATATGTTTAATAATTCATATGATATGTCTGAGTGGGTATTTAAATCTAATTATAAAGAAAGCAAAACACGCAGATATTTTGCAAGTGACGTGACAAAATTTCAGTATGTCGCGGTTTCTCGGATGAATAACTATTTTGGATATCTTCCTTTTGTTTTGAAAAGACAGACGGTTACGAATCAAGAGACGCTCAGGAAGATGCATGAGGCGAAAGGAACATCAGAAGAAAAATTGAAGGTTTTTTTTACTGAAACGCCTAATGGGAAGTCAACAAAAAAAATTATGGATGACTTTAAACTTGTCGCTACGGATTTCAAACAGGTTCCAGAGACAATGACATTTAAAAGTGAGAATGGAGAAAGAGTTTTTAATTCGGCTGACTTTATCGTTTATGTACGTTTTTCAGTACTTTCCTCTGCTGGGGTGGCTAGTGGCGTTGGTCAGCCTATGCGGAGCGACATGAGACCAAAGTCTCCAAGCCGAGAATGACGTGGCACTATCGGTACACTTGAGATGGGGGCCACAACGGGATACACAGACTTTCGCTGAGCAAACAGTCTGGTATTCACTAGCGTTTAAATGGAATCCGCATTAGTAGTGTCCATGCTGCGATCTTCTAGCCTTGCAACTTGAACACCAACGCCTTCAACCCACACTCGACATCCGCATCCGGAAACTCCGGCGGATTCTCCAGCCGCTGCTCGAACCGCAAGCTCGGCGCCTCACGGGTCACACCATCGATCAGGAAGTCGGCACCGAACGCCGGGTCGTTCATGCACGCCAGCACGGTACCTTGAGGGCTGAGCAATTCCGGCAACCGGCGCAGTACGCGCTGGTAATCCTTGGTCAGCAAAAAGCTGCCTTTCTGGAACGACGGCGGGTCGATGATCACCAGGTCATACGGCCCCTTGCCGATCACTTTGCCCCAGGATTTGAACAGGTCGTGGCCGAGAAAGGTCACGTTGCTCAGGTCGTGGCCGTTGAGCCGGTGGTTGTCGCGACCACGGCTCAGGGCCGGGCTGGACATGTCGAGGTTGACCACATGCGTCGCGCCACCTTCGATGGCCGCCACCGAGAAGCCGCAGGTGTAGGCGAACAGGTTCAATACCCGCTTGCCTTCGGCATTGGCGCGGACCCAGTCGCGGCCGTAGCGCATGTCGAGGAACAACCCGGTGTTCTGCTTGCGGCCCAGGTCCACCCGGTACTTCAGGCCACCCTCGGTGATGGTCATTTCCTCGATCACTTCGCCGAGCAGCCACTCGGTGGTGCTTTGCAGCAGGTAGCGATGTTGCAACAGCAGCGTGTGGGCACCGGATTTTGCCCATTGCTCAGACCGGGTGACCGTCATCAGCACCTGCTTCAGGTCTTCCAGTTGCGCCGCTTCCGGCTCCTTGAACAGCGCCACCAGCACCACGCCCTGTAACCAGTCCACGGTCACTTGCTCCAGCCCCGGCCAGCAGCGGCCACGGCCGTGGAACAGGCGACGGGTTTCGGCGGGGGCGGCCGCCAGGGCGGTCAGCAGGTGCTGGTTGAGGGTGGCGAGGGCTTCAGGGGTCATCGGGTCGGGTCGGCAGCATGGAAAGGGGCGGCATTTAACCATAATTGCGCAATGGGCGGACCACACAAAACCCTGTGGGAGCGGGCTTGCTCGCGAAAGCGGTGTGTCAGCCAACATCGATAGCGACTGACACTACGCATTCGCGAGCAAGCCCGCTCCCACAGGTTCTTCGCGTCAGCAGTGACAGGCCAGTTATCACGTTTAATTTAACTTTACGTGAGGATTTGGCGATCTTCCGGCTCCCATAATCGGCTCCAACGAACAACAACAAACGGGAGCCGGACATGTCGCAGAGCACTGCTTCACCCAAGTCCAGTCATCCACGCTGGCTACGCCTGACCCACTGGCTCAACGCCCTGGCGGTGCTGGTAATGGTCACCAGTGGCTGGCGCATCTACAACGCCTCACCGATCTACGAATTCAGTTTTCCCAAGTCGATCACCCTCGGCGGCTGGCTGGGTGGTGCGCTGCAATGGCATTTCGCGGCGATGTGGTTACTGGCGATCAACGGCCTGATCTACCTGGCCTTCAACCTGTTCAGCGGACGCCTGAAGCGGCGTTTCTTCCCGGTTTCGCCCAAAGGTGTGCTGCATGACTTGTGGGCCGCGTTGCGCGGAAAACTCGGGCACGCCGACCTCAGCCACTACAACCAGGTGCAACGCGTCGCTTACCTATTCGTGATGGTCGACATCACGCTGCTGGTGCTCTCCGGGCTGGTGTTGTGGAAGTCGGTGCAGTTCCCGCTGTTGCGTGAATTGCTGTTCGGTTACGAAGGCGCGCGTCGTGTGCATTTCTTCGCCATGGCGCTGTTGGTGGCCTTCGTGGCGGTGCATCTGCTGATGGTGGCGCTGGTGCCGAAAACGCTGTTGGCCATGATCGTCGGCCGCAAGGAGCAGGTATGAAAAAGCGCATTCAGGTACCCGGGCTGGACGAGGCGTCGATCCTGACCGACGCTCGCAAGATCCTCGCCCCGCAGATCGAAGACCGCTCGCGCCGCTCGTTCCTGCTGCGTGGCCTGACCCTCGGCGGCGTGGCCATGTTGTCCGGTTGCAACATTACCGACAACGAAAGCGTCGAGACCGCGCTGTCGTCCATGTCGCGCTTCAACGACCGGGTGCAGGGCTGGCTGTTCAACCCCAACGCGATGGCGCCGACCTATCCCGAATCGATGATCACCCGGCCGTTTCCCTTCAATGCCTTTTACGGCATCGACGAGGTGCCGACGGTGGAGGAGGAGGGCTATCGCCTGGAAGTCACGGGCCTGGTCGCCGACAAGCGCAGCTGGCGCCTCGAAGAGCTGCGCGCCATGGCCCAGACCGAGCAGATCACCCGGCACATTTGCGTCGAAGGCTGGAGCGCGATCGGGCGTTGGGGCGGCGTGCGCTTCAGCGACTTCCTCAAACGCATCGGCGCTGACACAGACGCCAAATACGTCGGTTTCAAATGCGCCGACGACTACTACACCAGCATCGACATGGCCACCGCGCTGCATGCGCAAACCCTGCTGACGCTGACTTATGACGGCGCGGTGCTGCCGCGCGAATACGGCTTCCCGATGAAGCTGCGCATGCCCACCAAGCTCGGCTACAAGAACCCCAAACATATCCAGGCGATGTTCGTCACTAACACCTATCCGGGTGGCTTCTGGGAAGACCAGGGCTACAACTGGTTCGGTGGCAGCTGACGGGTGCCTGGCCAGTTCACACCTCCACAACCCACGCTCCAAGGAGTTTCATCATGAAAAAGTTGACCACTGTTGTTCTGTCCATGTGCCTGGCCGTTGGTGCTGCCAGTGTTTTTGCCGCCGACACCATGAGCAACGACAGCATGAGCAAGGATTCGATGTCCAAGGACGCCATGTCCAAGGATGCGATGAAAAAAGACACAATGAAGAAGACCGATACGATGTCCAAGGACGCCATGTCCAAAGACAGCATGTCCAAGGACGCGATGAAAAAAGATGCGATGTCCAAGGATGCGATGAAAAAAAGCGAAATGTCGCAATAAGTCCAAACAGCCGAAATCCCCTGTGGGAGCGGGCTTGCTCCGGGCGGCGTTCCGACGAAAGCGGTGTATCAGTCAACATTGATAGCGACTGACACTACGCCTTCGCGAGCAAGCCCGCTCCCACAGGTTTTTGTCGCCGCTCAAAAGGACATCGATGAAGTGATCCAGGGCAGCCGCCTGATGGGCAAGATTGATCAGGACGCTTGATACCGGTCGCCTGGCTGCATCAAAAATGAATTTCCACCGAGTCCGCTGCTCATACCTTTTAGGTAGCGGGTTAGAGCCTGCGAAATCATTGAGGCAATCAGGGAGCGGCACGGTCATGAGTCGAGTACCGACGGCGGGTGGGGATCTTCCTGGCGGGTTGATTCTGGTGGTTGAGGACGACCCGCTGATTCTGGAGTTTCTCTGTGAGATTCTTCAGGAGGAGGGTTTTGTCGTCGAGCCGAAAATCAGTGCGGATGCGGCAGCGATCTATCTGGAACAGCATGCGCCGCAGGTGCACATGCTGCTGACAGACATCACCATGCCCGGCACGCTCAACGGCGCGGACCTGGCCAACCAGTTCGGCGATCGCTGGCCGGACAAGCCGATCATGATCATGTCCGGTTTCGAAACCCCTGAAAGCGCAGGCGTGCGGCACGCGGTCTCGTTCATCAAGAAACCCTGGATGATTGGCGGACTGCTCGATTGCGTGGGCCAGACCTTCAAGTCCAAACGACTCAACTGACCTACGCGCAGATGCTACATTGCCGGGCAAATCCGTCTGGCACCTGCGAGGTTCTTTTCCTTGTCCGATCACTCCGTATTCAACTCGACTTACCGTGCCTTCCTGTTCGACATGGACGGTACGGTCCTGACGTCCATTGCCGCCGCCGAGCGGGTCTGGACCACCTGGGCGGTGCGCCATGGTGTCGATGTCAACAGCTTCCTGCCGACCATTCACGGTGCCCGCGCCATCGACACCATCAGGCGCCTGGGCTTGCCCGGGGTAGACGCCGAAGCTGAAGCCGCGTGGATTACCGAAGCGGAAATCGTCGACGTCGATGGGGTATTCGAAGTGGCTGGCGCGGCGAAATTCTTGCGGTCTTTGCCAGCCAGCCAATGGGCGATTGTCACTTCCGCCCCGCGGGAGCTGGCGTTGCGGCGGATGGCGGCGGCGGGGATTCCCGAGCCTGAGGTGATGGTGACGGCAGAGGACGTCACGGCTGGCAAACCCGACCCCGCGGGGTACCAACTCGCGGCCCGGCGTTTGGGCGTCGAGCCTGGGCAGTGCCTGGTTTTTGAAGACGCCACGGTGGGGATTCTGGCGGCCGAGGCGGCGGGGGCGGATTTGATGATTGTCACGGCGACCCATGAACAGCCGATCGAGACGTTGCATGGGACGTTGGCAGGTTATGACATGGTTGCCGCGAGCGTGGATGCCGACGGTCTGATTCGTTTGCAGTTTTTGTGAGCAACACATTTCCCCTGTGGGAGCGGGCTTGCTCGCGAAGGCGGTGTGTCAGGCAATTGCAATGTCGACTGATACTCCGCTTTCGCGAGCAAGCCCGCTCCCACAGGGGATCAGTGTTCCTGTCAGTAAAGTCTCGGGATTAACCGCCAGCTGCGGGCGCAATAGGCGACGTATTCGCTGCCGAACTGCGCCCTGAGCAAGGCTTCTTCAGCGTGAATGCGCGCGATCAGCGGGATCAGCGTCAACGCCACCAGTATCAGCCCGACACCAGAACGAAAGGCCAGTGCCCAACCCATGCCGATGACCATCATCCCCAGATAACTGGGGTTGCGCAGGTTGCGGTAAATCCCCTCGGTGACCAGTCGATGCCCCGGCTGAATGGCCACCAGCCCACTGAAGCGCTTGCCCAGCACAAACACCGGCCACAACCGCAGCGCGCCGCCGAAGATAAACAACAGCGCCCCGAGCCAGCGCACGCCCTCACCGCCAAACGTCCAGAAATCGATGCGGTCGGTATAGGCCGGCAGAAAGCCGCTCAGCAACCCGATCACGCCGAAGGCCGGAATGACCCAGCGGTTGGCCCGGTCTTCGCGTTCCCCCGAACTCAGGTTGACTTCGGTGAACAGTGATACGACGGCCATGATCAGGGTCGCCAGGGCAATGACGACCAGTGAACCGTGGCTGAAGTAAGCCGTGAAACCACCCAGCCCCCAGATTGCCAGGGCGAGGTAGGCGAGGGTGCTGACGACGGCGAAAAACGCCAGTTTGGCCGAAATTTTCATGGTGCCTCCAAAAGTAACCTCCGTCAGGTTCAGTGTAGATTCCGATGCTTCCCAAGCCGGGCGAGGGCGCGATCAAGGCACCTCTGCTCGCGCATTGCGCCGAATCACCTGTGGCGGTTGCCCGAACACCCGCAGGAACGTTTCGCGCATGCGTCGGCGGTCAGTGAACCCGGTTTCCACAGCGATCTGGTCGAGGGTCAGGCGTCCGCGTTCGAGCATCTGTCGCGCCGCTTCCAGGCGCAGGTTTTCGATGGCCTTGGCCGGCGATTGCCCGGTTTCGGCGCGAAACGCCCGGCTGAATTGCCGGGGGCTGAGGTTGGCCACTTGTGCCAGTTGTTCCACCGAAAGGGGCTGGGCCAGGTGTTCCCGGGCGTAGCCGAGCACGGTTTGAATGCGATCGGATTTCGGCTCCAGCTCCAGCAGCGCCGAGTGTTGCGACTGGCCGCCCGCGCGGCGGTGGTACATCACCAATTTTTGCGCAACGGCCCGGGCCAGCTCGGCGCCGTGGTCCTTTTCCACCATGGCCAGGGCGAGGTCGATGCCCGCCGTCATGCCGGCGGAGGTCCAGATCGAGCCATCGATCACGTAGATGCGATCAGCCTCGACCTTGATCGCCGGAAACCGCGCCTGCAGTTCCCGGGCATAGGCCCAGTGGGTGGTGGCCCGCCGTCCGTCGAGCAAGCCAGCCTGGGCCATGACGAACGCCCCGGAGCAGATCGACGCCGTACGCCGCGCGGTGTTGATGCTGGCCCGCAGGTAATCCAGCACGGCCTCGGGTGCCTGTTCGACGATGGAGTCGCCGCCGACCACGATCACCGTGTCGAACACGCGCCCGTCGAAGGCCTCGGTACCGACGCTCAAGCCGCCGGAGGCGCGTAGGTTGTGACCGTTTTCCGACAGCACGCGCACGTCATACAGCGCCTCTGCGGCACTGAAATTGGCGTACTCGAACACCGGCATGGCGGCCAGCGCCATGGACTGGAAACCCTCGAAAACCACGAACGCCACGCGGATCATTGGCCTGCCCTCAAACGGTTGCGTCCTAAAAACGTACTTTAAACGTCATTTGAGACAATCGTAAGCCCCTTTATAACGGTCAGCACCCGGCGAATCTCTCGCCTCACCGTAGAGGAATTGCACCATGGCGCTCTCATCCAAAGGCACTGCACTGATCACCGGCGCTTCTTCGGGCATTGGCGCGGTGTATGCCGACCGCCTGGCCCGGCAGGGTTACGACCTGATCCTGGTGGCCCGCAGCCAGGGCAAGCTCAATGCCCTGGCCAACCATTTGAGCGACGAAACCGGGCGCACCGTGGAGGTGGTGGCCGCCGACCTGACGAACAAGGCGGATTCGCTGCGGGTCGAACAGATCCTGCATAACGACGCCAGCATCACCCTGTTGGTCAACAACGCCGGGGTCGGTGGCGTCATGCCGCTGCTTGGCAGTCCCGTGGACGACATGGAAGCGATGATCAACCTCAACGTGACGGCGTTGATGCGCCTGGCCTATGCCGCCGTACCCGGCTTCGTCGCCCGGGGCACCGGCACCGTGATCAATATCGCCTCCATCGTCGCCATCGCTCCGGAAATCCTCAACGGCGTGTACGGCGGGAGCAAGGCGTTCGTCTTGAGCCTGAGCCAGTCGATGCAGCATGAACTGGCGGACAAGGGCGTACGCATCCAGGCTGTGTTGCCGGGGGCGACCGCCACCGATTTCTGGAGCGAGGCCGGCAACCCGGTGGAGAACCTGCCGCAGGAAATCGTGATGTCCGCCGAAGACATGGTCGATGCCGCACTCGCTGGCCTGGCAGCCGGCGAAGTGGTGACCATTCCAGGCTTGCACGATGGCAGCCAGTGGGACCGTTACGAAGCCCAGCGCCGGACGCTGTCCGGGTTGTTTGGCAACTCCGTGGCGGCGCCGCGTTATCGCTGAGACGGTCGCCCCGAGGCCGGGTGAACTAAGCTTGGGAGAGAGGACCGTTCACCACCGGCTCGCGCAAGCTCGGCGAGCCGGTGGCGTGTAACAGGAGCCCATATGCTTCACATCCGAACGCCTTTGATCCTGCACCCTGGCCTGTCGACCCCGACCCGCCGTATCTGGCTGAAACTGGAAAACCTGCAACCCAGCGGCTCGTTCAAGTTACGCGGCATGGGTTTGCTGTGCAGCCGGGCTCAGCAGCAGGGCAAGCGCAAGGTGGTCTGTCCCTCCGCCGGGAACGCGGGGCTGGCCACGGCCATGGCCGCTGCCCGCCTGGGGCTCAAGGCATGCATCGTGGTACCGCACACCACCCCGCAAAGTACCCGGGCGCGGATCAGCAAGACCGGCGCCGAGGTGATTGTGCACGGCAAGGTCTGGGACGAAGCCAATCAACGGGCACAGGAACTCGCCCAGGACCCACACAGCGAATTCGTGCCGGCCTTCGACCATCCGGTGTTGTGGGAAGGGCACAGCACAATGGTCGATGAAATCCTTGAAGACTGCCCGCAAGTCGATGCGCTGGTGACATCGGTGGGCGGCGGTGGCCTGCTGGCGGGGCTGCTCACCGGTCTGACTCGTCATGGGCGCACCGATTGCCGCATCATTGCCTGCGAAACCGAAGGCGCGGCGTCGTTCGCCGCGGCGGTGGCGGCCGGGCACCCGGTCAGATTGGCGAAAATCGACACCGTCGCCACGTCCCTGGGCGCCGCGCAAGTGGCCGCCTGGCCGGTCAGGCACATCGGCGATTTTCCCCATGAGTGCGTGGTGCTCAGTGATGATGAAGCGATCATGGGCGTGGTGCGTTATGCCAACGATTTGCGGCAGCTGGTCGAGCCGGCATGCGGGGTTTCATTGGCGCTTGCCTACCTCGATCACCCGGCGATTGCTGATGCCCATGACGTGGTGATCGTGGTGTGCGGCGGGGTGAGTATCAATGCGCAACTCGTGGCCGGGTGGGCTCGCTTGTCCACTGGCACGCACGCCCGGTAGGGCTGGAAACGCTATCCCGGTGTCACAAGCCCCACCACTGGCGATGACGATCTTCAATGATCGGCGGCAACGCCTTCCTGGACGAGAATGGCGCGGGCCAGGTCTTCGTCACTTGCGTTGTTGAGGGCGGGATTGTCCTGACGGATCTTTTTCAACACCGCCTCCAGATACGCACCACGAATCGCACCGCCACTGGCGACGAAGCTGGAAGCGTCATCCCGGGCGGGAATCATGAGTTTGTCGTCTTTGAACGTCGAATAAAGCGAGGCGGAAACCCCGGCCGAGGTGGCGACATCTTCGGCATCCACTTTGGCCATAGCGGAACCTGCGGGCAAACAAAGTACCAGAGAAGAAATGATAAACAGACGGCGCATGACGGTGTCCTCCGACAGCATGAAGCATAAGGGAAGTACCACATAATTTAGGATGCGCGGTGGTTGCCGAGAGTTCCGTGGAGCGTTTCCGCTTTATTGCCGACAACGCCGATCAGTTCATGGCCTTGCTGCTGCCGATTTCAATAGCAGCAGCTGCGCCGAACATGGCGTAGCTGAACGACCGATGATCAGTGCTGGCGCTGCTTTGCGGCCATCGGGTCTATGCTAGGGGGTGCGCTTACTGCCATCGGAGAACTCTGATGATCACCGTACGCACTGCCTGCCTGCTGGCCGATTACAAACGCTGGGCCAATCAGCGCCTCTTTGACAGCCTCGCGGCGCTCCCTCCGGGCGAAGTCAAAAAAGAACGGGTGTCGGTGTTCAAAAACATGATCGGCACCCTCAATCACGTGTACGTGGTGGATTGCATCTGGCAGGCGCATCTCGAAGGCCGGGGGCATGGCTTCAAGACTTCACACGACCTGCTGCATGCCGATCTGTCCGAACTGCGCCTGGCGCAAAAAGAAATCGATCGCTGGTACTGCGACTGGAGCGCCCGGCAAACCGATGCCTCCCTGGACAAGCCCCTGGAATTCACCTTTGTCTCGGGCGAGAGCGGCACCATGAGCGCTGGCGCGATGCTGATGCATGTGGTCAACCACGCCAGCTATCACCGTGGCTGGGTGGTGCAGATGTACTTCGAGATCCCGGCCATGCCACCGGTGACCGACATGCCGGTGTATTTGCGCGAGTCCGAGCCGGTGGTCCTGCAGTCGAACAACGCCCCGATAGTGGCGCCGCCATGTGCTGTGCAATTTTCGAGCGCAACCAGCGTTCTGCCGGATCGTTATCGTTGACCCCGTTCCAGACCATCGACAGTTCGGACAGGTTGATATCAAACGGCGCCTCGTCCGCCCGTAGCTGGCTCCAGGGTTCGTCCGTTGCGCACCAGCAACGGGTCGTCGAACAGATCGCGCAACTTTGCCAGCGACGCACTGACGGCGGGTTGGCCGAGAAACAGTTTTTCCCCGGCCCGGGTCAGGTTCTTTTCGAACATCAGAGTTTCGAAAATCACCAACAGGTTCATGTCCACGCGACGCAGGTCGTTGCGGTTCATGGTGTTGGCTCGGTGGCTTTTGGAGTCTTCTCAGTTAAGCATCAAACGTTCAGGAAAGACGCGCAACCTGTGGGAGCGAGCTTGCTCGCGAAGAGGGCGTGTCAGTCGAATCATCATTGCCTGACGGATCGCCATCGTCGGAACGCCGCCCGGAGCAAGCTCGCTCCCACACGGTCTGTGTCAGCTCAGGCAGATTTGTATCAGGCCGGGGGAATCAGACTCTGCCGGCAATCGAGCACCAGCCGCGCGCCACCCAGTTCGCTACTGCCCACCTCCAGGGTAAACCCGTGCAGGCTGACAATCGCCGCGACGATGGACAGCCCCAGCCCGAAGCCGCTTTTATGATTGCCCGCCTCGGCGCGATAGAAACGCTGGAATACCGCTTCACGTTCCGCCTCGGGAATGCCCGGGCCGGAGTCGAGCACTTCGATCCGCGTGTGCCCGCCAGCATTGACCCCGCGCAAGACCACCGCGCCACCGGGCGGGGTGAATTTGATCGAGTTGCTGAGCAGGTTCGCCACCGCTTCGAACAGCAGTGCGCGGTCGCCATGGAGGGGTGGCAATGACGCGGGCAGGTGCAGCTGGAACACCAGGCCGTCGTCCTCCGCCAGGGGCAGGTAGAACTCATGCAGCTCTTGCAGCAATGCCACCGGGTCCACTTGCACGAAACCGGAGCGGCGCTGGCGGTCTTCCAGTTCGGAAATTCGCAGCAATCCACGGAAGCGCGCCATCAGCGTATCGGCCTCGGCCAGCACCAAGTCCAGTTGCATGGCCTGCGGCGAGCCTTCGCCGGCTTGCTGCTGCATGCGGTAAAGCTGCGCGCGCAGACGGGTCAGGGGCGTGCGCAGGTCATGGGCGATGTTATCGCACACGCCCTTGACCTCGTTCATCAGGCGTTCGATGCGTTCGAGCATGGCGTTGACGATGGCGGCGAGCATGTCCAGTTCGTCACGCCGATTGGACAGTGGCAAGCGCCGGCTCAGGTCGCCGGCGACGATGGCTTCGGCACTGGCCTGAATCCCGCGAATGCGCCGCAACGGCCGGCGCCGCAGCAAAGACCAGCCGACGATGCCCGGCACAATGGTCAGGGTCACACCCCAGAACAAGGCGTGAAGGATGATCCGGGTCACGGCGAACAGCGAACCGTTGTCGCGCACCAGCACCAGCCAGCGGCCGTCGAGGGTGCGGGTCGCCACGGCGTCGCAACTGTCGGCGGGCAGCGTCTGGTCGTCGCTGTCGTCGGAGGCATCGCAATCGCGCAGCATGTGGATCTTGCCATCGAGCGGCAAGCCATCCGGAATGTAGCGCAGGGCGCCGCTGAGGTAACGGTGTCGGGCATCGAACAGGCCGTAGGCGTCGATGCCGCGGATGTCGAAGGTCATGCTGACGGCGAGGGCGTCCACCAGTTGTTCACCCGAGAAGCGCGAAAACAGGTGCTGGCGTTGCATCAGCGAATGCTTGGCCAGGTTGTCCAGGTAAGCGGAAACCTCGTAGTACATGACCCCCATGAGAATCCCGCTCCAGAGCACGAACAGCGAACTGTAGAGCGCCAGCAGACGACTGCTGGAAGAGCGCCAGCCTTTAGACGGGTTCGGCAATGACATAACCCGAGCCTCGCACGGTCCGAATCAGTGGGACATTGCCAGGCGGGTCGATCTTCTTGCGCAGACGGCCGATGTGGACGTCGATCAGGTTGGTGCCGGGGTCGAAGTGGTAACCCCATACCTCTTCGAAAATCATCATCCGCGAGAGGATTTGCCCGGTATTGCGCATCAGGAATTCCAGCAGTTTGTACTCGGTGGGCAACAGCGTCAGCAGTTGACCGTCGCGGCTGGCTTCGTGGCTGATCAGGTTGAGCTCCAGATCCGCCACCCGCAGCGTGGTGGCCTGGGCGGTCACGGTGTTCTGCCGGCGCAGCAGGACTTCGACCCGGGCGGCCATTTCATCGGTGGCGAAGGGTTTGGTCAGGTAGTCGTCGCCGCCGGCACGCAAGCCGCGCACGCGCTCATCGACGTCGGACAGTGCGCTTATCATCAGGATCGGCGTGGCCACGCCCATGGTCCGCAGCGTGGTGACAATCGCCAGGCCATCGAGCTCGGGCAGCATGCGGTCGAGGGTGATCAGGTCATAGTTGCCGCTGACCGCACGTTCCAGCCCTTCGCGGCCATTGTCGACCCAGTCGACGTCGAGGCCGTGGCTACTCAGTTCAGCGACAATTTCCCGGGCGGTCACGGCGTCGTCTTCGATGGTCAAGATGCGGGTCATAAGGCTGGCCTGATTAAATGTTCACAACGTTGTGCGGCATTTTGCCAAGAAATGATCGCAGGCTTTCTAAATAAAAGTTCATGGACGCGACACTGGTGACTGCCCAGGTTTCGTCGGAACGTCGCCCGGAGCAAGCTCGCTCCCACAAGAGAATGTAATCCCTTGTGGGAGCGAGCTTGCTCGCGATGACGGCAGATCAGGCGAAATGAATCTGTCAGTCAATCGGCGTACTGACAAACACCTCTAGCTCCTCGGCATACGCAGTAAACGCGGCGATCCGCGGAAACTGCGCCGCACTCACCTGATCCGGCACCACCAATCGGGTGAAGCTCCAGGCCACTGCCACCGTGATGCCGTCCTGCTCAAGCGAACCGTCAGTCTTCAGCGGCTGTTTTTCCAGCTCCCGCTCCAGCGCCGAATAGGCCGCCGTCAGCTGTCCTTCGACGCGCTGCACCCAGGGTTCGAATTGAATTTCCACCGGCCGCAAGTTGCGCTCGTAGTAAAGCTGCACGGACTTTTCGCTGGCGGCCAGCGCCAGGCCAATCAGGCGTAACGCGCGCAGGCGCTGACCCGGTTCGACGGGCATCAGGCTGTTATCGGCCAAGACTTCCAGATAGTCGATGATCAGTGTCGAGTCCATCAACACCTCACCGTCATCCAGCACCAGCGTGGGCGCCTTGACCACCGGGTTGATCTGCTGGAATTGTTCGAAGTGGCGGAACACCGAGACCGATTGATGTTCCAGGGTGATTCCCAGGCATTTGGCAGAAATGGCGGCGCGCCTTACATAGGGCGAATCCAGCATACCGATCAGCTTCATGGTCCTTTCCTTTATATGGCCATTTCGGGAGGGACAACCTTAGCTGAGGTTCGCAGCGCTGCAAATGACCGTGAATATGCCCGGTGCAGGCCGTTTGTCATCTATATACAGCCGCTCGGTTGAATTTCTTGCTATAAACGCACTCCGATTACCACCTCAAAGCCTGCGGTAGAGCATTTTCCGGGCTTTGTCGGACAAATTCGCTGTCTTTTCAGTTGCTGAGGCCTCAAGTCGGCCGTAGACTGCCGCCCCTCGTAAATTGAGTGCCGGGTGGCGCTTGGAACAAACGGCGCCTTTCCGATGGCCTCCCCAGGTCTGCCGGAACGCTCCCTAATTCGCCTTAATGCACGTTTTTTTATAGAGATATCAATGACAAAGGACAAGTTGCTGGCCATGCCGGCGGATGACTACATGAATGCCGAGCAACATGCTTTTTTCTCCGAGCTGTTGCAGAACATGAAAGTCGAAACCCATGAGCGCATCGAACAGAACCGCATCGCCATCGAAAGCCTGGACACCCCGGCCGATCCGGCAGACGCGGCTTCGGTCGAAGAAGAGCGCACCTGGCTGGTGAACGCGATCGATCGCGACCAGCGCATGCTGCCTCAGTTGGAACAAGCCCTTGAGCGCATCAAGGAAGACAGCTTTGGCTGGTGCGACGACAGCGGCGAGGCGATTGGCCTCAAGCGCCTGCTGATCAGCCCGACCACCAAGTACTGCATCGAAGCTCAGGAACGTCACGAGCAAATCGACAAGCACCAGCGTCAGGCCTGATTCTGCAAGGCAGTCCATCAAGATGGACTGCCTTTGAAAAGATCGCAGCCTGCGGCAGCTCCTACGCAATTGAAGTAGGGCGCTGTTGCAGGCTGCGATCTTCGTTTTCTGCCGTCTTCGATTTCCCGGTTGTTCTATTGATCTGCTGCAACGCTCACGACTAAAGGCTCATGGATAATGGCTTTATAGTGGCGTTTAATGCGAAGACAACAATTAGAAGCTTTCCGGGGTAACGATGATGACGAGAGACGGGTCTCTGGTTGCGGCAGTGCCCGCACCCGTGCTGTTGCCGAAAAACCGCTGGTTGACGCCAACGCTGCAAAGCATCGCCCTGATGCTGTTGTTAAGTGGCATGACGTTGGGCGGATGGTCGCTCTACCTTGGGCTGCCCCTGGCCATATTGATTGTCTGGCTGCCTCGCCTGCGTTCGCGCGCGACCCCGGTGGCTGCTTCCTCCGACAACCCCGATGCCATCAGCGAGTTGACTCGCGATCTTTCCTACACCACCAGCCATAACGCGCTGTCAGCCGCCGGTGTGGCGTTCTCGGTTCGGCAACTGGCGGACAAACTGCAATCGCAGCTCACGGCGGCGGCACAGATCGTCAGCAACGCCGAGGTCATGATCACCACCGAACAGGCCACCTCGACGCTCAGTCGCCAGGCGCTGAGTGCCGCCAGCGAGGCTCATCAAAGTGGCGCGGTGGGGCGTACGCAACTGATCGAGTCCATTGCGCGCATGCATCAGCTCAGCCAGCGCGCCAGCAACAGCCGTGAACTGATCGAAGCCTTGAGCCTGCGCAGCGATGATATCCAGCGCGTGACCCTGGTGATTCAGTCCATCGCCAGCCAGACCAATCTGTTGGCGTTGAACGCAGCGATAGAAGCGGCGCGGGCGGGGGAGCACGGTCGCGGGTTTGCAGTGGTGGCCGACGAGGTGCGTGGGCTCGCCGCACGCACGGCGACTGCCACCGGCGAAGTGGGCGAAATGGTGGCCGACATCCAGCAACGCACCGCGCAGGTGGTGGAGCAGATCCGCCAACTGTCCAGCGACCTTGATACCGGCGTCGAGCAGGTCGAACAGACGGGGCAGCACCTGGAGAACATTGCCCGGCTGGCGGCGAGTGTCGAGTCCCAGGTCGGGGCAATCGCCCAGGGGGCAGACACCAACCGTGAACAACTCGACAGCCTGTTCCACGCCATCGAACAGATGCGCAGCGACCTGGCGGTCAGCGACCAGCAGACTCAACGCCTGGCCCATGCAGCAGTGCAAATGGAAGGGCAAGCCGAAACCATCAGCGAGCGTCTTGCCGAGGTGGGGCTGGATGACTATCACCAGCGGATCTATGACCTGGCCCGGGAAGGCGCTACGCAGATTACAGCGCGATTCGAGGCGGATATCGATGCCGGTCGAATCAGTCTCGACGATCTGTTCGACCGCAATTACCAGATTATTCCCAATACCAGTCCGGCCAAGTACCAGACGCGTTTCGACCGCTACACCGATCAGGTTCTGCCAGCGATCCAGGAACCGTTGTTACCGCGTCACGAAGGATTGGTGTTCGCCATCGCCTGCACCCAGCAGGGTTATGTGCCGACCCATAACAAGGCGTTCAGCCAGCCGTTGACGGGCGACGCGCAGGTCGATGCCTTGCAGAACCGGACCAAACGCAAGTTCGCTGACCGCACCGGGATCCGCTGTGGCAGCCATCAGAAGGCCGTGTTGCTGCAAACCTATACGCGCGACACCGGCGAGTTGATGCACGATCTCTCGGTACCGATCATGCTCAAGGGCCGGCATTGGGGTGGTTTGCGCCTGGGCTACAAACCGGAAAAGCCGCGTTAGAAAACCCGGGCAGTCGGGCGACTGTTGCAATTTCTGCAATTAACCTGCGCAGGGTTTTGCTGTTTCCTCGCCGGTAAATTAATTAGCATACCTATTAATTAGGTTGCTAATTAAGTTGGGAGGGTCAGCATGCAAGGCAAAGTTGATGTCGCGGTCATGATTGGCAGCGGAGTACCTGCCAATCTGCGTCGTCGCGCACCGCCAACCCGACAATCAGGCTTTCAGCGCGCCTGCATCGACCGCCGCCTTCAGTTCCCTGGCCGATTCCTGGGCCGCAATGGCGGCGACATCCGGGGTTTTGAACCAGCGATCCTTTTCGACCTGGTAATACGTCACGGTCTTGAGCGGTGGTTTGGCGCGCATGACAATCACGGCCTGGAATTCACCCTCGACTTCTCTGGCTTCCCCCCGGATAAAAAACTCGCCGATATCAAATTCCGTCACGTTGCAGATTTCCCTGGAAATACATTGCTGTTGTCAACGCAACCCGATTTTTTGCGGATTCGTTTTATTGGGCGGGCAGTATGGCAGTAGTTGCCCGTCGACGGCTGAGATAAGTCGACGGGCAGACGAAACGTCGATGGCGATGAGTGCGGCGGGCATGTCAACAATGTGATTCAAGAAACCGGGCGAGGGCACAGGCTTCATTATGATCCGCTCGGAAACCTCTTACGCAGCCTGTCGAAATATCCTTGATATGAAAGAAGGCAATGCCTGCCATCACCACCTGAAATCGCGGGCGGGCCGGGACATCGTGAAGCGGTTCGTGGTGGCGAAACCGTATCGGGTGCGGGATCGGCGCTGTTTCTGAGTCAGGCGCCAAGGGATAAGCAAAGTGAGTCAGCGTGCACATATGAAGTCCTTTTCATGGTTTTATCGACGTATGTACGTCGTTTTGGCTAGTCTCCAAGAGCATCGCTGCTCTAGAATCACCCCCACTGGTGGGTGATTGATGTTTATCTAATGCAATTTTTTGTGGACGATATGTAGGAAAAGATTTTTTCTTGATGAGAATTTTCCCCGAAGTTGATAGTCCATGATTTTCTGGCAGCAGGAAGGGTGTTTTCCTTCAGCCTGTGACGAACGCCAGGCAGGACGACGCGAGTGACGTTCCAGTAGTCTTCTCAAGCTTCGTGATGAGTGAGCGCACTGCTCATTCAGGACTTCAATCCGGGTTCTTTGGCGACACCTTCGGCATTGCCGCTTTTTTGGCTGTGCGTTTATTTCTCGCGCACGGCACCATTTTTCAGATGTGGGGATGTTTCCTTGGCAGTAAGTAATCTCGATATGCATGCTTTGTTCGTGCTGGGTGATTTGCGCGCAAAGCTGGTCAAGCTGTTTCAGTCACGTTTCGTTTACATCACCGAACAGAACGCTGAAGGCATCTACATTGCCGAAATCGACACCGAATCAGCCCTGGTGGTGGACGACAAGCCCGGACTCAAACTCAAGGTCGGCGATCATTTCAGCGCGTCCGTGCTGCCCAGTCGTGAAGGCGGCAAGCTGGACATCAAGTTCCGCGACATCAAGCTGACGGTTTACGGCATTGGCGATTACGCCTTCGTGACCACAGCTGACGGTCAGGGGATAGTGTTCAAGGAAGGTCACAGCGTGGTGATGGTGTTTGCCGCCCATCAACAGCTGCAGGAAGGCCTGACCAAGACCCTCAAAGCCGTGACCGCCAAAGCGGCCAAGTGGCGCAAGGGCGAGCTGGTGACCTTCAAGGCCAGCGAGTGATGACCCTGACCCGCGCCGATTTCCACGAACAGAACCTGGCCAGCGCTCAAGACGAAGCGCGGCGGCTGTTCGGGCAGAGGGTCATTCTGCAAGGAGCCTGGCTGAATTGGGTGGCGTCACAGCTTTACCAACTGCAACCGGCGGCATACGCCAGCATGGTCAGGCGCGAGCTGATGCGTTTGCAGCAAACCTGCGAAAACTGATCCACGCACCTCGAAAGCAGGAACCTCTACTACAGTCAGTGAACTGAGTATTCAGAGGCTTCGCGGTCTACTGCCAGGCCATCCTGCTATTGCTGTGAACAGCACGAGGTGCAAAAGCATGAACGGATTTCGACGGTTGCTGGCTGCTGGCCTGGCCGCTTTCGGTTTACTGGCGACACCCGCCCCGGTGTTTGCCGCCCAGGCGCCGATCCACTTCGCCGACCTGAACTGGGAAAGCGGCAGCCTGATTACCGATGTCCTGCGCATCATTGTCGAGAAGGGCTATGGGCTGCCGACCGACACCTTGCCGGGCACCACCATCACCCTGGAAACCGCGCTGGCCAACAATGACATCCAGGTCATTGGCGAAGAGTGGGCCGGTCGCAGCCCGGTCTGGGTCAAGGCGGAAGCCGAAGGCAAGGTCGTCAGCCTCGGCGACACGGTGAAGGGCGCTACCGAAGGCTGGTGGGTGCCGGAATATGTGATCAAGGGCGACCCAGCCAAGGGCATCAAGCCGCTGGCGCCGGACCTGCGCAGCGTCAGCGACCTGCCGCGTTACAAAGACGTGTTCAAGGACCCGGAAGCCCCGACCAAGGGGCGTTTCCTCAACAGCCCCATCGGTTGGACCTCGGAAGTGGTCAACAAGCAGAAGCTCAAGGCGTATGGGCTGGACGACAGCTACGTGAACTTCCGCAGCGGTTCGGGTGCGGCACTGGATGCCGAGATCAGTTCGTCCATTCATCGTGGCAAGCCGGTACTGTTTTACTACTGGTCGCCCACGCCGTTGCTCGGCCGCTTCAAGCTGATTCAACTCGAAGAGCCACCGTTCAACGCGCAAGCCTGGAAGACCTTGACCGACGCCGATAACCCTAACCCACAGCCGACCCGTTCCCTGGCTTCCAAACTGTCCATCGGTGTGTCCACACCCTTCCAGAAACAGTATCCGCAGATTGTCGAGTTCTTCGCCAAGGTCGACTTTCCGATCGACCCGCTGAACAAAGCGCTGGCCGAGATGAGCGAGAAACATACGCCGCCGCGTCAGGCGGCGCAGGCGTTCATGAAGGCTCATCCGGACGTCTGGCGGGCCTGGCTGTCCAAGGACGTAGCGGATAAAGTCTCCGCCGCCCTGTAGGCGCTGCCGCAGGCTGCGATCTTTTGATCTTGTCTTAAAAAGCAAAATTAAAAGATCGCAGCCTGCGGCAGCTCCTACAATGTTCTGTTCATATCCCTTTCAAGGATCTCTGAACCATGACCTTGCTGTTGGCTCAGTGGCTGGTGACGATCTTCGCAGTGATCAGTCTGGTGCATGTGTATTGGGCGTTGGGTGGTGAATGGGCGGCTGTGGCGGCGGTCCCGCAAGTGCCGCAGGTGGGCAGCGCGCAACTGCGACCGGCGTTCAAGCCACGAGGCTGGGTCACGCTGGTGGTGGCCGGGCTGTTGCTGTTGATTGCCGCGCTGGTGTGCTGGCGGGTGGGTTGGTGGCTGCCACCCTTGCATCACTGGTCGTTGCAGTGGGTGATCAGCGCGATTGCGATTTTGCTGTTTGCCCGGGCGATTGGCGATTCGGAGCTGGTAGGTTTTTTCAAAGAGGTCAAAGGCTCGAAATTTGCCCGGCTGGACACCTGGGTTTACTCGCCGTTGTGCGTGGTGCTGGGGGCGGGGTTGTTGGCGGTGGCCTGGATTTGAGACAGGCCGGTCCTGATGTATTGACAGGTCTATCGCCTTCGTCGGATCACCGCCCGGACCAAGCCCGCTCCCACAGGGTTCAGCGCAATCCCTGTGGGAACGAGCTTGCTCGCGATGAGGCCGGCCCAGGCACTAACAATCTTTGGTCTAACTACCGCTCTCGGTCCGCCGACTGCTCACTTCAGCCGGCACATCATCCCCGGCCATGCGTTTGCGAAACAGCGCCGCCCGGGCCAGCAGCAAGGTGGTCACCGGTACGGTAATCGCCAGCAGGACCGGAATCAGCCAGGCGTGCAATACCGGCGCGGACTTGAGCGCCGAAAAGTAGATGATCGAAGCCAGCGCCACGCACCAGGCCCCGAGCGTCGAGGCCAGGGCTGGTGGGTGCATGCGCTGGAAGTAATCCTTCATGCACAGCAGGCCCGTGGCGCCGATCAATGCAAACAGGCTGCCGAGCACCAGCAGGATCGCCACCGGGATTTCCACCCACAACGACAATGGCGTATTCATTCGATCACCTCACCACGCAGCAGGAATTTCGCCAGGGCGAACGAGCCGACGAAACCGAACAGGGCGATCAGCAGCGCCGCCTCGAAGTAGGTGTCACTGGCATAACGAATGCCCAGCGCCAGCATCATCAGCATCGCGACGATATACAGATAGTCCAGCGCCAGGACCCGGTCCTGGGCCGACGGCCCCTTGAACAGGCGGATCAGGGTCAGGATCATCGCTAATGAAAAGAAGAACAGGCTCAGCAGGATCGCGCTCGACAGCAACGGGCTCATTCGAAGATCTCCATCAACGGACGTTCGTAGGTCGCCTTGAAGTGCTGGATGAACAGCGCCTCATCGTCCAGGTCGAAGACGTGCAACAGCAGAATGCTGCGGTCCAGCGCCAGCTCCGACCAGACCGTACCGGGCACCACCGTGGTGATCATCGATAGCGCGGCCAGGCCGTTGGCATCGCGCAAATCCAGCGGCACCTTGATGAATCGCGAGCGGGGCGGGCGGCGACCGGCATTGAGTACGCGCCAGGCCACGGCGAGGTTGGACACCAGCACATCACGCCCGACCAGCAGGACCAGGCGCAGGATCACCCCGGGACGACGGATGCGTACCGGCAGCGGACGCAGCCGGCGCATCATCAGCGGTGCACAGAACCCCAGCACCGCACCCAGCAGCAGATTGCCGGGGCTGGTCGACAGGTTCAGCAGCAACCACAGCAACCACAAGGCCAGCGACAGCAGCGGTGCCGGAAACAGGCGCTTCATGGCTGCACCTCCGGCGTGGTCGCATGGGCCGGTGGGTTCGGTACGACGCGCGTGTCGAGCACCGCCATTACGTATTGCTGGGGGTTGTACAAGGCATCGGCGGCGGCCTGGGTGTAGCGCAGCAGCGGATCGGCCTTGAAGGTCAGCGCAATGCTCAAGCCCAGCAGGGCGAAGATCGGCACGCATTCCAGGCGTCGCAGCAGGGGCGATGGACGTTCGGCTGGCGTCCAGAAGCGCTGGATACCCAAGCGCGAGAACGCGATCAGCGACGCCAGCCCGGACACAATCAACAACACCAGCAGGCCCCACGCGGCGTTGGAAACCGGTGTGTCGCCGCTGTTGCCCAGGCCCAGCGGATTGAGCAGGGCACCGATCAACCCGAGTTTGCCGATAAAGCCGGAGAGCGGCGGCATGCCGATGATCAGCAAGGCGCAGGCGATGAAACTCAGGCCAAGAAACGCCATGGTCCAGGGAATCACCTGGCCGACCACGGCTTTTTGTTCGTCGTCGAGGTTGATGCCTTTGGGCGGATGCAGGGATTCCAGTGGCCGGGGCAGCAGTTCGGTTTCATCTTCGAGCAGAATTTCATTGGCCGAGCGCGAGCGTTCGATCAGTTCGGCCAGCAGGAACAGTGCGCTCAACGCCAGGGTCGAGCTGAACAGGTAGAACAGTGCCGCGCCGACCAGGTTCGGCTGGGCGAAACCGATGGTCGACAACAGAATGCCCGCCGACACCAGAATGCTCAGGCTGGCCATGCGCTCCAGGCGTTGCGCGGCGAGGATCGCAATGGCGGCGCAGACGATGGTCGCCATGCCACCGTAAATCAGCCACTCACCGCCATAGAACGCCGATGCCCCGGCCTGGGCGGAGAACAGCAGCGTCCACAGGCGCAGCAAGGTGTAGACGCCGACCTTGGTCATGATCGCGAACATCGCGGCCACCGGCGCGCTGGCCGACGAATAGGCCGGCACCAGCCAGAAGTTCAGTGGCCACATGCCGGCCTTGGCCAGAAACGCGACAGCCAGAATCCCCGCGCCGGCGTGCAGCAAGCCGCGATCAGCTGCGGACACCAGCGGGATTTTTACCGCCAGGTCGGCCATGTTCAACGTGCCGGTGACGCCATAGATCAGCGCCGCGCCAATCAGGAACAGCGACGAGGCCAACAGGTTGATCGAGATGTAGTGCAGCCCCGACGACACCCGCGCCCGGCCCGAGCCGTGGAGCATCAACCCGTAGGACGCCGCCAGCAGCACCTCGAAGAACACGAACAGGTTGAACAGGTCAGCGGTGAGGAACGCGCCGTAAAGGCCCATCATCTGGATCTGGAACAGCGCGTGAAAACTCGAACCGGCGCCGTCCCAGCGGGCCATGGCAAACAGCAGCGCACAGACGCCGATGATACCGGTCAGCACCAGCATCAGCGCCGACAGGCGATCGACCACCAGCACCAGGCCGAACGGCACTTGCCAGTTGCTCGGCAGGTACACGCCGATGGAGCCGGGCACGCCGGTGGTCTGCGTCCATTGCCACAACGCCATCGCAATGCCCAGCCCGAGCAGGCTGGAGAACAGATTGATCCTGGCCTTGAGCGGCCGGTGCTTCTCGCCGAGCATCAGCATGATCGCGGCAGTCAGCAACGGCAGCAGGATGGGCGCGACGATCAGGTGGGTCATCGCCATCATTCCCTGGGCTCCCGGCCATCCACATGGTCGGTGCCGGTCAGGCCCCGGGAGGCCAGCAGCACCACCAGGAACAACGCGGTCATGGCGAAGCTGATGACGATCGCCGTCAGCACCAGTGCTTGCGGCAACGGGTCGGTGTAATGCAACAGGTCCTGAGGGATGCCGTCCTTGATGATCGGTTCCTTGCCGATGAACAGGCTGCCCATGCTGAAAATGAACAGATTGACGCCGTAGGACAGCAGGCACAGGCCCATGACCACCTGGAACGTCCGTGGACGCAGGATCAGCCAGACGCCGGACGCGGCCAGTACGCCGATGGCGATTGCGATGACTTCTTCCATCAGACGACCTCCTTCATGGCAACGGATTTAGGTTGGGCAGCGGTTTTGTGGCCCCGCACCGATTGGTGGGCGAGGGCGGTGAGGATCAACAGGGTCGAACCGACCACCACGCCGTACACGCCGATGTCGAAGAACAGCGCGCTGGCCAGGTGAATGTCACCCAGCAGCGGCAACGAGAAATGCCAGGTGTGGGTGGTCAGGAACGGATAGCCGACGACCATCGCGCCCAGGCCCGTGGCCGTGGCAATCATCAGTCCGGTGCCCATCCAGCGCAGCGGTCGCAGGCTCATTTGCGCCTCGACCCACTGCGTGCCGGCGACCATGTATTGCAGGATGAACGCCACCGACATCACCAGCCCCGCAACAAAGCCGCCGCCCGGTTGATTGTGCCCACGCATGAACAGGTAGAACGACACCACCAGCGCCACCGGCAGCAGCAGACGCACCAGTACCGCCGGCACCATCATGAAGCCGAGTGCGGTGTCGCTGGCGTGACGCGGGTTGACCAGGTCGGTGACCACGTCCGGTGCGAGCAAGCGTTGCTGGGCCGGCAGTTGCAGGCTTTCTTTCGGTGGGCGGAAGCGGCGTAGCAGGGCGAACACAGTCAGGGCCACCGCCACCAGCACGGTGATTTCACCGAGGGTGTCGAAACCACGGAAGTCCACCAGCATCACGTTGACCACGTTGCTGCCGCCGCCTTCGGGCAAGGCGCGACTCAGGTAGAACGAGGAAATATCGTTGGGGGTCTGGCGCGTCAGCATGGCGTAGGCCAGCAATGCCATGCCGACACCGACCGCGGTCGACAACAGCAAGTCGCGGATCCGCCGCACCCGCGCCCGGCGCAGACTGCCGGGCAACGGTGAGACCTCCTCGATCCGTCGTGGCAGCCAGCGCAGGCCCAGCAGGATCAGCACCGTGGTCACCACTTCGACCGCCAGTTGGGTCAGGGCCAGGTCCGGCGCCGAAAACCAGACGAAGGTGATGCAGGTCATCAGGCCGCAGACGCTGACCATGGTCAGGGCCGCGAGCCGGTGATACTTGGCTTGATAGGCCGCGCCAAGGGCGCAGGCGATGGCCAGCAACCACAAGGTGACGAACACGATCGACCCGGGGATTTTCGGCCGGTCGCCCCAGTGCAGGCTGCTGTGCAACATGGGAATCAACCCCGCCAGCACGGCAGCGAACACCACCAGGAACAACTGCATTTGCAGGCGCCGGGTGCCAATCCGCGGCTCCAGGCGCCGGGTCAGGCGCAGGATCGCAACCAGCGCGTATTCGAACAGGTGCTTGCCGTCCAGGCGACCAATGACCGGCGGACGGTCGAAGCGTCCGCGCTTGAACTGATTGCGCAGCAGCAGATAGAGCACGGTGCCGCAGGACAATGCGATCAGGCTCATGATCATTGGCGCGTTCAGGCCATGCCAGATCGCCAGGCTGTACTCGGGCAGCGTGCCGCCGACCACCGGTTGCGCCGCCGCCGCGAGGAGCGGGCCGACCACCTGGGCCGGGAAGATCCCCACCAGCAAACAAGTGAACACCAGCAACTCGACCGGCGCGCGCATCCAGCGTGGTGGCTCGTGCGGGGTGTGGGGCAAGTCGGTCGCGGGCGGACCGAAGAACACATCCACGGTGAAACGCAGGGAGTAAGCGACGCTGAAGGTACCGGCAATGGTTGCCACGATCGGCAAGCTCAGTTCGACCCAGCGCGTGGCATTGATGAATACGGTTTCGGCGAAAAACATTTCCTTGGACAGGAAACCATTGAGCAACGGCACGCCGGCCATCGAGGCGCTGGCGACCATGGCCAGGGTGGCGGTAAACGGCATCAGCTTGTACAGACCGCTGAGTTTGCGGATATCGCGGGTGCCGCTTTCGTGGTCGATGATGCCGGCGGCCATGAACAACGAGGCCTTGAACGTTGCGTGGTTGAGGATGTGGAACACTGCGGCGACGGCGGCCAGCGGGCTGTTCAAGCCAAGCAACAGGGTGATCAGGCCGAGGTGGCTGATGGTCGAATAGGCCAGCAAGCCCTTGAGGTCGTTCTGGAACATCGCGCAGTACGCCCCGAGCAACAGGGTGCAGGCACCGGCGCCGCTGACGATGTAGAACCATTCTTCACTGCCCGAAAGCGAGGGCCATAGCCGCGCGAGCAGGAAGACCCCGGCCTTGACCATGGTCGCCGAGTGCAGGTACGCCGACACGGGCGTTGGCGCGGCCATGGCATGGGGCAGCCAGAAGTGAAAGGGAAATTGCGCACTTTTGCTCAGTGCGCCGATCAGGATCAGGGGCAACAGGATCGGGTAGAGGGCATGGGCGCGAATCAGGTCGCCGGCAGCCAGGACCTTGTCCAGGTCATAGCTGCCGACCACATGGCCGAGCAGCATGACCCCCGCCAGCAGGCACAAACCGCCCGCACCGGTCACCATCAACGCCATGTAGGCGCCGCGCCGGGCATCGGCGCGATGGTGCCAGTAGCCGATCAACAGGAACGAGAAGAGGCTGGTGAGCTCCCAGAAAAACACGATCTGGATCAGGTTGCCGGAAATCACCAGGCCAAGCATGGCGCCCATGAAGGCCAGGAAAAACGCGAAGAATCGTGGCACCGGATCGTTCGGCGACATGTAGTAGCGGGCGTACAGCGAAACCAGGGTGCCGATGCCCAGCACCAGCATGGAGAACAGCCAGGCGAAACCGTCCATGCGCAGGACGAAGTTCAGGCCCAGGCTGGGCAGCCATGAAAACTCTTCGCGAATGATGCCGCCATGGGCGATCTGCGGGTACAGGAAGGCGACCTGAACGGTGCCGATCAGGGCGATCAGGCCAGCCAGCAGGGATTCGGCGTTACGTGCATTGTGCGGCAACACGGCCGCCAAACAGCTGCCTATGAAAGGCAGAAGCAGTAGAACTATCAGGGACATAGGCTTCTAATCTGCGGAAGTTTGTGAAGCATCATACGTGCCAGTTCCCGGATCACCAAACGCCAAGCTGTCGCAGAATCCTACGCGGTAGACGGAAAAGTCCTGATTCACATTGTTTCAGAGAGAGGTAGGGGAGTCAGTTCCGACGAAGGCGGCCTATCCGGCCATACAGAACCTGCGGTTTATCGCTGAGTTTCCTCTTCCAGCTCTTCCTCGGCCGCCGCAGCCTTACCCTTGGTCTTCAACTCACTGACAATCACTGCCATCACAATCAAGCCCGCGCCGACCAGGGCAATCGCCGGCAAACGTTCCCCGGCAATGCGCCCGACAATCCCGGCCCATACCGGTTCGCCGGCATAGATCAGCGTGGCGCGGGTCGGTGAAACGCTTTTCTGTGCCCAGTTCATCGCCACCTGAATCGCCGCACTCGCGGCCCCCAGGCCCAATGCGCTGCACAGCAGCAACCACGAGAAGTCCGGTATCGCCTCGTTGGTCGGCACCACCATCAGGAACGACAGCACCGAAGTGACCGCCAGTTGCACCGTCGTCACCCGGCGCACATCGACATGGCCGGCGTAGGTGCTGATCAGGATGATCTCCGCCGCAATGGCCACGGCGCTGATCAAGGTGGCGATTTCACCGGGGCTGAAGTTGAACGACGCACCGGACGGTCCGGACAACAACATCAACCCGGTAAAGGCCAGCATGATGCCGATGCTCGGCATCAACCCCGGGCGCCGTCCCAGCACCAGCCATTGCAGCAACGGCACGAAAGGCACGTACAGCGCGGTAATGAATGCCGATTGGCTGCTGGGAATGCTCTGCAACCCGACCGTCTGCAAGCCGTAGCCGAGCATGATCGCCACGCCGATAAACGCCCCGGCCTTGAGTTCGAACAGGGTCAGGTCGCGCAGGTGGCGCCAGGAAAACAGGGCGACGATGCTCGCGGCGGCGGCAAAGCGCAGGCCGACGAAAAACATCGGGCCGCTGACGGTCATCGCATGCTGTACCAGCAGGAAGGTACCGCCCCAGACCATGGTGATCAGCACCAGCACGCATTCGGCCTTGCTGAACCTTGTAAAACGGGAGGAAGCCTTTGGGGAGTTCACCGACGTCATGACCTTGCACGCTACTGGAGGGGGACGCACAATGCGCCGAATGTTGCGCAGTATACTGCCCAACCCCACTCAGTGAGCAATATAGTGCACAAAGATTCTACCCAACGGGCTTCGGTCCTCCAGCACGTCAGTCAAAACGTCCGTCGTTTGCGTCATGCCGCCGACCTGAGCCAGACCGCGCTGGCGGAAAAGTCCGGTGTCAGCCGTCGAATGCTGGTGGCAATCGAGGCGGGGGAAAAGAACGTCAGCCTGACCACCCTCGACCGGGTGGCCGAAGCCCTCGACGTTGCCTTCAGTGATTTGATCCAGGCCCCCGACGCTCGCGATCCCAGCCGTATCAACGAGCTGGCCTGGACCGGCACGATCCCCGGCAGTAAAGCGGTGTTGCTCTCCAAAGCCCAGGCCAGCCGCGAAGTCGAGCAGTGGGAATGGTGCCTGCAACCGGGCGAGGTGTATCCGTCAGAGCCGGACGCCGATGGCTGGAGCGAGCAGATTTATGTCTTCGAAGGTTGCCTGACCGTTATGCTCGGCGACCAGGCGCAAAATATCGCTGCGGGTGAATTCTTCATGTTCGCCAGCAACCAGCCGCACTGTTATCGCAACGACGGGGCGGTGGCGGCGAAGTTTGTGCGTAATGTGGTGATCTGAACAGGGAGTGCACGATGGGCCAGACCTTGACCAATGACGCCGACATCCTGATTGTCGGTGGCGGCCTCAGTGGCGCGATGCTGGCGGCGCAGTTGATGCGTTTGCCGGGCCGGCGCCGGGTGCTGGTGATCGAGCCCCGGGCCGAGTTGGGGCGGGGCGAAGCCTACAGTGCGGTGGAACTGGGCCATACGCTCAACGGCAATGCGGCGCGGATGAGTGTCGACCCGGACAACGCCGACGACCTGACCCAATGGTTGACCGGGTACATCGAGGCTGGCGGCTGGCCGGAATCGGATCAGCAGCACGTGCCGATCAGCGAACTGTTTCCGCCACGGGGGATTTTCGGCCTGTACGCCCGGCAGCGCCTGGCCGAAGCGCAGGCGGTGGGCGCCTTGAACGGTTCGACGGTCGAGCATGTGCAGGCCGAAGTGGTCGATTTGCAAACCGATGCCGACGCCGTACGGTTGACCTTGAGCGATGGCCGATGCTTGCAGGGCGCTTTTGCGGTACTGGCCACCGGGATGTTTTCCGCCGCGCGCACGCCACAAACCCGGTCCAGCGGCTTGAATGCGGCCGCCCTCGATCCGTGGGACGTGGCGGCCATGCAGCGGCTCGATCCGCAATCGACGGTCATGATCATCGGCTCGGGCCTGACCATGGTCGACGCCGTGGTGTCCCTGGAACAGGCCGGGCATCGCGGCCCGATCGAAGTGTTTTCCCGCCATGGCCTGCTGCCCCATGTGCGGCGCCAGCCTCCGGCCTGGGTGGATTTTCTCGCTGAGGATCAGAGCATCCGCACACCCCGCCAGTTGATGCGCGAACTGCGTCGGCACTGCCGGGACGCCATCGCCCAGGGCATCGACTGGCAGGCGCCGCTGGACACGGTGCGGGCACACATCGGCCGCTTGTGGCATCAGGCGACGGACGTGCAACGTCGGCAGTTCGTGCGGCATGTGCGGCCGTGGTGGGAAAGCCATCACCACCGCTCGCCGCCCTTGAGTGCCGAACTGGTGGCGCGCTTATATAAAGAAGGGCGGTTGCGTATTCATGCGGCCTCGTTCAAGGGGCTTGAGCCTTCGCTGAATGGCGAGGTGAGTATTCGCCTTCGACGGCGCGGCGAGGCGCACACCTGTGTGGTCAGCGGTGCCGGCCTGATCAACTCAAGCGGTATCGAGTACGACTGGCGCCGGGTTGCGCGGCCGCTTCCCCGGCAACTGCTCGCCCGTGGCCTGGTCCGGCCGGGGCCGTTGGCCTTGGGCATCGCGGCAGCGGTCGATGGCGCGGTCCTGAATGCCGAGGGGCTGCCCGCCAGCCGTTTGTTTGCCATGGGGCCGCCTTTGCGCGGCATGTGGTGGGAAAGTACCGCCGTCACCGACGTGGCTAGCCAGGCCAAGGCGTTGGCCGGGCGGCTGACGGGACTCGTCGATCAGGTTGTGGGTATGAGTACATATCCGTTGTTGCGGTAACGGCGGCTGGCGGTTTCGCCCTGACGGCGACTCACTTTTTTTACAAGCGCCTAAAAAAAGTAAGCAAAAAAACGCTCGCCCCGAACGTCCGGCCCCTCGCCAAGGCTCGGGGTTCCTTCGCTCTGGCATTCATCCGGGGGCATTGCCCTCCGGTCGGCTTCGCGCGACCTACATGCAATGAGTTCGACTGCGTCGAACGGCGCTGCGCGCCCATCCCCGGATGAACACCTCCGCTCAGCCTGCCGAGGGGGCGGGTGGATCAAGATCAAGAGCTGCAGGCGAGCTAACGCTCGGCCCTGTAGGAGCGAGCTTGCTCGCGAGGCGGCCTGACAGCCGACCATTTTCTTTCAGATGCCACCCAGTCCAACTGCAGGATTGAGCTTGGTCGGGCACCGGTCCAGGTCTGGTAGCTAGACCACCGCTGGATTGCTTCCATCAATGCACCCGGCAAAAAAACCGCGGCCCCCCACCCGAGGCCGCGGTTTTCCATAGGGTTCAAGCCTGCCCCATCAACCAACGTGGCTAATGGGGCGCGGGCTCAGTTGGCGATCACCGGCACTGTCCGCACGGAGCCTTGGGACGAGGTGATCGTGGCGGTCGGGTTCGCCGACGGAACGACCGTGGTGGTGTTGTTCACCGTCAACCGCCAGCGACCGTTCACCGGTACGGTGGAGGTGCCCAGGGTGACCAGCCCGGTCGGCGTGGTGACCTTGATGGTGATGGTGTTGCCGGTGGTCACCGATGAGGTGCCGGCAAAGTTCCAGGTGAAGCGGTTATTGGAACGGGCACTCACCGTTGCGGTGGTCACTGCGAAGGTTTCCGCAGCAGGCCGTGGCGAGACTTGCACCGTGACCGTGGCCGGCGACGTCGACTGGGCGCCGAAGCTGTCCCGGGCGATGTAGGTGAAGGTCGTGGTGAAGGCCGTGGTGACGGTGGCCGGTGGGGTATAGGTGAGCACCGTACCGTTACTGCTGACGATGCCGCGACCTGTCGGTGGTTGAGTGAAGCTGGCGACCGCTAGCGGCACATTGCCTTCCGGGTCGCTGTCGTTGGCCAGCACGTTGATTGGAATCGCCACACCCAGTGTCGTGACGGCATCGGCGACTGCCACCGGAGGCCGGTTAGGCGCCACGGTAATGGTCACGGTTGCCGCTGTCGTCGAGGCCAGGCCTTTGACGTCCTGGGCCTTGTAGGTGAAGGTCGTGGTCAGCGGCGCGTTGACGACAGCGGGAGGGGTGTAGACCACCGCCGTCGTGCCGCTCAATGCCACGCTGCCCTGGCCGGCGGCCGGTTGAGTCAGCGCGGTAATGCTCAGCGGCGTATTGCCGTCCGGGTCCCTGTCGTTGGCCAGCAGGTTGAGGGTGATCGGCACGCCGAAGCTGGTGCTGCCGGTATCGGCGACGGAGATCGGTGCCTGGTTCGCGCCGGTGTCCGGTGCAGTGCCGACGACTACGACCGGCTCGGTGTCATTGCCGCCGGCGGCGGATTTGACCGTAACGGTTGCAGGGGGTTGGGTCAGGTCAGCCACCGTAAGGTGTTGCAGGGTGCCGGTTTTTGACAGCCGGCCGTAACCCTGGGCGACCATGTCCGGAACCACCACTTCGTCTGTGGAGGTGGCCTCGATCAGCAGGCTGTGGTTGCTCCAGCTATAACGAGCGGTCTGGATTTTCACCACATCCGAGAGCTTGCTCGATACCGAGGTCGGGCGGGTGGTCCCGGCCGGGTTGGTGGCGGTGACCACCACGACCGGCGGCACCGTTGCATTGGCCAGCAGATGCTGGGCGAAGAACACGCCGTTGTTATCGCTCACCATGGTGGTCTGGCAAGGCGACACAGGCGGGCCGGGGACGAGGGCGATGCTTTCGCGAAAGCACAGGGTCGAACCGTTGGCGGCTTTGGCAAACACTTCGACCCGGGTGTTGTTGCCGCCCGTGCCGGCTATGCGGCGGTAGGTGGCACGGGTCATGTCCACCGCGGTTTGCGCGCGGTTGTCGAGCACCTTGCCGGACAGGGTGAAGAGGTTGGTCTGGAGGGTCCCGGCCGGGCCTTGGATGCGCACGAAGTTGGTGTTGTTGGGGCTACCGGTCACGGCTTCGGTGAGGTTCGGGTCGCCGACGAAGGTTTCGACGGTGCCGGTGTCCGGGTTCACTTCGGTGTAGGGGCCGTTGACGCTGCGCAGGAACGGCCCGATCGCCCCGTTGACCGCACCGCTGAAAACCCCCGGTGCACCGACGCCGACATCCTTGGTGATGTTGATCGCACGACGCCCGGGGGTGGTGACGTTGACCGTTTCCACGCCATAGGGGTGGGTAATGGTGTAGGTCCCGGCAGTGGGAATGTTCACCCGCATACGAATCCGCGCGAAGCTGATCTGGTCGCCGTCGAGCGGGTTGCCGCCAGCAAATGCAGCCTCGATCCCGGCGACATAAGCGTCCATGCCATAGCCGGCGGTGTTGTTGGGGATGCTGGTCTCGGCAAGGAACCAGAAGGCTTCGTCTGGCCAGTTATCCGGGAACACCATCGGCAGGGTGTCGTCGAAAATGCCTGGTGTCGGCAGCAGGGTGCACATGTAGGCCGGTGGCACACTGGCTGCCACCCGTGAGCTGGCGGCGCGTGACTGGCACAGCTCCATCGACAACAGATTGTTGTCCTGATACCAGATCGGGAATTTCCCGGTGGCAAAGGTGTAGGGGCCGGGATCGACGGCGGCGAGTTGCGCGAAGGCACTGCCGGACAGCGATAGAGTCAGTCCCAGGGCGTTGAGCGCCAGGCGTGGCCATTTGTTCATGATGCCTCCTGATGAGGATCCGGGCATGTGGGCGTTCATTGCACGATGACCACTTCTTCGGTATCGCTGCCGCCATTGGACGACGACACGCGAACCTGGGCTGGTGGAATCGGCGAGATGCCGGTGGCCAGGCTTTTCACCGCGCCGTCACCACTCAGGGCGCCGATGGCGATACCGGTGCCGGAGGTGGCAGTGAGCACCGGTGGCGACGTTTCATCGCTGGTCGAGGCCACGATGGTGATTTGCCCGGTGCTCAGGCTGTACTCGGCGCGTGAGATCGTCACCAGGTCGGTCAGCGGCATGGGCAAGGTGGTCGGCGTGCTGCTGGCGATGGCCAGGTGGTTGTCGGCGGTCACCTGCAAGGTGCTCGGCAGCGTCGGATTGTTCGGCGACTGCGCATACCAGTGGCCGGTGGTGTTCGCTTCGGTGAAGTTCAGCACCGGGTTGTTGCTGTCCAGGGTCACGCTGGCCGGTGGTGGCGGGGCCAGCACGAACACGTCCTGCTGGGCCACCGGGGCGCTGGTGCCGGCCTGTCGCGAATAGGTGCTGCGCTCGGCGATCACCGGGGTCGGCCGGACCACCGTCGACAACTTGCCGGATACGGCGAAGAGGTTGGTGCGCAAGTCCAGGCCATTGGGGCCTTCGATGCGCACATAGTTGGTGTTGAACGGGCTGCCAGTGACGGCTTCGGTGAGGTTCGGATCGCCGACGAATTGTTCGGCCTGACCCGTGGTCGGGTTGGTCTCGGTGTAGGGACCATTGACGCTGCGCAGGAACGGTCCGACGTCGCCCTTGAGCGCGCCGCCGTAGGTTTTTGGCGCACCGATGCCGATGTCCCGGGTCATGTTGATCGCCCGCCGGCCGGGAGTGTCGATGTTGAACACTTCGACGCCGTAGGGGTGGGTGATGACATAAGTGCCGGCGGTGGGCACGTCGATGCGAATACGGATACGGGCGAAGCTGATCTGGTCGCCCTCCAGTGGATCGCCGCCACTGAAGGCTGCCTCAACCGCCGAGACATAGGTCAGGTCGATGCCTCGGGCGGCATCGACGATGGTGGTTTCGCCTGTGGCCCAGAACGCTTCGTCGGGGAAATTGGTCGGGAAGACCAACGGTTGAGTGTCGTCGAAAATACCGGGGTTCGGGATCAACGAGCACATGTAAGTCGGGGCGCCCGGCGCGCTGGCAACCCTGGAACTGACAGCCTTGGATAAACACAGGTCAAGGGTTCGGCCATGGCTGTCTTGATACCAGGCGGCGAAATTGCCATTGGTTGGCAGGTAGGGTCCGGGGTCTACGGCAAACAGCGCTGCCTGGGCAATGCCTTGGGCTAGAGCGGTCAGGGCCAGGGCGGTCGCGGTTTTGCGCAGTAAAGGGTGCATGAGTATTCCCTCTATCGAAGTACCTGCCCCTTGGGGATGGGTCAGTTGGCAGGGTGTTCGGCAACTTCCATACCAATCAGCGAAAACGCCCGTGGGAAGCCCGGAGTAAAGGCATTGGCGCAGTCGCGGGTGACAGACCGGGAGGCTGGGGCGCGGGCGGCTTTCCCCAGTTTTGGGGGTGGATAGGGCGCGCGGGGCGGGAGGGGGGCGTAGTACACCGGGCAAACGGCCATGCGTGGGCTATAAACCTATAGGGGGTTTCCGGGAACCGTGTCCATGAACACCATCGCCAAAGTACTTGCGACCGAAAGCGAAGTTCGCTTGAACACGCGCAAGGAGCCGTTCGATCTGCTGCGCTGGTTTTCGCTGGTCAGCATGGTGGTGATCGGCACGGTGGCGGTGGCGCTGGGGGCGGTGTCCTCGCGGTTCGTGATTACCGAAAGCGTGCAGCGCGATGCGCTATTGACCTCACAATTCATACAGGCGATTGCCTCGACCGAGGTGCGCCATGTGTCGATTCCCAACGTCAGGACCATGGGTGAGTTGCTCGACCCACGAAACGACAAGGACTTTCCTGACGTCGACCCGCTGTCACGCGCCAATGCCCGTGATGATTTCCTCGACCATATCGAAAATCTGCCGGACGTGATCCTGGCCAACATCTATGCCCCCGACCGCATGGTGATCTGGTCGACCAACCCGGCCTTGATGGGCACCACGATCCATGGCGATGAAGACCTCGACCGGGCATTCAACTCGAAAATTTCCGTGTCGACCAGTTACCACGATGTGGACAAATCCCGCATGGAGCAGAAGTTCCTGGAGCCACCCAAATACACCTTCATCGAAAACTACATTCCCCTGTTCGACGCCGATGGCAGCACCGTCACGGCGATGGTCGAGATTTACAAGGAGCCGCAGGACTTGATCAACCGCATGGAGCGCGGCCTTGTGCTGATCTGGCTGGCGACCGCCCTGGGCGGCGGTCTGATTTACCTGGGCCTGTACTGGATCGTGCGGCGGGCGGCGATCCTGCTGGCGACGCAGCAGAAGCAATTGATCACCAACGAAACCTTTGTGGCTCTGGGGGAGGTGTCCTCGGCGGTCGCCCACAGTCTGCGCAATCCGTTGGCGAACATCCGTTCAAGCGCCGAGCTGGCGATGGAGTTCGACAGCGGTCCGGCACACGGGAACATCAACGACATCATTGGTCAGGTCGATCGCATGTCGAAGTGGGTCCGGGAGTTGCTCCAGTCCCTGCGACCGCTCAATGACGAGGCGGAACCTGTGAACCTGGTGGCGGCCCTGCATGACAGCCTGATGGCTTACGAGCATCAGATCAGCAAGGGCAGGATCAACGTGGTGTTCGAGCCGGACCAGACACCCATGGTCCTGAGCCAGCACGTGCAATTGACCCAGATCCTCAACAGCCTGCTGTCCAATGCGGTGGAAGCCATGGACGACGGCGGTACGCTGACCATCCAGATCGAGCCGCGCGATGCCCAGCGCGTCAGCGTGAGGGTCAGCGATACCGGCAAAGGCATGAGCGAAGAACAGCGCACCATGGCCTTCCGGCCGTTCTTCACCACCAAGCAGGGCGGGCTGGGAGTCGGGCTGGTGCTGGTCAAGCGGATCATGGAGCGTTTTGGCGGTGCGGTGACCCTGGATAGCCGTGAAGGCGAGGGCACCACTGTCCGCCTGTTGTTTAATCTGGTCCCCTGAAAACGGGGATGAACTATCCCCAATATCGGGGGTTCAATCCCCGGTCATTTCCACGGTCATCGCCCATTGATTTTGATAAATCATTGTTTTGTTGAGTGTTAGTACTTTTTTATAAAAAAAACACATGATTGGCGAGGTCCTTGCAAAACCATCATGACCCCCTTCACGACATCGAGGCGGCTGGTGATGGAAAAAAAACAGATGCATTCACCACGTTCACGAGCCTTGGGCATGCACCTGGTACTGATGTTGGTGACCGGTTTGCTGGCCAGCCAGCTGCTGGTCGCCAGCCAGCCGACGTCGACGCCCGCACCTGCTTCTGCATCCACTGCCGAACCCGCTGTCGTTGAAGACGACACTCCGTGGGGTGGCAACTATTTCCCCAACACCCTGCTGACCGACCAGGACGGTCAGCAACTGCGTTTTTTCGATGACATGATCAAAGGCAAGGTGGTGGTGATCAACTTCATCTTCACCTCGTGCAGCGACTCCTGCCCCCTGGAAACCGCGCGCCTGCGCCAGGTGCAGAAACTGCTGGGGGATCGGGTCGGCAAGGACGTCTTCTTCTATTCCATCAGCATCGACCCCTTGAGTGATACCCCCGAGGTGCTCAAGGCCTATGCGCAACGCTTCCAGGTCGGGCCCGGGTGGAAATTCCTCACCGGGGAATTCGCCGACGTCACCGACCTGCGCAAAAAACTGGGGCTGTTCATCGAAGGCATCGATAACGGGCGCAGCAAGGACCACAACCTGAGCCTGATCGTCGGCAACCAGGCAACGGGCCGCTGGATGAAATCCTCGCCGTTCGAAAACCCGTGGATTCTGGCCGACCAACTGGCCAATACCTTGCAGAACTGGAAACAGCCCAGTGTGGAAGAAAGCTATGCCGATGCACCGCAAATCCGTCCGCCGAGCAATGGTGAAGAGCTGTTCCGCACCCGTTGCGCGTCTTGCCACAGCCTCGGTCCGCTGGACGGGCAGGGCATCGGCCTGCACAGCATCGGCCCGGACCTGATCGGCGTGACCCATCAGCGCGATCCGGCCTGGCTCAACCGCTGGATCCGCGAGCCGGATCGCATGCTCGCGGAAAAGGACCCGATTGCGATGGAGCTGTTCGATCGCTACAACAGGATCCCGATGCCCAACTTGCGGCTGGATGAGCGTTCCGTGCAGTCCATCATTGATTTCCTGCAGGAAGAAACCAACCGTCAGCATCCGCCGGTGGTGCCATTGGCCAGTGGTAACGAGGAGCCTGAACATCATCATTCGGTCGCGCAACCCGACATGCCCAAGGTGCAATAGTGTCAAAAAAATTACGCGGGCCAGTCAATGGCTATCAAT
Source organism: Pseudomonas sp. P4_B4 (assembly GCF_056402255.1). Taxonomy (NCBI): domain Bacteria; kingdom Pseudomonadati; phylum Pseudomonadota; class Gammaproteobacteria; order Pseudomonadales; family Pseudomonadaceae; genus Pseudomonas; species Pseudomonas sp. P4_B4. The sequence goes on from NZ_JBFUHS010000003.1 coordinate 169,718, forward strand.
GCCACCTACACTGATCCAGAACGCGGCTGAACAGGCTCGATTTCAAGCATCCAGGACACCGCCATGCAGATACTCGAACAACAAAAAGTAGCTGCGCCGCAGGCTCCGGCAGCACAACGCAAGGGTTGGCGGCCGCAGTTCAATTTACTGCGCTGGTTTTCCCTGGCGAGCTTTCTGATCATCGCGGTGGTGGCGCTGGGGCTGGGTTACATCTCCACGCGCTTTGTGGTCGACGAAAGCATCGAGCGCGATTCGATGCTGACTGCGCAGTTCATCCAGTCCATTGGCGAGGCTGAAATCCGGCATGCCGGGATTTCGCCGGGCAAAACCATTGGCGAAATGCTCGACCCGCGCATGGACCATGCCTACCCCGACGTCAACCCGGGATTCCGGGCCGCCGCGCGCGTGGAGTTTCTCGACCATGTGGAGCATCTGCCGGACATCTTGCTGGCGACGGTGTACGCCCTGGACCGCACCGTGGTCTGGTCGACCAACCCCGAGCTGATTGGCGTGCGCATCGAAGGCGACGATGAGCTGGACGAATCCTTCGAAATGAAATCGCCAGTGTCCACCAGCTACCACGAAGTCGATGAGGCGCGTCCCGAGCAGCGCTTGCTGCGCGAACCGGAGTATTTGTTCGTCGAGAACTACATTCCGATGTTCAACGCCGACAGAAGCAAAGTGATTGCCATGGTGGAAATCTATAAAGAGCCGCTGGACCTGGTGGAACGCATCCAGCGTGGCTTCAAGGCGATCTGGCTGGCCACGCTGATCGGCGGGGCGGCCATTTACCTGGGGCTGTTCTGGATCGTGCGACGCGCGGCGACGCTGTTGCAGAGCCAGCAGAAACAATTGATCGCCAACGAGACCTTTGTCGCCCTTGGCGAGATGTCTTCGGCGGTCGCCCACAGCTTGCGCAACCCGCTGGCCAATATCCGCTCCAGCGCCGAACTGGCCCAGGACATCGCCAGCCAGACCGCGCAGAAAAACATTGGCGACATCATCAATCAGGTCGACCGCATGTCGCGCTGGGTCCGTGAATTGCTGGTGTCGTTGCGGCCGATGAATGACGACTGTGAAACGGTCGACCTGGTGCTGGCCCTCGAAGACACCTTGAGTGCCTTCGAGTCCCTGATCAAACGTTCGGACGTCGAAGTGCGTTTCTCGCCTGTCAGCGTGCCACCGATCGTCAGCCAACAGGTGCTGCTCACGCAAATACTCAATAGCCTGTTTGCTAATGCGCTGGAAGCCATGCCCAAGGGTGGCGTGCTGACGATCGAGATCGATTCCTCGGTACCCGGCGACGTGAGCATGACCCTGACCGACACCGGCAAGGGCATGTCCAAACAACAGCAACAAATGGTCTTCAAGCCGTTTTTCACCACTAAGCAAGGTGGGTTAGGCGTGGGCCTGGCCCTGGTCAAAAGAATAATGGAACGGTTTGACGGCTCGGTCGAACTGACCAGCCGGGAGCAGGAAGGAACCCGCGTTTGTCTCAATTTCAAAGTGGCAACGGGAGGGGCATATGGAGCACAGCATTCTGCTGGTCGAGGATGACGAAATTCTCGCCGAGAATATTCAGACTTACCTGGAGCGCAAGGGCTTCGAGGTGACCGTTTGCCACTCGGCCGAAGATGCACTGGAGCAATTGGGTTCTTTCGCGCCTGACGTGGTACTGACCGACAACTCGTTGCCGGGCATGAGTGGTCACGACCTGATCCAGAAGCTGCGCATCAGCGCGCCGGATCTGAAAGTGATCATGATGACCGGCTACGGCAACGTCGAAGACGCCGTGGTGGCGATGAAAGAGGGCGCCTTTCACTACGTCACCAAACCCGTGGCCCTGCCAGAGCTCAAGCTGCTGCTGGACAAGGCCTTGGCCACCGACCGCATGGAGCGCACGCTGTCGTTTTACCAGGAACGCGAGGCTCAGAAGTCGGGGGTGCAGGCACTGATTGGCGAGTCGGCACCGATGGCGTACCTCAAGGGCACCATCAGCCAGTTGCTCGACGCCGAACGGCGCATGGCCAACAGTGATCTGCCGCCGGTCCTGGTGGAAGGCGAGACGGGCACCGGCAAGGAACTGGTAGCCCGGGCCTTGCATTTCGACGGCCCGCGCGCCAAAGGCCCGTTCATTGAATTCAACTGTGCTTCGATCCCCTCCAATCTGGTGGAGTCGGAACTGTTCGGCCACGAGAAGGGCGCCTTCACCGACGCCAAAGAACGCCGCCTGGGGCTGGTGGAAGCGGCCGATGGCGGCACGCTGTTCCTCGATGAAATCGGTGAAATGGACCTGCTGTTGCAAGCCAAGCTGCTGAAACTGCTGGAAGACCGGACCATTCGCCGGGTCGGTTCGGTAAAGGAGCGCAAGGTCGATCTGCGGGTGATCAGTGCCACCAACTGCAATCTCGAACAAATGGTCCAGCAAGGCAAATTCCGTCGCGACCTGTTTTTCCGCCTGCGCATCATTTCGATCAAGGTGCCGCGCCTGTATGCCCGGGGTGCCGATATCCTGCTGCTGGCCCGGCACTTCCTGGAGATGCATGGCAAACGCTACGGCAAGCCGAACCTGCATTTCAGCGACCAGGCCGAAGATTTGCTGCTCAGCTACAGCTGGCCGGGCAACGTGCGCGAACTGCGCAACATGCTGGAGCAAACCGTGTTACTGGCGCAAAGCGACACCATCGCCGCCCATCAGTTGAACGTCTGCCTGAGCCTGGTGGATGAGCCACCGATGTTTCATCACGAGCCGCCACATTCCAGCGAACCGCGTCCGTCCTACAACGGCAGCGAGTCCATGAACCTGCCGGAAGTGGAGCGCGACATGGTGCGCAAGATGCTCGACAAGACGGACTGGAACGTCACCAAATCGGCACGCCTGCTGGGTCTGAGCCGTGACATGTTGCGCTACCGGATCGAAAAACTCGGCCTCGCCCGTCCGGACAAGCGCCAGTGGTAGGGGGCGTTCTCAATTAGTTTCCCTACCGCGCCGGGTCTGCTGTTGTGCAGGGCAAGGCGCGAGAAGCGCAGTTTGGTCATTCCAAATCAGCTTCGAGCAACACAGCCCTGCACAACAGCAGGCCCGGCCCCTTCGGGTTGTGCCTTAAAGCTGGCCATGCTGCGTTGCAGGCTTTGGAAAGGGAACAACCATTCCCAGCGGCCTACGCCTTGCCTGGCCAGCTTTAAGGCGACAACGCGGTGGGGAAACCAATTGAGAACGCCCCCTAGTGCTCACTGCAACACCGGGCCCTGCCTCAGACAGGACATCATGCAACTGGGGTTCTCGACTTCCTGGTTCACATACACGCCACGCTCCGGATCGTAGGAGCGGATAAACACCCGAACCGTGGCGTCGGCCACCGTCGGCAGGCGCGAGTCGGAGAACACGTGCTCACTTGAAACCGGAATGAATTCCCCGGGTGCGGTCGGGATGTACGAACCTGGTGGCACGATGCTCATGGACAGTGGTGCGGGGTGCGCGAAGGGTTGGTCGGCGCCGTAATAGTTGAATTCACTGCTGTAGTCAGTGGTGTTTGGCATGTCGTCGGCGTGGGCGACAGCGGTCGTGCTCAGGTAGAAGGCGAGCAACAGCGTCAGATTGGTTTTTTTCATGGCAACACCTGCTAAATCGGTTTAACCACATTTCTCCCAAGGTTATTAACTATAGCTGCCGCCGTGGGCAGCCGTCGGTGCTGTGTGGATTACAAGTTCGCAACACCTGCCAGGATGAGGTTGATCTAGACTCCGGCCGGTCAAATCGACGACCCAAGCCCTGGAGCGTGCAATGGAACTGCCGACAAAAGATCAAGCCATCGCCAGTAACCGCGAGGCCTGGAATGATTCCGCCCGTCATCACAAAGACTCCTGCGAATGGCAAGCCTTGTTGAAGGGCGTGGCGCACACGGATTTTTCCTGCCTGGACGACACCCTGACCGCTTTGCTGACCCAGACAGGTGTCGACGGCAAGGAGGTGGTGCAACTGGGCTGCAACAATGGCCGCGAAAGTCTGTCGCTGTTTGCCCTGGGGGCGCGCAGCGTGGTGGGCGTCGACCAGTCTGAAGCATTTCTCGGGCAGGCACGGGAACTGGCGTCCCGCTCGCCCCATGCGCCGCAATTCATCGAAGCGGATATTCACCACTTGCCGGCCGGGCTGCAGGAGCGCTTTGACCTGGCGCTGATCACCATCGGCGTCTTGAACTGGATGCCGGACATCGGCGAATTCTTCCGCCATGTGGCGCGTACGCTGAAGCCGGGTGGGGCGCTGGTGGTGTATGAAACCCACCCGTTCCTGGAAATGTTCGACCCCGAGGCAGCCGATCCTTTTCGTCTGGCCAGTTCATACTTCCGTCGCGAACCGTTCGTGCAGCACGAACCGATCGTCTACGAAGGCAAGATCGAAACGCCGTCGGCGGCGTCCTACTGGTTCGTCCACACCCTGGGCGACCTCTTCAGTGCCGCCATTGCGGCAGGGTTGCAGATCCGTCACTTCAAGGAGTACCCGCATTCCAACCGCGAAGAGCTCTATGACCGCTATCAACAGCAGGTGGCGCAGTTGCCGTTGTGTTTTACGTGGGTGGTGGTGAAGAGCTGAGTGATGTGTAGCTCGGAGTGACGCCATCGCGAGCAGGCTCGCGAAGGCGGCCTGACAGCCAACCTGTCTTTTGTTGACGGTGTACATATCCGGTTTTTTGGTAACGGCGGCCTATGGTTTCGCCCTTACGGCGAGTCACTTTTTTTACAAGCGCCTAAAAAAGTAACCAAAAAAACGCTCGCCCCGAACGTACGGCCCCTCGCTAAGGCTCGGGGTTCCTTCGCTCCGGCATTCATCCGGGGGCATCGCCTCCGGTCGGCTTCGCTCGACCTCCTCTCGATGTGTTCGGCTGCGCCGAACGGCGCTGCGCGCCCACCCCCGGATGAACACCTCCACTCAGCCTGCCGAGGGGGCGGGTGGATCAAGATCAAGAGCTGCAGGCGAGCTAACGCTCGGCCTGATGAGTGGTGAGAAGCGACGCGGTGGTGTGGGTTGCTCTGCTTTTGCTCTTCTGTGGGAGCGGCGGTGCGGCGATTCGACTTGCTCGCGATGACGGCCTGTCAGCAGACTCAATTCTCACAGGCGAACGAACCCCGCGATCAGGCCGGCCGGTAGGCCGCCTCGCTTTTGCTTTTGCTTTGGCTTTAGCTTTTGATCTTCTTGCCCCCTCGTGAGGCCGAGAGGAGGTTCTGCGCAGTGGGCAACCCGGCATGGATGCCGGGTTAGCCGCCGCCGGCCGAGGCTGTGTAAAAACGGTTTTGAGCGCGGCAGGTACTCAAAATCGGACTGGAAATCGCGTTTCTACGCGAAATCCACATCTGCTGACGTGCCGATAAATTTCAGATTTAACGTAGATGCGCGTACTTCAATTTTGGTGAAGCGTTTTTACACACTCTGGGCCATGGATGGCCGATGGCGGCGGGCCCACGGAGCAGGACCGGAGCGAGGGCATGCCGAGCCTAGGCGAGGCACCGAATGTCAGGGGCAAGAGCCCTTGGTTACTTGGGGTTGGGCGGCATTCCGTTTTTCCAAGTGACCCGCCGTAAGGGCGGAACCCTAAGTGGCCGTTACCGCAGCAACGGATATGTACACCCACAAAATATTCATCGCCTGACACAAAGCCATCGCGAGCAAGTCGGATCGCCGCACCGTCGCTCCCACAGGGATCTTCAGTGGCCACAAGTCCCGAGTAAAACCGGAGACCCAATGTGCGAGCTTGCTCGCGATAGCGGTCTGACAGCCGACCATTCTTTACAGCTGGCCTGGCATTCCTCGCCCCCGAACCGAAAATTTCTACACCGGCAGTCGCAACTCCGCACACAACCCGCCACCCTCACGATTACTCAGGCTCAACGACCCTCCAATCGCGACCGCCAGTTGCTGGGCGATCGCCAGCCCCAGCCCGGTGCCGCCGGTGCTGCGGTTGCGGGAGTTTTCGACGCGGTAGAACGGTTCCATCACTTGCTTGAGTTCTTCCTCGGCGATCCCCGGGCCACGGTCGAGGATCTTGATCGACAGGTTGCCATCGGCCTGTTTTTCCACCCGCAACTCGGCAGCACCGGCAAATTTCAATGCGTTGTCCGTCAGGTTGACCAGCACCCGGCGCAAGGCGTGGGGTCGGGTGTCGATGACGGCTGCACTCTTGCCTGTGAGCTGAACGTCCTTGCCCACGTCCTGATAGTCGAACACCAGGCTGTCGAGGAACGAGTCGAGGTCGGTGCGGCGGCTTTCTTCGGTGGCGCCGTGGATGCTGCGAGCGTAGGCCACGCCTTCACGTACCAGGTGTTCCATCTCGCCCAGGTCGTTCCACAGTTTGTCTTTCTCGCTGGAGTCGTCCATGAACTCGGCGCGCAGTTTCATGCGGGTGATGGGAGTTTGCAGGTCGTGGGAGATTGCCGCGAGCAGTTGCATGCGTTCCTTCAGGTACGCCGCGATGCGTGCCTGCATCGAGTTGAAGGCCCTGGCGGCGTGGGCGACTTCGGTCGGGCCTTTTTCGTCCAGGAGTACTGGGTGCGCGTTGGGGTCCAGGGTTTCGACGGCACTGGCGAGGCGGGTGAGGGGGCGGATGGCGATTCTCACCGCCAGCCAGGAGCAGGCCAGCATCAGCGCCAATTGCCCGAGCAACACGATGGGCAGCCAGGGCGACAACGGCACCATCGTCGGGCGGACGTCGATGGTCAGCGGGCTGCCATCCGCCAGGTTCAAGTGCACTTGAAAATGTTTTTTCGGCCCGGGGATGTCGGTGAAGGTCATCGGGTAATCGTGGCCGATGGCGTCCTTGATCGAGGCAATGGCAATGGGCGCATCGGGCATGTCGGTGCGTATGGGCGTGCCCGGCGAACCCTCATTGAGCATGTAACTGTAATTGCGCCGTTCCAGTTGTTTGAGCCAACCGGCTCGCTCGTCGGCGGGCAAGCGGTCGAGGATGGCAACGGACGTGGAAACGTCGGTTTCCAGGTTGCCGAGCATGGTGGTTTTCGAGGATTCGTAGCGTTCGTAGTACTGCGCGCCGAAGGACAGCGCCTGAGCGAGGATCAGGCCGATCAGGAAAATCAGTGATAGCCGCGAAGCCAGGGTCCGCGGCCAGTGCAGCGCCAGGGTCATGATTGATCGCCCAGGATTTCCACCGGCAGGGAAAACACATAGCCTTCGCTGCGCACGGTCTTGATGTAGGCCGGTTCGCGGGCGTCGTCGAGCAAGCGCTGGCGCAGGCGACTGACCAGCAGATCGATGGAGCGGTCGAACAGGTCGGCGTCGCGGCCTTGGGTCAGGTTGAGCAATTGATCGCGGTTGAGCACCCGCTGCGGATGGTCGAGAAACACCCGCAGCAATCGATATTCGGCACCGCTCAGGGCCACCATGGTGCCGTCTTCATCGAGCAGGTGACGGGCCGAAGTGTCCAGGCGCCAGCGACCGAAAGCCAACAGCCGGCTGGCTTCGGTCACCACCAGGTTCGGCGGCAGCATGCGCGTGCGTCGCAGCACCGCGTTGATCCGTGCCAGCAGTTCACGGGCAGCGAATGGCTTGACCAGATAGTCGTCGGCGCCCATTTCCAGGCCGAGGATGCGATCGGTTTCATCGTTGCGTGCGGTGAGCATCAGCACTGGCGTGGCCTTGTGCTTGCCGGCGCGCAATTCGCGGCAGAGCACCAGGCCATCGTCCCCCGGCATCATGATGTCCAGCACGATCAGGTCCACCGGAGTGGTTTCCAGAAAAGCGCGCATCTGCCGCCCATCCGCCACGACCGTGGTGCGCAGGCCGTTCTTCTTCAGGTAGTTGCCAACCAGTTCGCGGATTTCGCGGTCATCGTCAACGATGAGGATGTGATCAACGTGATCCATTGGGCCAAACCTCTGGTAAATGGGGAATGCCACACAGTCTATCGAGCCTCGGCGGGCTCGCCTGCCGCCCTTTGTATTGCAGTGTATCTGGCTTGCCTGCGGATACACACGAAGGCAAAAAAGCCGATTTCCAGCGGTTTTGTATTGCTGTGTATCCAGGTGCCGTTCTGATACGCAGCGATTGATTCACGCCGATTTCCGACACAGACGAGATACCTCGCAGGCTTTTAATAGGTTCCATCGAGGCAAACCAGACCGCCTCGGATCAACGAACCAACGACCTGTCGAACCTTGAGGAATCCGCCATGAACACCAAGGCCATCTACGCCGCCTGCCTGTTTGCCGCCCTGAACATCTGCACCTTGTCGGCCCGTGCCGAAGCCGATGTCGCTCCCAAAACCTACACCTACGGCACCCAACTGGATATCAGGAAAGTGGTGTCGCTATCCGAGGACGCTACGCCTTCCTGCGGCGTGGTGAATGCGCGGCTGACGTACCTCGACTCCCAGTCCAGGACCCAGGTGCTGGGTTACAGCAAGTTGGCTGACAACTGCAACTCGGAAAACTGAGTGTCGCAATCAAACACCGCTTAATCCATTTGAAACAGGAAGGACATCATGAACAACATTTCCCGCTACTTGACCGCCATCGCCTTTTCCGTCGCCGGTGCGGCGGCCCATGCCAACGCCGCTGTCGAACAAAGCGCCTGTGGCAGCAACACCTGCTTCCAGCTCACACCGGTGGCAGAGAAGGGCACCAATGGCTTCCTGGCGCAAGACGGTGCCAGCCGCACGCCTCAGGGGCAGTTGCTGGAAGAGCAGACGGCTTGAGAACACCCCAAATCCACTGTGGGAGCGGGCTTGCTCCGGGCGGCGTTCCGACGAAAGCGATTGTTCAGTCAATGATGTGTCATCTGACCCGACGCATTCGCGAGCAAGCCCGCTCCCACATTGGCCAATGTGTCGCCCTCTAATTTGCATTAGGTGATCCCATGTTACTCATCGCTTTCCTGGGCGGCATATTGACCGTCCTCAGCCCGTGCATCCTGCCGGTCGTGCCATTCCTGTTTGCCGGGGCCGACCGCACACGCTCCTCGATCCTGCTGACCCTTGGCGGCATGGTCCTGACCTTTGCCCTGGTCTCCAGCCTGGCGGTGGTCAGCAGTGAGTGGGTGATCCAGGCCAGCAACACCGGCCGCCACGTAGCACTGGTGGTGATGGCGCTGTTCGCCCTGTCGCTGATTTCCGCCCGGGTCGGTGACTGGCTGGCGCGTCCTTTCGTGCTGCTGGGCAATCGCATCGACCCGAACTCGCGCAAGATGTCCGGGCCGCTGGCGTCGATCATGATCGGTGTCGCCACCGGGCTGCTCTGGGCACCCTGCGCCGGGCCGATCCTCGGGGTGATTCTCACCAGCGCCATGCTGCAAGGGGCGAACGCCGGCACCAGTCTGTTGCTGGTGGCTTATGGCGCGGGCAGTGCGCTGTCCCTGGGCACCTTGATCTTTGCCGGGCGCCGCCTGGTCAATCGCTTGAAACCGTCGATTCCGGTCACCGGCTGGTTGCGCCGTGGCGCCGGGGTTGCGGTGCTCGCCGGTGCGGCAGTGATTGCAACGGGGGCCAATGACCTGTTGCTGGCCAACACTTCCTCGGAAGGTGTCAGCAGCGTGGAGAAAGGCGTGCTGGAAACCGTGCCGAAAGTCGTCGATTACCTGGTCAGCAAGGTCAAGGCCGACAGCGCCATGGACAACGCCCAGGGTGCGATGCCGTCGCTGTCCGGCGCGGTGGATTGGCTCAACTCACCGGCACTGAGCAACGAGGCCCTGAAAGGCAAAGTGGTGCTGGTGGACTTCTGGACCTTCGACTGCATCAACTGCAAGCACACCCTGCCGTACGTGAAGGACTGGGCAAAGAAATACGAAAAGGACGGACTGGTGGTGATCGGCGTGCATACACCCGAATACGGGTTTGAACGCATCATCGACAACGTCAGGGCCAAGGTGAAGGAATACGGCATCACCTACCCGGTGGCGATCGACAACAACTACGCGATCTGGCGCAACTTCGACAACCAGTACTGGCCCGCGCACTACCTGATCGATGCCAAGGGGCAGGTGCGTTACACCCACTTCGGTGAAGGCAGCTACGACACGCAGGAGAAGATGATCCAGCAGTTGCTGGAGGAGGCCAAGGCCAGCGCGCCAGCGGCGTAATCCGCTCGATCAATGGCTCACAGGTCTTGCCTCGTGGGCCATGTTTTTTTTCTCCTGACCGCGCCGCCACGCCGCCGGTGGTGCACCGTACTCGCGACGGAAGGCACGGCTGAAGGCGGTATCGGTCTGGTATCCCACTTCTTCGGCGATCCGCGTCAATGAGCTGTTGCTGCTGCGTAACAGGTTGGCGGCGAGCAACATCCGCCATTGCGTCAGGTACTGCATCGGCGACACCCCTACCAGTTGCTGGAAGCGTTCGGCCAATACCGATCTTGAGGTGCTGGCGGTGCGCGCCAGTTCGTCCAGTGTCCAGGCGTGGCAGGGTTTTTTGTGCAAGGCGTTGAGGGCGGCGCCGACGATGCGGTCGCGCACACCGGCCAGCCAGCCGGTGCGGCCTTCGCCCTGTTCGTTCATGTACAGGCGCAACACTTCGATGAACAGCACTTCGGCGAGTTTGGCCAATACCCCTTCGCCGCCAGGGCGGGGCGAGCGGGCTTCGGCGAGGGCATAGCGCACAGATGATTCCAGCCAGATACCGGCATTCGAACCGCGCACATTGACCCGTACTACGGCCGGCAAGCCCTTGAGCAACATGCCCGCCAGGCGCGTGTCGCACGCCAGGTAACCGCACACCAACCGGGTGACCGCGCCACCTCCGCCATAGCTCAATTGCCGGGGGCGGCGCGCCAGTACCGCATCCAGTCGCGCACCCGTGGCCGGGGGCAATCCGGGACGTGAGCACATTCGATGGGCATCACCCTGGGGGAAGATCACCACGTCGCCCGCACTCAGCTGCAGCGGCGGGTCATCGCCCAGTTCGACGTAGCATTCGCCCTCGGTGATCAGGTGAAAGATCACCACCCGTTCTGCATCGGGCTCCAGAAACGGCGCCGCCGTATCGGCGCTGGGCGACTGGTAGCACCAGGGCGCGGTGAACCGGGCGTTGATAAAGATCGCGCCGACCAGGTGCACGACGCGCAGGGTCTGTGACAGAGCGTCCATTGGGGTTTCCCCGTGGGAGGGTTCCTGATTGTGAACGCGCCTACGCGCTACGTGGAATCTCCGGACGATCGGGCAGGGTTGGGCGACGATCGGACAGGACGCCGGCGCCCGTCAGGACGATAGTTTGATCACAGGGTGAGTGCCGCCCTGCCATCCAGAACAATAAAGAGAGGTTGCCATGCCTAAGTTCGTCATTGAACGCGAGATCCAGGGCGCCGGAGCTCTGTCGGAAAGGGATTTGAAAGCCGCTTCGCTAAAGTCCTGCCAGGCGTTGCGTGAGTTGCCAGAGGTGCAGTGGGTGCAGAGCTATGTCACCGGTGACAAGCTCTACTGCGTGTACATCTCGCCGAACGAGGAGCAGATCCAGGAGCACGCCAGGATCAGTGGTTTTCCCGCCAACCGCATTTCCCAGGTCATGAACATCATCGATCCGACGACGGCGGAGTAACCGCGACCGGACCCGACTAGTGTTTCAAACCAGAGACCGTCTCCATGAGTACACCCATTGATCTGACTGCCCTGAAAAACCGCCAGATGGCCTCCTGGGCCAGCGGCGACTACGCCGTGATCGGTACCACCCTGCAGATTGTCGGCGAGCAACTGGCCGAAGCCTGCGACCTGTTGTGCGATGAACGCGTGCTCGACGTTGCCGCCGGCAACGGCAACGCAACCCTCGCCGCTGCCCGCCGTGGCTGCCAGGTGACGTCCACCGACTATGTCGCCGCCTTGCTCGAACGCGGTGAAGAACGGGCCCGGGCAGAACGCCTGAACGTCTCCTTCCAGGTCGCCGATGCCGAAGCCTTGCCCTTTGCCGACGGCAGCTTTGATGCCGTGCTGTCGACCTTCGGCGTGATGTTCACGCCGGACCAGCCCAAGGCCGCCGCGGAACTGGCGCGGGTTTGTCGCCCGGGCGGGCGGATCGGCCTGGCCAACTGGACGCCGGAAGGTTTCGTCGGCCAGATGTTCAAGACCCTGGGCCAGCACCTGCCACCCCCTCCAGGTGCGAGTCCACCCTCACGCTGGGGCACCGAAGCCTGGTTGCACGAGCATTTCGACGAACGTGAATTCCTGCTCCAGGTGACGCGCCGCACGTTCAATTTCCGCTATCGCTCGGCGGCGCATTTCATCGACACCTTCCGCGAATGGTACGGGCCGGTGCACAAGGCCTTCGCCGCGCTGCCTGCGGACGGCGCCAAGGCACTGGAGACCGACCTGAGCGAGCTGATCAACCGGATGAACCGGGCGGGCGACAAGTCGCTGGTGGTGCCGAGTGAATACCTGGAAGTGGTGATCACGCGGCGGTGATCGACCACGCATAACCCCCTGTAGGAGCGAGCTTGCTCCGGGCGGCGATCCGACGATGGTCTTCCAGTCGCAGCTACTGTGACTGATACACCGCTTTCGCGAGCAAGCTCGCTCCTACACGAAAAAACGGCGCCCGAAGGTGCCGTTTTTGTTCGTGCCTGTTCCTGTAAACGGAGATCAGAAAATCAGGTCAAGCGACTCGGTCAAAGGCAGCGGCGGTTACTCAGGTGGGTCAAGTTGGTCCAGCGCGCGATTCACCGCCAGCTCGCCCAGCATGATGACTTGTGCAATGCCGAGCAGGGAGTTGCGCCTGGGGCCTTCCATATGATCCGCCAAATCCATGGCCATGACATTGGCCGAAGCCAGTGATTCGCATGCATGGGCCAGCAGGGTTTCTGCATCGAGCTCTGGGTTGACGAAGAACATCGTGCCGACTGAGCGCGGAATGTCCATGATGGGGACGTCTGGCTTCAGGTGATAGTCGAGGGTCTGCTCGGCGTCTACGTGAGATTTTTTTGAATCGGCGTTTTCGTACGGGGATGGCGGATCGGTCTCCGGCGGATTGGGTGTGACCTTGAACATAGATGGAACTCCGACGCTATTTAAAAGGAGCCATCACCGCCTCGCTACCAAACGAAGGGTGGCGACCATACGAAGGTTGGTAGACCGGGCATCGGAACCGGCGCCCCCGAAGGAGCCCTGCGCATGGTCACCATAAAAACACCGCCCAGACACTGGGCAGTAAAGGTGACGATATGCGTCGATGCTACGGGCCTACCAAGCCCGATCACTGATTTTTCAATGACCGGCAAACGATAGAACCCAAGCCCACGACGCACAAGCCGGCGGATTCTGTCGCACCGGTAGGCAACGGCGCAAGGTGGTGTAGCTTTCAGGAAGTAATTTCCCAAGCGATTAAACAGGCGCGTTTAAATTTCTTTGAGTGGGCCTCCACTGCGCGAAAAATTAACTTATGGAACTATCGCTGTAGGAAATGGGTTGTTGGTTATTGCGAAAATTCCTATTCGTTCATTTGGCTATGCCATTGGATTGCTTTCAGCACGCGTCCCACCGTCTTATTCGTCGTCGCCCAATATTTTCTTTGCTAAGCGCTTCTGCCGAGACGAGAGAGAAGGCAACTCAAATCGATGACGATAAGGAAGTTGTAAATGAATGCACCTCTGCACCCCTTGTATACCAACGAAGTTTCTCCTGAATTTCTCCGCAGTCTGGACAACTCGCCTTTCACCGAGGAGCAACTTGCGCAATTTGCCGAGGAGGCCCGGGCGATCATTGATCAGCAGCGTGCTTACGTTGAAACACATCCACCTCGCGCTATTTACCGAGTCGCATCCGAGGGCAGTCAGACCCGTGACGGCGGGGTGATCCAGCAAGCGACGTCGCCGCTGGAGTTCATATTGGACAGCGGTCAAAAAGTACGTGGAGCGCAGAAAGGCGATTTCGTCGTGTATGCCGATGGCAGAACGGCGCAGATCGTAACGACAGCAGGCGAAGAGAATAGCCATCTGGCGCTGGTCGGTAGTCGTCTGTGCAATGGCGACGAGATCATCAATACATCCCAAGGCATTTGCATGTACGTGGCGCGTGAAGGCGTGCCCATGGGAGAGGATTTTCTGCCCTCCATAGAGGGAGTAGAGAACTAATGGAGAAAGGATATTTCATCGGCCTGCATGACAAGACCACCTGCGGCGGCAAAGTGCTGGATGGTGACACCCGAATCATGATGTACGGTATCGCTCATGCGCGCGAAGGTGATCGGGTCACTTGCGGCAAAGATGGCAAGACTTATCAGATTGTCGGTGGTATTTCACACAAGATCAGCCATGGCAAAGCTATGGCTGGCACGCTGGATAGTCACAGTAATTGTCCCTGCAAAGCCCAACTGATTCCCTCGGTGTTTACGGCCAGCTATCAAAATGAGACAAGCCCTAAGCGGAGTGCTATCAGGGCCGCCGCTCCTCCGGCGACCCAAACGGATAGCAGGTTTACAACGAATCCCCAGATGACAGGTCTGAAACCTGCAGCGAAGGTCACGGCCTCTCTTGGCAATCCTGCTTCTTGCAATCACCCGGACCGAATGGAAGAACTGGCCAGCTACATAGCCAATGAGATGAACCGGAACATCACCCACCCTTCGGTTCCGAAAATGAAGGAGCTGAACAGCTATGACCCGGTGGCTGAAAATAATAAATACATGGAGATCCCGTTTTACCTGCGACTCGGCCACCAACCCAATTTCCACAGCATCGCCCTTGTCAAGCAAGCCGAGGCGTTTGCGCTGTGGACAGAGCGGGTCGGGCAGAATCGGTCCTGGGATCATAAACCGAAGATAAAGGTTGAGTTCGGGGGCGATGTTCGCCATAAACAGGGGAAATATGATTATTTTTACGATATTTGGTCGAATATTCATTATGGATATGTAGGAATGGCTGCAGGTTTTTCGGAGCAGGTGTTATTGGATGGTGCAGGTGCTGAGCAGATCATTTCCGACACGGTACGTAAGTTTCAAGATTGGGAAAATAAGCCAGGGCCTCATCGCTCAGAGGACATAAAGGGATTAAGGGCGTGGGATGACATTCCAGACAGAAAGTCTATAACTATTGGCGTGAGCCTCTTCAAAGCTTATTCAACCGGTGGGGTCAGCGCCAAGATAATTATGGATGAAGTGCTTGCAGGTGATCCTTCTGATTGGGGGAAAGGTATAAGTGTCCACAACTGCAAATAAAAAGGATCGCTTTTATCTCAAGCGCAGACTGTTAACGCTATTGCTGCTTATTTATCTTGTCTGGTACGTCACCGTCCCGAGGGTAAAAATCTATTTCTCGGAAGAAGGAAATGGGAAGATGGAATTTATCCTAAATACTCAACACGATATCTTTAGAGGTGACATTTCTCCCGGCGAATCTACAGGGGGGGCTGGCCATCTTTTTCCCGATGATGATTTCTTTATGCGGCTTGACTGGACGGCCTCAAATAAAAGTCATTGTGTAATGATAAGCCCTAGCTGGCCAACGACCAGTATCTACATCGCAGCGGATGGGGTTCTCGACAAAAGCCCAAGCAGCGGTACGGATTCGGATCGCTTGAAACAATGCATCACGGATACCGCGAGCCCATAGAAAGGTGCCGTTTTTTTTCTGCCTTTTCCATCGCCTTCGCGAGCAGGCTCGCTCCCACAATTAATCGCAGGCACTCACAAAGGCAGAGTACTCAGGAGATCCACTGTGGGCTTGCCCGCGAAGAGGTTATCCCAGGCAACCAAGTTCTCCAGCCTGAACGCACTTATCAGGACAACAAATCATCTGTGGCGAGGGAGCTTGCTCCCGTTTACTTGCGAAGCAGGTGCCTTGATTCAGGCTGCCTGTGATATCGGGTTCATTGCTATCGGTACCGCTACGCCATCCAGCGGGAGAACCGAGCCATCAGGCACAGGGTGACTATCAGGCGCAGATATTATTAGACGCCGATATCGCTGGAAAAATGAATCGAAAAATCCAGCGTCCGGCCGTGCTGTAAATGAAGGAATTGATCAACTATGAAAGTAGCGCAGCCGCCAGGAAATTTCTTGAGCTACCGTGGTATGCCAGACTGGCCGGACCACCGAATTTCAACGCTATCGCGTTGACGAAGAAGCTTGAGGCGATGGCGATCTGGACAAAGAAAGTAGGTCAAAACATGGAGTGGGACCACAAACCGAAGCTTCGGGAACTATTCCCCGGAGTCCGGCACAAGCAAGGGAAGTACCTCTACTACTACGATATTTGGTCGAACATCCACTACGGTTATGTTGG
The DNA here is from genome assembly GCF_056402255.1 of Pseudomonas sp. P4_B4. Taxonomy (NCBI): domain Bacteria; kingdom Pseudomonadati; phylum Pseudomonadota; class Gammaproteobacteria; order Pseudomonadales; family Pseudomonadaceae; genus Pseudomonas; species Pseudomonas sp. P4_B4. The sequence goes on from NZ_JBFUHS010000003.1 coordinate 185,918, forward strand.
AATCATAGGGGGGCTTTCCGAAAGCTTGCTGCTAGATGGCGCAGGGGCCGAACAAATTGCATCAGATACCCTGCGCAAGGCCGAAGAGTTAAGAACAACCCCCAAAGAGGATAGAGAGCTCCCTGGCCCTCGTCCCACAGCCAGCCCTTGGACTCAATTACGATCATGGGATGATGTAGCTGATAGAGTGTCGATAAGTATCGGTATAAAGCTCGCCAATCAGCACCCTAATGGCGGGATAACAGCGCAGATGATCATGAATAAAGTGTTGGCAGTAGCTCCAGAGAACTGGGGAGATGGAGTCAGTGTCCACATCTGTAAATAAACCACGATCTCGGTACACAGGATGGTTATGGATTCCATTGTTCCCACTGCTGCTGCCGCTGCTGGTACTGCAGTTGATGGCCCTATGGAATACTTATGTTTTACCCACCGCAACCGTCAATTATTCCAAGGATGCTGAGCGGGGACTGCGGTATACATGGAACGTCCAAGACCGGATATACAGGGGACGGATGTCTCCCGGAGGTGCCACCAGTGACCACGGATATCTATTTCCGGATACCGAATTTTTCATGGAGTTTTCTTGGGCTGTTGAGAACGAGCGTTGGCACTGCATCAGCATCACACCGAAGTGGCCCAACATGCATATTTTCCTCGACGCCGACGGCAACATTGATATGCAGAAAGGAAGTGGTATTGATGTAGATAGGTTGAAAGAGTGCCAATGGGATTTGGTGAAACCATAATCGCAAACGGCACCGAAAGGTGCCGTTTCCGTTTGGGCTTGCTCACGATAGGGGGCGTCCAGTCGCAAGTGTTGTGACTGATACACCGCAATCGTCGGAATGCCGCCCGGAGCAAGCTCGCTCCTACGAGGGCCAGTGTTCAGACCAGCTAAACGACCTCCGCCCCCCGCGCCTCCAGCAATTCGCGCAACACCGACCGATGACAATGCGCTTCATCCTCGCAATAACACCCCACGGCCAGGGACGTCTGATGGGACAGCGCGGCCAGCAGGTCCAGCATCTGACTGGCAGCGGGCTGGCTCATCTCGGCCTTGAACTTGCGCCGGAACACCTCCCAGGCCTTGGTATCTTGCGCAGCCTTGGCCTCGGCCACCAACTGCGCACTGGGCGACAGCAGCGGCTGCCACACATCATAAAAGTCCCGACGGGCGAATTCGGCTTTCGGTACGCCACGGGGAGGGCGGCGTACCGTGCCCAGGCGCAAGCCTTCGTCAGGTCGACGGGGTGATCCGAGTTGAACGATATGGACCGCCATGGCTACTTGAGCCTCGATTCGTCGAGCCACTCCAACGCCGTGCGCCACAAGCAGATGCCCAGGAAGTACGCCGACATCAGCAGCCACAGCCCCATCACCAACGGATTGATCAGCGGATGGTTGAGCACCAGCGACAGGCTGCACAGCAACCAGATGGCTGTCACCGCAATGTTGATCGGCATGAACCGGCGCACGCGAAACGGGTGCAGGAATTTCATCCGGCTCACAGTCAGCAGCGCCAGGCCAATCACCGTGACGAAGGTGATCCACGGCGACGGGGCGATGATGTACAGGCACAGGGCAACCACGTTCCAGGCGGCGGGGAACCCCTGGAAGTAGTTGTCTGTGCTCTTCATGTTGACGTTGCAGAAGCAGAACAGCGACGACACCAGAATCAGCGACACGCTCAGCAGCAAGGTGTAGTCCGGCAACGGGATGTAGCGATAGATGAACAGTGCCGGGATAAACACATATGTCAGGTAATCGATCACCAGGTCGAGGATCGAGCCATCGAAGCTCGGCAACACCGACTGCACGTTGGCCTTGCGTGCCAGCGCACCGTCCAGTCCGTCGACGATCAGGGCGACGCCCAGCCACAGCAGGCAATGGGTCGGCTGGTTATCCAGCAGGGCCAGGGTGGCGAGGAAAGCGGTGACCACGCCAGTGGCGGTAAAGCCATGGGCGCCCCATGCTTTGAGCCTGGCGATGTACAGGGTTGAAATCACGGGGGCGTTCTCCAGTGAATGAAGCAAGCCAGTTATCACCCCACGTACGGGGGCGGTGGCAAACCGGGTCGGGTTGCAGGTATCGACCGGGTATCCGGGAATAAGGTTCACCACCTATGAATCTTAGCTGCGCTGGCAAAAAGTACCCCGAACCCATCCGCGGTAGCGCGGGCGGGTCAGCCCAACGGTGCTGGCGTCCCTCGGCATGATGGCGTTCCAGTCGTACCAGGCCTGGCAGCGCAGTCAGGCGTCGGCACTGCAAGGAGCTCCGCAATTGCAAATACATCTGGAGCAGCAGGCCAAGGGTATTGCCTAAATTGACTTCGGCAACAGAAACGTGACCCCGAAGTTTTCGGCTATCTGCAAGATCCGCGGCAGGTCCTGGGGCACCTTCAGTTGATCCAGCGCCGTGAAGAACTGCCCGCCGCGCGGGTCGGAGACCACGCCGATCTATCGCGAAGAGGTCGCCGAACTCAAGGGCGGCAATCAATGGAACCGGCACAACGTGCATGAACGTCTGGCCGAAGTCGGGGATGAATCGTGGGCAGACATGCCCGGAACCCGGCAGGCGATCACCGCCCACATGCGCCGGCGGGTGGGGATGAAGAAGTGACCGGAAAGGTCAGGAAGGAACTCCATGTGGCGAGGGAGCAAGCTCCCTCGCCAAAAGAGCGTGTTACTTGAGGAACGCCTGGAAGTCGGTGCCCATTTTGTCGATCGCTGCCTTGAAGTCCTTGGCAGTAATCTTCTGGCTTTCATTTTCCAGGGCGGTGCCAAACACCTTGCGCACCACTTTGGCCACGGTCTGGTTGCTCTTTGCGTCAACGAACTCGGCTTCGATGAACAGGGTGGTGTCCTGGTCACGGTGACCGGTAGCAGCCTGAGTTGCCCCGACTACGGCCGCGATGGGAACCACTTCATACCACTTCATGCCTTCGTTCTCGGCGTTCACCCCGGTAATCGCCGCACGCATGATCAGAGGGCGGGAACCCGCCGGAGCGGACGAGGTGTTGGACACTACGCGGTACTTCTGACCCAGGGAGGCCTTGGCCTTGCTGGTCATGTAGTTCTGAATGTCGGTCAGCGTCTGCTGGTTGACACGCTCATCGGGTTTGGGGGCCGGGTAGAGCTCCAGTTTGTTGAACACCACGGTGTCATAGGCATTCGGGTTCCACGAAGGGCTGACCCAACGCATCGCAGTACCGCCGCTCGGCGTTTCGACTTCCTGCAGGTTGTTGTAGTTGGACAGGAAACCTGAGTATTGCTCCTTCTCAGTCACTTTCGAAGTGCAACCGCCTAGCAACAGACTGGCCAGCGCGGCGCCGACGAGCAGTTTTCGGGATAGATTCATAGTGGTGTTTACTCCTTGGATGAAATCGTCGTTCTTTCGTTTACAAGACATCAAAATCGCCAGGTCATGTTCCCGGTCAAGGCTTGAATCCAGGCATTGTCGAATTGACCGGAAACTCGATTGCTCGATACGGATTTGGCCTGGTCAACCGGCATGTCGCCGAGCCAGACCATGGCCCAACTGACGTTGACATCGGTGTCCTTGTTCAGAGCATAGGTGGCTCCTGTGGCAATGCGCCAGGATTCGTTCATCGGCAAGACCACGCTGCGGTTGCTGTCCGAGACGGCGCTGCTGTCGTAGGCCACGCCGAAGTTCCACAACCACTGCTCGGTGGCCTGGTATTGCGCGCCAAGGGAGAGGTGCCAGGTGTCCTTGAAGCCGGCGTCGACCGTTTGCGATTGCGCACCAAAGGCCGTGGTGTCGACCTCTACGGCGATGTCGCCGAACTCGGACCAGTCCTGCCAGTTGGCCGAGGCCAACAGCGCCCATTGCCGGTCCAGTTGCTGGAACAGGCTCAGGGTGACGGTTTGCGGCACCTTTATGTCGAGATCGGTGTTGGTGTTGTTGACTCTTTCGAGCAGGCGTCCGTCGCCCTTCACATCGAGCCGGTCCTCGAAGTCCAGGTCGACCTGGCTGGTGTAGGTCAGGCCGATGCGCGTGCCGGGTTGCGGGGCGTAGATCACGCCCACGTTGGCGCCATAGCCCCAGGTGTTGTCCCGGTACTTGTATTGGCCGTCAGCGCGGTCAGTGAAGCCGAAAGGGGAGCGGTCGATGGCGGTGTCCGACTTCAGCATGCCGTACATGGCCTTGATGCCCAAACCGACCGACCACTGCTCGTTGAAGCGATAAGCCACGCTCGGTACCAGCGACAGGCCAAGCAGGCTGGCATTCTGCGCGAAGTAGCGGCCGGACCAGTCGTTGTCGTAATTGACCGCCAGGCCGAAGTCACCGTACTGGCCGAAACCGACGCTCCAGTGCTCGTCCAGTTCATGGCTGATGAAGAAGCTGCCACCGGGAATCGGATCGAGGGCATTGCCACTGCCGCTGCCCGGGGTATTGGTGCCAGAGTCGCGGTCGAAGCTCAGGTCGCCGTACAGGACCTGCAGGCCGGCGGTGATTTGCGTGCCGGGCAGGTAGCTCATGCCCGCGGGGTTACTGGCGATGGTCGAGGGGCCTTGGGCACGGGCAGCGGCACCGGCGTTGGCCAGGCCGGCGTTATCGGTGCCGATTTCATAGAGCATGATGCCGCCGGCCCAGACTTGCTGGCAGCACAGGGCAAGTAGCGCAGAGGCGGGCAGGGTAGCGGTTTTTGTCGGCATTGAAATCCCTCGGCAATTGTCCTTTTCGAATACGGGTGGACTGCACCAGCCACCCGTGGATTCGGCTGTTACTTGGCCATCTCTGCTCGAGCCTTGGCGATCTTGGCTTTAACCGAGTCGAGGTTGAAACTCGCGCCTTTTTGCATCGGCGGGAACTCGATCGCTGTTTCAGCCAGTTTGGCCACCTGCTGCTGGACGAACACGAAACGCCAGAATTGGAACTTGAACCAGTCAAAGTATTGTTGCGAACCCTGTGCGGCCTGATTTTCCGGCCAGCCCATGCGCTCGAATGGGTCGAGTCGAAGATTGGTCAGGTTCGGCACGTCCACATCAACTTTAGCCCCCAACCAGCCACCCGGTTGGTCAATGAAGCGATATTTGTAGTCGTCTATGCGCACTGCACCCAAGGAGCTTTCTCCGAAGTAGAAGACTTCATGACGGTTCGACGGACCTTTTCCGGTGATCATTGGAGTTTGATCATAGCCGTCCAGGTGAACTTTGTAGGTGGTATCGCCCAATTGTTTGCCTTTGAGCAGTTCGGCGGTGATGTTCGGGTTGCCTGCCGCCGCGACCAGGGTCGGGAACCAGTCCATGCCGGACATGATGCCGTTGGCGATCTGATTGGCCGGCACCTTGCCTGGCCAGCGAATGATTGCCGGCACCCGGAAGCCACCTTCCATGACCGTGCCTTTGCCCATGGCGAACGGGGTGGTGCCGCCATCGGGCCAGGTGAAGTTTTCCGCACCGTTGTCGGTGGTGAAGATCACGATGGTGTTGTCGTCCATGCCGTCTTTCTTCAGCTTCGCCAGGACGTCGCCAACGATGTCATCGAGCTGCGCCATGCCGGCTTCCTGTTCCGACCAGCCATTCTGCGAGTTGCGCATGGCTTCGTACTTGTCGGACAGGTGCGTGACGATGTGCATGCGGGTCGGGTTGAGCCAGACGAAGAACGGTTTGTTGTCCTGCTTGGCCTTGTCGATGAAAGAGAAGGCCTTGTCGCGAATCTCCTCGTCGACAGTTTTCATCCGCTCCGGATAGAGCGTGCCGGCGTCTTCGATTTTTTGCTTGCCCACCTTGCCCCAGCGCGGCATCACGGTCGTGTCATCGGTGGTGGAGGCCCAGCTGTGGACCATGTTGCGTGGGCCGACGCTGTCCAGCAGCTCCTTCGGATAATTGGGGTGCGCCGGGTCTTCCATGGCGTCGAGGTGATAGAGGTAGCCGAAGAATTCATCGAAACCGTGGACGGTGGGCAGGAACTGGTTCAGGTCGCCCAAGTGGTTCTTGCCGAACTGGCCGGTGGCATAACCCATGGCCTTGAGCGCGGTCGCGATGGTGACGGCTTCGGCGGGAATACCCACGGGCGAGCCGGCCTGGCCGACGGTGGTCATGCCCGTACGAATCGGCAGTTCGCCGGTGATGAAATTGGCGCGTCCGGCGGTGCAACTGGCCTCGGCGTAATAGTCGGTGAAACGCATGCCTTCATTCGCCAGTTGGTCGAGGTTAGGCGTTCTGCCAGCCATCATGCCCTGGTTGTAGACGCCGATATTCGACCAGCCGATATCGTCGCCCATGATCACCAGGATGTTGGGGGACTTGTCGGCCGCCAGGGTCTGGCCGGGAAACGCCATTGCAGACAGCAACAGGGGTATCGCAAACATCGAGGAGAAGGTTGTCCGGTTCATGTCGAACTCCTGCGTACTAGCGTGAGTACATCGAGACGAGCCCCCAACCGCCGTTGAAATGCGTTATCCCCCGCGATGAGCGTAGGTTTGAATTGCGAAATATCCAGTAATGAGTAGTCAGAAAGTCAGTGTTTCAGGGGCGTTGCATGGAAATGGCCTTCCGGCAAAGCAGCCGCTCAAGTCGGGCGGCGAGCGATACTCGCCGCCCTCCCTTCGTCATTACCGGGCGGTAGTTGCAGCCAGTAATGGGGCGATTTGCTCATCGGTCAATGCGGCGTGCACGTCCATGCTCATCAGGTCGTTCCACTCCAGCACCCACTTTTGAATCGGCACAAAATCACTCGCTTCGGCAATGCCGAAGCCGGCCGAGCTCCCTACGGCGTGCCAGCGTCCGTGCATGGTGACGCCTGCGGGCGGTGCGCCACCGGTCTTGAGAAAGCGTGCGATTGCGGCATCACGGTTGTCCGGGCTGATTGTCCAACTGACGATGAATAACATCGGCCATCTCCTGTTGTGCACTGGCACCTGTTGTTTGCGCGCACCTGGCTGGCGCCGGGGCCGTGGCCACGCTTGGGTTTCCAGTTTCGTCCTGGCTGGCTTGCGGAAAATCTCCCAAGGAAGGCATAGCAGTGCCCCGCGATTCCTGTATGACCGCTGATCCTGTTCCAGTGCATTTTCGAGGGGGGCAACAGACGCCTGTTTCACCAACGCAACATGGGCAGCGGGCGCAGCGGCGAGCGGAGCAATTGCCGGGCTGAAAGCTTCATCAGCATCGAGTGAAAACCGTGATCGGGAAAGGTCGCCTGCACGGTTTTGATGAAGCTTCGGGGCAAGCCGAAACGCACCAGGCCCAGGGACACATCCACCAGATCGGCCTGGCGGAAGGGTTCGACGCTGTCGGCGCAGGCGCCGCGATACCGGCGCAGCTTGTGATGCTCAAGTATCAACGCGCAGACTTCATCCTTCAGTTCCGGACGTTGTTGGCTGTCGAGATGTTCGGTGGCCAGGGCAATGGACGGGGGCAGGTAATCAAGGGTGTCATCGGTCCAGATACCCAGGTCATGAAACGCCGCCGCGATTTGAACGGCCTCCGAGGGCAGGCCTTCGGCACCGCTGAGGGCACCATGGAAATTCAGCACCCGGTAAATGTGGTTGCGGTAGCCCTGCAGATCGGCACCGATGGCCAGGGCGAACGAGGTGAGAATCTCGTCGGTGATGGGGAACTCGAGAATGGGTTTCATCAGGCGTCACGCAACAGGTCGTTGGCATTGAGCAGTTCGTAGGCAATCTCCGGGCGCTTTTCCATGGCACGGCGAATGGCGGCGGGGATGTTGGCGCGGGTCTTGCGGCACAGCCCAGGCAGTTCGCCAATCTGGATGCCGATGCCGCGCATGGTGCGCACTTCGTTGAAACCGGGAGCGATGTTCACGCGGATGCCCAACTGCTCGAACATGCGCCGTTGCACGTGTTCCAGATCGCTCAGGCTCTGCAGGTTTTCCAGGCGTTCGATCAGGCGTTTTTCTTCGTTGCGGGTCAGAAACAGAATGCGCAGGTCCGCCCCCGGTGTTTCCAGCAACGGGTCACGCCCGCAGTCGCAGGCACCGGGCGGGCAGGGTGAGCGGATCGCAGCGGTGGTGGTCATGGGGATCAATCATAGAGCGCTGTGATCGTATTTGCCCATAGGGATTTGGTGTGAAGGCGATCTGAAAATGTGGGAGCGGCGGTGCGACGATTCGACTTGCTCGCGAAAGCGATCTTGCAGCCAACATTGATGTTGTCTGACACGACGCCTTCGCGAGCAAGCTCGCTCCTACAGGTCTCGCTTACCTCACTTCAAGACCAGCATCCGATAAACGCCATCTTCGACTTCGATCCCGTGGGTGTCATGGGTGAAGCCGGGGAAGGATTTGTCGAAGGCTTCCAGTGCCTTGAGATACGCCAGCAACGGACCGTCCGCAGGCCCTGCGTTCTCACCCGGCATGAGCAGCGGGATGCCTGGTGGATACGGCACGATACCGGTCGCGGCAAGGCGTCCGGCGGCTTCGTTGAGCGTTACCAGCTCGATGTCGTTGCGCACCAGTTTTTCATAGGCCTCCACCGGGCTGAATTCAGCTTTTGGCAGGGTGCCGAAGGCCTGGGACATATTGGCGGTGGTCTTGTGTTTCTTCATGGCGGCGAAGATTTCGTCGGCCAGATCCTTCAGGCCCATGCCGGCATAGCGATGCTGGTTGGCGTTGTACAGGTCGGGCAGGCACAGCTCGAGCTCGGCGTTGTCGTCGTAGTCACGCTTGAAGTCGAGCAGGGCGTTGAGCAGCGTGCCCCACTTGCCTTTGGTGATGCCGATGGAGAACAGGAACAGGATGGTGAAGTCGGTGGTTTTCTCGACCACGATACCCTGGCGGCCCAGGTACGCCGTGACCACGCAAGCGGGGATGCCGGAAGCGAGCAGGTTGCCATCGTCGCCCATGCCCGGGCTGAGCACCGAGACCTTGATCGGGTCGAGCATGCAGTAACCGTCTTCGATGTCGCCGAAGCCGTGCCATACCGCGTTCGGGTGCAGGACCCAGCAGTTCGGATCGGTTTTCAGCGTGGCCGGGTCGACCTCATGGAACGGCACGGTCGCTGCGCCAACCTGTACGGTCGGCGGCTGCCAGCAGGTGAAAAACCAGTCATCCTTGCTCAGCATCTCGTTGTGCATGCGCGAGAGGACCTGGCGGAAGCTGATGGCTTCTTCAATCGACTCGTTGGTGAGGATCTGCCCGCTCGGTGCTTCCATCATCGCCGAGCTGACGTCGCAGGACGCCATGATCGCGTAGTTCGGCGAGGTCGAGGCGTGCATCATGTACGACTCGTTGAAGCGCGCATGTTCGATCGGGTTACGGCCGTTGCGCACGTGGATCATCGAGGCCTGGGACAGGGCAGCCAGCAACTTGTGGGTCGACTGGGTGGCGAACACGGTCGGCTTGGACTTGTCGTGATCGGCCGGGTCGCCGTGCATGGCATGGCGTCCGCTGTACAGCGGGTTGAAGCGCGCATAACCGTACCAGGCTTCGTCGAAGTGCAGGCGGTCAACGCTTTCGCCCAGCAGCTCTTCGACGCGGGTGACGTTGTAGGTCAGGCCGTCGTAGGTGGAGTTGGTGACAATCGCGTGCACCGGCGTCGGGTCGATGCCTGGCTTGACCAGCGGGTTGCTGGCGATGGCGGCTTTCACGCCTTCGGCGCTCAGGGTCTGCGGCAGGATCGGACCAATGATGCCGTAGCGGTTGCGGGTCGGCACCAGGTAGGTCGGAATCGCCCCGGACAGGGTCATCGCATGCTCGGCGGACTTGTGGCAATTGCGGTCGCACAGGGCGATCTGGTTGCGCGTGACGCTGGCCATGAGGATGACACGGTTGGACATCGACGAGCCGTTGGTCACGTAATACGTGCGGTGCGCGCCGAAGACCTTGGCGGCATAGCGTTCGCCCTGACCGATAGGGCCGCTGTGATCGAGCAGCGAACCGAGTTCTCCAACCGAGATCGACAGGTCGGAGCGCAGCAGGTTCTCGCCGAAGAACTCGTAGAAGGCCCGGCCTGCGGTGCTCTTCAGAAACGCCGTACCGCCGGCATGGCCGGGGGTGTGCCACGAGTATTCATAGCTGCGGGCAAACTTCACCAGCGCGCCGAACATCGGCGGCAGGGCGGCCTGGCGATAGCGTTCGATGGCCGCCAGGATGCGCCCACTGAGGAAACGGGAGGTGTCCTCGGGCAGCCAGATGAAGTCGTCGGCGTGTTGCATGACCAATAACGGAATGGTCGACGCGGTGGTACGGTCACTGATCAGGAACACCGGCACCCGGGTGTTGCGCTCGCGCAGCTTGACCAGCAATTTGGTGCAGTCGGCGTGGCCTTCGCTGGTGTCCATTTCCCATCGGATGAGCACGCATTGAATGGCCGGGTCCGAGCGCAGGATCGAGGCGGCATCGGTGAGGCTTTCCGAGGCCAGCACACTGACGCCACGGCCCTCTACGTCCTGGACCAGTTGATCCAGGGCGCGGCCAAACACCGTTCGTTTGTCCGGCGGACTGCTGACCAGTAGCGCCAGCATGCCCAGCGAGTGTTTATATTCCGTCATGCTTGAACCTCCATAGTGGCTGTATTCAGATTGTTCACCGGCACTGGCTCGGCAGTGAGGTGCTGCGCGCTGACGGTTTGCGTCGGTACGCTGTTGTTGAGTGCTTCGAGGCGGATCAGGCGGTTGTTGACGAAGCCGAACAGGGTGTAACCAACGATCGTGGCCACGCCGCCCAGCATCAGGGCCTGCTCACCGGAACTGTACAGCGCCAGGTAGCTGTAGGCCGCCGCGATCAGGGCAATGACGTTGGTCACCAGTGCCTTGCCTTCCGGCACGTTGGAGACTTTCTGCATGGTCATCAGCGCGGCCATGGACAGGATGTAAGGCACCAGGTTGGTCACCACCGCGAGGTTGACCAGTGTGTCGAACTGCTTGCTCAGGTCGGGGCTGATGGTGAGCAGGGCCAGCGCGGTCTGTGCGGCGAGCAGTACCAGCATGCCGACAATCGGCGTACCCGCCTTGTTGGCCTTGGCGAAGATCGACAGGAAGTAACCGGTGTCCGCCGAGCTTTTGTACACCTGGGCGATGGTGAACTGCCAACCCAGCAACGAACCGATGCAGGCGAGCACCATCGCCGCCATCACGATGTCCCCGACCATTGGGGTGAACATCTTGGCGAACACCAGGCCGAACGGCGCGGTGGACGCGACCAGTTCTTCGTTGCCGACGATACCGAAGATGACGTTGGTGGAGACGATGTAGATCACCGCCGCACCCAGGGTGCCGCCCAGCACGGCAATCGGTACGTTGCGCTCAGGGTTTTCCACCGCGTCGGTGTTGGCGCAAGCCGATTCCAGGCCGAGGAAGGCCCACAGGGTGATCGCCACCGAGGCGCCTGCCGCTTCGAACCAGCCCTTGTCGTGGGGGTTCCAGCCAGCGGCGTAAACGCTGCTGTCGAACCAGAACCAGCCCACCGTGGATACCAGCACCACCGGAGCAATCACACCCCAGACCGTGATCGCGCCGATCCGGCCGGTAATGCTCGCGCCGCCAAAGTTGGCGAAGGTGGTGATCCACAACAAAGCAATAGTGGCCAGGCCTACTTGCAGCGAATCGAGTTTTATCCCGAACAACACCTGGATATAGCCGACCGCGGTAATACTGATCGCCACGTTGGCAATCAACAGCGAGAGACCGTAGGTGTAGTTGGTGATGTAGTTACCTGCTTTACCGAACGTGTATTCGGCATAACCGCCCATGCCGCCGGTCTTGCGGCTGAGCATCCCGCATCGCGCAAAGGCGTAGGCCAGAGCGAGGGAACCGGTGGCCGTCACCAGCCAGGAGAGGATCGAAATTGCACCGACTTCCGCGAGTTTTGTCGGTAGCAGCACAATGCCGGAGCCCAACATGTTGACGGCGGTCAACATTGTCAGTTGCCCCACACTCATTTTCTTTGCGACAGACATTCCGTTGCCTCACTTAGTTGGCGATTGAGAACCTTAGCTATAGCAAAGGTTTGAAATCTCGCAAGAAATTGACGACCCCCCATTCCGCTTTTTCATTTATTTGCAGAAAAGGCAGGATGCTGGCCCCCAAGTTTCAAAGTTCTCTGCAAAATTACTTTGTTTTCAGTCGGTTAGATAGGTCGAAATGCGCAAGATATGGATCGCATTAATCCCGCTAATAGTTGCGGGTATAGCCAGTTCGGCTCAAGCAAAAGAACTGGCCGCCAATGATAAGTACATGTGCAGTTGGGGTGCGGGCACCGCTGCAAGGGCACAGGAACTCAAGCTTTCAGGCGTTTCCTTGTATGCCGCCCGCCAGAAAATCCAGGTCTACAAGTTCGCCAAAACCTGGATGCGCATGATGGCTCTTGGCATTACAGAGCAAACTTATGACAGTCCGTCGCGATTCAAACCGACTGCTGTACGGCAGAGCTTTTATGAGGACTGCGTCAGGTACAAGTTGGCGCGTAAATAAAAAGAAGGCGGGCACCGGTCGGCTCGACCACGGTGTGGGTTTGTGACGTCTATATTGATTGACCATCCCTGCAATCGGATGGGGCGTTAAAACCGGTTTCTTACAACTCAATCAGGAGGTCACCATGAACCAGATCGATAAAGTGTTGTACACCGCCCAAACCCACACCACCGGCGGGCGTGACGGCGCCTCCCGCAGCTCCGACGGGATCCTCGATGTGAAGCTGTCGTCGCCAGGTGCGGGCGGTGGCGGTACTAACCCCGAGCAACTGTTCTCTGCCGGGTGGTCAGCCTGTTTCATCGGCGCCATGCAGGTTGCAGCCAGGGAAATGAAAGTGGCGTTGCCCAAGGATGTGGCCGTCGATGCCGAAGTCGACCTGGGCACCAATGAAGGCGGTTACCTGCTGCAGGCGCGGCTCAATGTCAGCCTGCCAGGGCTGGACCGTGAAACCGCACAAAAAATCGTCGACACCGGGCACCAGTACTGCCCGTACTCGAAAGCCACGCGCAACAACATCAACGTCGTGCTCAAGCTCGTTTGAGTTGACATGAACAGGTCTTGATTTCTAAAAAAAAGATCGCAGCCTGCGGCCGCTCCTATACTGGTTTTACGGGAGCTGCCGCAGGCTGCGATCTTTTTTGGTATTGCGATACTGCGAGAAAATCAATTCATCTTGCTGTGATCATGCATCATCTTGCTGTGATCCATGGTGTCAATCGCCTTGGCAACGGCTTCAACCTGAATCGACTCTTTCTCACCCTTGGCGTCTTCCACGGTCAGGGTCAGTGGCACCTTGTCGCCTTCCTTGATCTGGGCCGTCAGGTCCATGAGCATGATGTGGTAACCGTGGGGATCGAAGCTCACCGGTTTGCCGGCCGGCAGAGCAACGGACTGCAGCTGCTGCATTTTCATCACGTCGTCTTTCATGCTCATTTCATGAATCTGCACAAGCTTGGCAACTGGCGTTTGCACGCTCAGCAACTTGCTGTCGCTGCTGGAGGTGAGGGTCATGAAGGCGCCGCTCGACGGCTGGCCGGCCACGGTGGCGCGGACCCAGGCGTCTTCGACTTCGGTTTGTGCCGACACCTGAAAGGCCAGGCCGACCAGGGACAAGCCCAGCGCCAGTTGCTTGCAGCGTTGTGCGAAACGGTTTTTAGCCTGCGGGGCATTCATTTCAGCAAACCTCCATCACGGTGAGCAGGTCTTCTGCGCACTCTTGGGCCGTCAGGGACGTGGACAGTCCCAGGCGCAGAGTGCCCCGGGAGTCGAAGACATAGCTGGTCGCGGTATGGGAGAGGGTATAGGTATCGCCGCTCGGCACTTTTTCAAAGAACACGCCAAATTCCTTGGCGGTGGCGGCGGTTTCTTCCAGGGTGCCGTACAGCGCTTCGAAACTCGGGTCGAAGGCTTTCACGTATTTATCGATCATCTCGGGTGTGTCGCGCTCAGGGTCCAGGGTGATGAAGATCACCTGCAGCCTTTCGCCATCGCGACCCATCAGCTTTTTGGCCTGGGCCGCACGGGCCAGCGTGGTCGGGCACACGGCCGGGCACTGGGTGAAACCGAAGAACACCATCGGCATCAGGCCGCGATAGCTGCCCAGCATCCGGGTTTCGCCCTGAGCGTTCTTGAGCTTGAAGTTACGCCCCATGATCTTGTCGCTGAGGTCTTTGCCGTACTTGAACGACAGCTTGCTGCTGTCGTCGCAACCGGCGAGCAGGCCCAGGCTCAACAGGCCCATGCCTTGCAGGACGGTTCGGCGGGTATACAAAGTACTCATGGAAAAAAGCATCCTGTTGAACAGGCTGAAATGACAGCGTGATGACTGTACAGACGAAAAAATCGCGGGGATGTTAACAAACTGTGCCGGTGCCGGAGGGGCGGATACGACCATTGGACCTTTGCTGCGGCGTGACATAGTGTCGCGCCGGAGTGGGGATGACTTAGAGATTCCAGGCAGATTGAAACCTGTGGCGAGGGAGCTTGCTCCCGCTGGACTGCGCAGCAGGCCCTCTTTTTGGGGTCGCTTCGCAACCCGGCGGGAGCAAGCTCCCTCGCCACAGGCAAGCCCCCCTTGCCACAATGTTTCGCTTAAGTTCAGCGACGCAGCTGCGCGCAATGATCCTGTTGCGGTTGCGCGGCGGTGTACCAGACATAATCCGCACTCTCAGCGGTCACGGTTTTGCCCGCTTCGGCCAGTATCAGCACCGCATTCCCTTCACCGGCACCGAGGTCCTTCAGGTGCAGCGGCACCCCCAGATCCTTGCGTACGTGGAAGGCACCGGCCAGCAGCATCGCAGGCGTCGGTGCGGCCATCAGGCGTTCGGCCATGCGCCGGTCACGCTGTTGTTGCACGGCGAGCATGGCTGGCATCAGCGCTTCGGGCAGCAGGCCGCAATGGGATTCGCGGATGTCCTCCAGCAAGGTCGCCTGCACCTGTTGGGTGGTGGACGCTTGCCCCGTGAGTACCGGGCGCTGTTTGTAGATCTGCATGATCTGCGCGCGGTCCAGGTTCGCCGCCAACAGCGGATATGGTTGCCGCAGCGCGTAGGTGACCAGTGCGCCATAAACACTCCAGTCCCAATTGGCCTGCCAGGCCAGTGCCTTGAACGCATCGGCCGGTGGCTGGCCAGCGCGGGTCGCGGCTTGCGCGGCATCGACCCTGGCCTGTTGATCGGGGTTGAGCATTTCCATCAGCAGGCTGCCCTGGGCCCGTTGCGCCGCCAGCTCGCGCAGCAGCCACAATTGCAGGGCGTGGTGGTCCGGGTTGTCGTGCTGCTCACCGATCAGAACACGCGGCGCAACGGCCAGACGTTCGACCAGTTCTTGCGGCGTCAGCGTACGGCCCGTGGCGAGTTCACGGATAACCCCGAGGTCGGTGTGATCACGCCCTTGCGGGGCGATCGGCGCCGGCAGTGGTGTGACCTGATGGGTTTGGCAGGCAGCCAACAGGCTGAATGCACAGAGCAACACAAAGCGCATCGGTTTTCCTTATTGGACAGGTGCCCCCTCGATGACGGAAGAGGGGGCGATATCAGCGCGCGATGATCAACGGGTGGCCGCGTTCCGGGTGTTGGTGAATCAGCACCTCCAACCCATACACCGCTGCCAGCGCTTCGGCGGTCAGCACTTCTGCCGGTGGACCGTAGGCGTGGGGCAGGCCCTGTTGCAACAACAGTAGTTGATCGCAGTAACGTGCGGCCAGGTTGAGGTCGTGCAGGATCACCAGCACCGCGGCCCCGCGCTCGGCGAAATCACGCACGGCTTGCAAAATGGTGTGCTGGTGCAGCGGATCGAGCATTGACGTCGGTTCATCGAGCAGCAGGGTTTGCCCTTCGGCACCGGGCCAGAGCTGAGCGAGCACCCGCGCCAGATGCACGCGCTGGCGTTCACCGCCGGACAGGGCCAGATAGCTGCGTCCGGCAAGATGAAGCGCGTCGGCGGCTTTGAGCGCCTCGGCGACGATTTCGGCATCGCGCACACGGCCGCTGGCGTGGGGCAAGCGACCCATGCCGACGACTTCATTGACCGAAAACGCAAAGTTCAGGCTCGAACTCTGCGGCAGCACGGCCAGGCGTTTGGCCCGCTCCTGACCCGGCCAGTCGGCGAGTGGACGCTCGTCGAGGCGGACCGTTCCTACGCTGGTCGCCAGGTCGCCGCATAAAGCGGCGAGCAGGGTGCTTTTGCCGGCGCCATTCGGCCCCAGCACGCCGAGCACTTCACCGGGGCGCAACTCGATATTGATGTTCGCCAGTACCGTGCGCTTGCCACGACGTACCAGCAAGTTGTTTGCCCGCAGCATCAGGAACGCCCTCGTACCAGCAGATAAAGAAAAAACGGAGCGCCGATCAGCGCGGTCACGATGCCGATGGGCAATTCAGCCGGCGCCAACAGCAGGCGCGCCGCCAGATCGGCCAGCAACAGCAGGCTGGCACCGGCCAGCAACGACGCGGGCAGCAACACCCGGTGATCCGGGCCGACCAGCAGGCGCATCAGATGCGGCACTACCAGACCGATAAAACCGATCAGCCCGGCCGCCGCGACGGCCGCGCCGACGCCGAGCGCCGTGCACAACACCAGCTCAAGCTTGATCCGCTCGATGTCGAAGCCCAGGTGACGGGCCTCCGACTCACCCAACAGCAATGCATTGAGCGCCGCCGCCCGACGGGGCAACCACAACGCCACGCCCAGGGTGACGATCAGCAACGGCCACAAACGCGGGTAGCTGGCACCGTTGAGGCTGCCCAGGTTCCAGAACGTCAGGGTACGCAAGGTTGCATCATCAGCCAGGTAGGTGAACAGACCGACCCCGGCACCGGCCATGGCCGTCATCGCCACACCCGCCAGGAGCATGGTGGCAACGTCGGTTTGCCCGTTGCGGCGACCGAAGCGATACACCACCGCCGTGACGATCAAGCCACCGGCGAAGGCGCTGACCGACAGCAGGTAGGGTTCGATCGCCGGCGGCAAGCCACCGAGCAGGCTGCCGCCGACGATGGCAAGGGCGGCACCGAGCGCCGCACCACCCGAGACGCCGACCAGACCAGGGTCCGCCAAGGGATTGCGGAACAACCCCTGCATTGCCACGCCGGACAACGCCAGTACCGAACCGACGGCGATACCGAGCAGACTGCGCGGCAGACGAATCTGACCGAGGATCAGCTGCGCCTGCTGCGTGTCGCCACCTTCCAGCGGCAACCCCAGCAGACGCATCCCGCCCAGCAAGGTATCGCCGAGCGGCAGGCTGACCGGCCCGAGGGCCAGGGACAACCAGAACACCAGCACCAGCAACAGCAGCAAAAAAATCAACGTCGGACGCGGCCGAAAAATGGCCGTCATGGGCTGATCCCGGCGGCCTGCGCTGTGGCGTCCGGGTAGGACGCCGTGGCACAGGCCAGCAGTGTTTTGATACGCATCGGGACTATTCCTTAGCCGATCAGAGGGAGGGCGGGCATCGAAACCTTCGTAGCGGGTGATGATGCCATCGACGCCCGGCTTACGCACACGCCACGGTTCGGTCACGCCAGTGGTTTTCACCTGCAGGTTGAACATTGGATCGAGCGCATTGAACCAGGTG
Organism: Pseudomonas sp. P4_B4; assembly: GCF_056402255.1. NCBI lineage: Bacteria > Pseudomonadati > Pseudomonadota > Gammaproteobacteria > Pseudomonadales > Pseudomonadaceae > Pseudomonas > Pseudomonas sp. P4_B4. Next base: position 203,390 of record NZ_JBFUHS010000003.1, read on the forward strand.
TCCGTCCAGCGCCGATTGCGCAGCACCTCCGATCATGAGAAGAACTTGTGATCATCAAGATTAAAATGAGTTTGTCTCACTCGCTGGCACTGTCGACAATGGCCCCATTGAACGCATTGGAGTTATTTGACATGGCTGTGGCCCATTCCCTTGGATTTCCGCGCATTGGTCGCGATCGCGAACTGAAAAAGGCTCAAGAGGCGTTCTGGAAGGGCGAACTCGACGAAGCCGGTCTGCGCACCGTGGGCCGCGACCTGCGCAAGACCCACTGGGATTTGCAGAAAAAGGCCGGCATTGAGTTGCTGCCGGTCGGCGACTTCGCCTGGTACGACCAGGTCCTGACCCACTCGTTGATGTTCGGTGTGATCCCGGAGCGTTTCCGCCCGCACGATGGCAAGACCAGCCTGCAAACCCTGTTCGGCATGGCGCGCGGTGTGAGCGACAGTTGCTGCGGCGGCGCGCACGCCCAGGAAATGACCAAGTGGTTCGACACCAACTATCACTACCTCGTCCCTGAATTCAGCGCCGATCAGCAGTTCCAGCTCGGCTGGGACCAGTTGTTCGAAGAAGTCGAAGAAGCCCGCGCACTGGGGCACAACGTCAAGCCTGTGATCATCGGCCCGTTGACTTACCTGTGGCTGGGCAAGGCCAAGGGCGCCGAATTCGACAAACTCGAACTGCTGGATCGTCTGCTGCCGTTGTACGGCCAGATCTTCCAGCGCCTGGCGGCACAGGGCGTCGAGTGGGTGCAAATCGACGAGCCGATCCTGGTGCTCGACCTGCCACAGGAATGGAAAAACGCCTTTGAGCGGGCCTACAACCTGATTCAGCGTGACCCGTTGAAGAAGCTGGTCGCTACTTACTTCGGTGGTCTGGAAGAGAACCTGGGCCTGGCCGCCAATCTGCCGGTGGACGGCCTGCACATCGATCTGGTGCGCGCACCTGAGCAGTACCCGACCATCCTCGATCGCCTGCCGGCCTACAAAGTGCTGTCGCTGGGTGTGGTCAACGGCCGTAACGTCTGGCGCTGCGACCTGGAAAACGCTTTGGCCACCTTGCAGCACGCTCAAGAGCGTCTGGGTGATCGCCTGTGGGTCGCGCCATCCTGCTCGCTGCTGCACAGCCCGGTTGACCTGGGGCGGGAAGACAAGCTCGATGCCGAACTGAAGAGCTGGCTGGCGTTTGCCGTGCAGAAGTGTGAAGAAGTCGCGGTGTTGGCTCAGGCGGTGAATGAACCGGAAGCGCCAAAGGTGCTTGAAGCGCTGACTCAAAGCCGTACCGTGCAGGCCAGCCGTGCCGCATCGCCACGCATTCACAAGCCAGCCGTGCAGGCGCGTGTTGCCGCCATCACCGCCCAGGACAGCCAGCGTCATTCGCAGTTTGCCCAGCGTATCGAGAAACAGCGCGCCGGCCTGAACCTGCCGCTGTTCCCGACCACCACCATCGGTTCGTTCCCGCAAACCGCGTCGATCCGTCTGGCTCGCCAGTCGTTCAAGCAAGGCAAGTTGACCGAAGCCGAATACACCGAAGCCATGCACAGCGAGATCCGTCACGCCGTGCAAGTGCAGGAACACCTGGGCCTGGACGTGCTGGTGCACGGTGAAGCCGAGCGTAACGACATGGTCGAATACTTCGCCGAGCAACTCGACGGCTACGTGTTCACCCGTTTCGGCTGGGTCCAGAGCTACGGCTCGCGCTGCGTGAAACCGGCAGTGATCTTCGGCGACCTGAGCCGTCCGAAAGCCATGACGGTGGAGTGGATCCGCTACGCCCAAGGCCTCACCGACAAGGTGATGAAGGGCATGCTGACCGGTCCCGTGACCATGCTGATGTGGTCGTTCCCGCGCGAGGACGTGACCCGCGAAGTGCAGGCCCGTCAGCTGGCGCTGGCGATCCGTGACGAAGTGGTGGACCTGGAAGCCGCCGGGATCAAGATCGTGCAGATCGACGAAGCGGCTTTCCGCGAAGGCCTGCCGTTGCGCCAGGCGCAGTGGCAGCACTACCTGGACTGGGCGACCGAAGTGTTCCGCCTGTGCGCCTCCGGCGTGCGTGACGAAACCCAGATCCATACGCACATGTGCTACAGCGAATTCAACGATGTGATCGAGTCCATCGCCGCCATGGATGCCGACGTGATCACCATCGAAACCTCGCGCTCGGACATGGAACTGCTGGACGCGTTCGAAGCCTTTGCCTACCCGAATGAAATCGGCCCGGGCGTGTATGACATCCACTCGCCCAGGGTGCCGGACTCCTCGGAAATGGCCAACCTGCTGCGCAAGGCCGCCAAGCGTATTCCCGCCGACCGCCTGTGGGTCAACCCGGACTGTGGCCTGAAAACTCGTGGCTGGCCGGAAACCGAAGCGGCGCTGGTGCATATGGTCAACGCTGCGCGTCAGCTGCGTAAAGAATTGGCCTGACGCTTTAGTAGATGCGCCACTGAAACCTGTGGGATCGCCGCACCGCCGCTCCCACAGGGTTGCTTGGCAGTCAGCATCTGTGTGCTGGCTTTGAAAGCCACTCAGCGCCGCGGTTCGGCCACCAACAGCAATGACTGCGGCACTGGGCTTTGCGGGTGCTGTGGCTCCTGCAAGCCGGCCAGCATAAAACCCGCCATATCCAACGCATTGAGCCAACTGGACAAGGTGCGGAAATACCACGGCATGGCTTGCCACTGCCCCTTGAAGCCAGAGAAAGTCTCTTCCCGCCAACCATCCTGATAATCCCCCGCCGCAGCCGCCCACGGGTGCAGCGTCTGGATCACCAGCGCGCCACCCGGGGCGAGCAGGGTGTTCATGGCGGCGAGCAGGGGGATGATGTCCTGATGCAGCAGGGCGAAGTTGGCGCAGATCAGGTTGTAGTCGCGGCCGATGTCGACTTTCGCGTCTGCCAACTGTTCATAGCTCGCCAAATGCACCGGCGCAGCGCCCGCCGCCCGCGCCGCCTCCACCAGCGTCCCATCGCCATCGACACCGACCGCCTCGATACCCCGGTTTGCCAGCGCACGCAACAACCAGCCTTCGCCGCAACCCAGGTCGAGCACACGCTCGGGCTGGCGACCCAGCACCGCCAGCAGGATGGCCTGGTCGGTGACCTTGAGGCGGCTTTCGATGGTGCCGCTGCGGATGGCGTCGATCCAGGCCCGGGCGTTGTGGTGCCAACTGTCGAGGAGGGTGGATTCGGGGGCTGACATGTCGATGTCCGGCGTGATGGGTTGGAGGAAAGGATAGGGCAAGGGCTCCGATCGTCCATTCTCCTGGTTTGCTTTCAGACGATTTAACGGCGGAGCCGGTTTTACCCGGCACCACCGACAGGCTGTTCTCAATAATTCATCCCGTCATCAATCGCGATGCCCTGGGCGCGCATGGCCTTGATCAACTCGCTACGGGTGCCGGGCAGGTTGAGCATGGTCTTGGCCCGTAACGCGGTGACTTCTTCGGCGGTGTAGGGCTGATAGTCGGCCGGCAGGCTGTTGCCCGCCATGCCGTCCTCACGCATCAGCCAGTTGAGCAAGTCCGCCAGTTGCGCGTTGTTCAGCGCCGACTGCGACATGCCCGGCACCCGCACGAGGAATTCGCGGCCACCGGGGACTTTCAGGAAGTTGCCGACAAAGCCTTTCATCCGTGGCGTGTCGTTGGCGGCGGAGCCGCTGCCGTCGCCCAAGTGGCAACCGGCGCATTGCAGCTGGTAGTTCACGCCGACGCTGTAACCGGCCTGGGCGATCGGGGTTTGCAGCGATTCATTGCCCGGCGCGTGATGCTGGTTCGGGTCAGGAATGGCCCGGGCATAGGCGAGCGGGGCGCTCAGGGCGCAGATGAGGCCGAGGAAAAACAATCTACGCATAAAAAAACCTCTGCTGAGCAGCTCTGTAGGAGCGAGCTTGCTCGCGATGAAGGTGAACGATGACGCTGCCTTTTGGAACTGCGCCGCTCTTGAAACCATCGCGAGCAAGCTCGCTCCTACAACAAAAAAAAACGCCGATTGCGCGAGCAACCGGCGCAAAGCGCGTTTTTTAAACGGCGACGCCGCGGATGACCGAAACGGTGCAGTGGTAGATGTGGGATTTGGCGGCCAGGCACCAGTTCACATCGTTGTTGTTGAACGGGCGGTAGGCCGGTTCTTCGCTGTCGTTACGGGTGCAGGCGCACTGGGCGCAGCTTTGCTTACCGCAGCAGTCGTTGTACGAAATGATGTAGTCCTTGCCGTCGGCCGGGTTGCGGCAGGTGCCGATCCAGGTCACTTGCGAGGCTTCGGTGCCCGGCGGGCAGGACGTCACCGACCCGCCGCAGCAGCTGCACAGAAAGCCGTCGATGGAGCAGTAGCGCCAGTAGTCGCAGCTGTTCGGATCACCCGGGTCGCCGGCCTGCGCAGGTTCCGCGGCCAGGGCCTTGCTGGTGCGATCCAGCGGCAACAGCAGGGGCAGGGCGGCACCGGCCACCATCAGCGAACCCATGCGTGCCAGCAGTTTGCGGCGCGAGGTGGTGTCGGCGACACGGCGGGACGAACGCTCAAACAACAGATCCAGCAGTTTCATAAAGGTCTCCCTGCCTTATCAGTGGCTATGGCCGTGGCTGTGGTCGTGATCGTGGGTGTGCGGTTGGGCATTGAGGTATTGCTGCAACGTGGCGTGCTTCAGGTGCTCGACTTCGAACAGGCTGTCCAGGTGCTCGCGGGAGTTGACCAGGCCTTTGGCGCGCAGGGTGCCGGCCTTGTCGATCAGCGCGGCGTACGGCAGCTTGCCGATCTGGTAGGTCATGCCCACTTCCGGGCCGACCACATAAGTCGCGTCTTCCAGTTTGTGTTCGCGGATCAGCGCTTGCTGGGCGTCCATGTCGCCATCGCTGACGAACACCACGTCCAGGCGGTCCGATTGCTCCTTGGCGATGGATTTGATCGCCGGCAGCAGCGACTTGCAGATCGGGCAGGTCGGCGAGAGGAAGAACAGCAGTTGCGATTTCTCGCCGGCATAACCGAAGTTCACCGGACGACCATGACGGTCGCTGGCGGTGACTTGTGGCGCGGGCTCATTGACTGCCACGCCTTTGTCGACCATCAGCGCGCCGGCCGGCGCCAGGCGACCGTGCAGCACGCCAATCTGCCGCACCAGGCCCATGACGACAAACGCCACAGCCACCAGCAGCACCCAGAGCAGAACGTTGGAAACAATCAAGCCTTCCATTTCGATTACCTACCAATCAATTTGAGCAGAAGAGGGGAATTCGCCAGCAAGCCATCGGCCGCGGCGTAGATGAGCAGCGCGACCGCGGCGGCGGCCAGGGTCACGAAGCCATCGAACAGGTTGAGGTCGCGGGCAACCGGCGCCACGCTGGCCACCAGCGCCAGAGCTACCAGCGCACTGTTGCGCAGCAGCAGTACCGGGCGCAGTGGCTGTGCCTGGTCGGGACCGGCGCAACCGCAATCGATGTCCGCGCGACCGCGCCACAGATTGATGCCGATGGCGGCGGCGTACAGCGCCAACAGGCTGGCGGCGCTCAACGCGGCATAACCACGGCAGGCCGGCACTAGCAGGGCAAAGGCGATGGCCAGTTCCAGCAGCGGCACCAGCCGTGCCGTCGGGCGCACCAGCGCCTCGGGCAGCAGTTGATAGTCCGCCAGCTGCCGGGCGAAGCGGACCGGTGCGCGCAACTTGTGGGTCGCGGCGCTGGCCAGCAACACCGCGATGGCGATGGCGCTGGCAATGATGAAGATCGGATCTGTGTGCATGGCCGAACCTCTTAGTAGCTCAGGACCTGAGTCGCGGTTTTGGCGACTTTCGGCATGCTGCCGGTGAGCTTGTTGGTCTTCAGATCGAAAATCTGCAAACCGCCTTCCACATCAGCGCCGAGCAGCAACGGCTTGTCGTCGCCAGTGGCCTGCATGCTCCACACCGGAACCGGGGCTTCCAGGGTCGCCACCTTCTTGTGGGTCTTGAGGTCAAACGCCCAGATCAGCGGGCTCGGGTCTTCCCACTTCAACGGTTCGTGGGCGTCGTGCATCAGCACGTACAGGCGATCCAGCTTTGGCGCCACGGCCATCATCTGCCAGCCACCCGGCGCCCAACCGGCCTTCTTGTCTTCGTCGGAAACCAGCGACCAGGACGGCAGGACCTTCGGCGCATCACCGGCGAAATCCACCGGGCGTACGGTGCCGGTCGTGGTGGTGAAGTAGTAGGTGTCGCCGACATTGACCGCGCGCTCTACCAGTTTTTCCGCGTTCGGATCAAAGAACGGCGTGCGGCTGCGCGCGGTTTCCTGGCCTTGATCGTTGAGGGTCACCACCTGCAGGCTGCCGTCGCCGCACAGCGAGGCGAAGCGGCGGTTGCCGATCGGGTAGTTGAGCACGCAACCGGGGATGGCGATTTCCGTGGCAACGGCCTTGGCCTGGGTGTCGACCACGGTCACCGACGTCGACGGGGTGAAGTTGTAGACGTAGACGAACTTGTCGTCACCGCTCGGCTTGAGCGAGTAACGCTGGGTCAGCGATTCGGCGCGCTTGTTCGGAATCAGCACTTCCCAGGCTGGCGACAGGGTCGAGCTGTCCCACGCGGTGAGCACGTCGGTGCGGGTGCCACGGGTGCCGCGGGAATACCAGATGTCCGCACTGTAAATGGTTTTTTTGTCGTGGCTGAGGGTCGACGGCGCAGCAAAACCGGTCGGCACCATGCCGAGGATGCGCTTCTGGTCCGGGTCGACCACGGTCACGCGGCCAGCCACGAAACTGTCGAACTCGACGTCGATGACAAACGCGCGGTGAGCTTCGGGTGGAAACGCCAGAACGGTCTGGCCAATCGTACCAGCGGGCAAATCCGCGCGGGCACTGTTCAAACCGAGTACAAGCAGGCTCAGGCCTAGCGCTGACTGTACGGAGATCCTGTTTGTTCGCATAAGGGGAACTTCCTGAATTGTTGGTAACGCGGATCGCGGGTGCTTTGGCAGATTTTTACCCTTTGATTCTGCCGTGCCCCGCGATCGGGAGAATTGCGCTGCCTGCCAAGTGTTTGTGTGTCTGTGCCAGTGTCATGAAACTGGCTGCACAAGCTGATAAGGCAGGGATCTGACAGGCGTCAGAGGGGGGAAGGGCGAAGCTGCACTTGTGGCGAGGGGGCTTGCCCCCGTTCGGTGGCGAAGCCGCCGCAAAATCAGGCGATTCGATCTGCCTGTAGGATCGTTGGGGGCCGCTTCGCAGCCCAACGGGGGCAAGCCCCCTCGCCACAGGGGTTGTGTAAGGCCACAGGGGTTGTGCAGGTCAGGCCACAGGGGTTGTGTACGTCAAGGCGAGGGGAAGGGAGAAGCTGAACACCGCGCCGCACGGCTCCAGGTTTTGCGCCCAGATATCGCCACGATGGCGGCCGATGATGTTCTTGCACAGCGCCAGGCCAATGCCGTTGCCGCTGACCTTGGACGAGAAAAAGCCGTCGAACAGCTTCTCTTGCGCCTGGGCCTGAATGCCGCGACCGCAGTCTTCGATGCGCACCAGGGCCACATCGTTCTCGCGGCTGGCATGGATACGCAACAAGCGTCGTTCGGCGGGCAAGTCGGCCATTTCTTCAATGGCGTTGAAGGCCAGGTTGAGGATCACCTGGCCGATCAGCACCTTCTCGCAACTCACCCGCAGCGGTTCGGGCGCGGTGACGATTTCCACGCGCACCCGGCTCGGATCGGCCCGCAGGCTGATGAAGTAGCGGGTTTCGCGCAGCAGCTCATTGAGGTCGACCAGTTCTTCGGTCTGCTCCAGCTTGACCACGTAATCGCGCACGCTCTTGATGATCACCGAGGCATGCTCGATTTGCCGCACGGCGTTTTGCAAACCCCAGGCGACGCCTTGATCGGTTTCGCCGGCGTTGCCCAGGCGAATCACCGCGCCTTCAATAAAGTTGCGGGTCGCCGCCAATGGCTGGCTCAACTCGTGGGCGATGGCCACCGCCATTTCACCCATGGCGTTGTAGCGCGCCAGGTATTCGAGTTTCTGCTCGCTGACCCGCCGCGCCTCCTCGGCCTGCACTTGCTCAGTCACGTCGCGGAACAGCAGCAGATGGCCGACCAGATCGTCCTCGATCTCGATGTAGCGGCAGGTTGCGTCATGCCAGCGCCATTCGCCATCGCGGCGCTGCACCCTGTAATGCACGTTGAACGGCGCGTGCTTCGGTCTCTCATGGGCAAGCTGTTGTAGCAGGCGCTGGCCGGATGCGTCGTCGCACCAGGCCAGGAAGTTCTTGCCCATCAGCTTGTGCACTTCGCTGTTGAGCAGGTGCGCGCCGGAGTCGCTGATAAAACCGATATCGCCCTCGGGGCCGAGCACCGCCACACCTTCGGCCAGGTCTTGCATGAAGGCCTTGAGCCGACTCTCGAAACGCTTGAGGTCGCGCTTGACCTTGTCCTCCTTGGAAATATCGCGGAACTGCACCATCAGCACATCTCGACCGTCCAGGTGCACCAGGGTCGCCACCGCCTCGGAAAGAATCTCCACCCCTTGCTTGGAGCGATAGCACCACTCGATGGCCCGCTGCCCGGTGCGCGCGGCACCTTCCAGCCAGCGCAAGCCCACCGATCGCCGGTACTTCGGTGCGTCGCGGGTCATGTCCGGAGCCTTGAGCGGCGTCAGTTCTTCCAGGCTAAAGCCGAGCGCTGCCAGGGCAGCGGTGTTGGCCCAGAGAATTTCCTTGGTGTGCGCGTCATGAAGAATGATGCACAGCGGCATGGCTTCGATCAGCGCATAAAAGTCGTTCGGTTTTGGCTGGTACATCGCACGGCCCCTGGCGGCAGAGATTTGCAGTATGGCGTTTTATACCTGCTCGCACAGCAGGATGCGCTCAGAGGTAACCGGTGGGGGTCTAGGGGTTTTCTTTAGCGAGGGGGCTGCACGCACCAATAGTTGTGCCGGGACGCGGTTTTTACACTGGACCTCAATGCAAGGGCAACCACGCCTCTTCTCGGTGCAGCCCCACTAACAATAATCAAAACGGAGAACTAGCCCATGCTGCGTTCAGCTGTCGCGCAACAAGACCCTGTGTCCGCCCCGGTCGTGCCAATGGTCGAGAGTCAGCTATTTCAGCAAGTGCTGGATGAGGTCCGCCAGCGCCGCGAGGAATTCGACGCCGGCTCCCACGTGCCTCGGGACATGATCGAGCGATTCAAGCAGGTGGGAATCTACCGTGCCGCCACGCCGAAATGCTTCGGCGGTGACGCCCTGGCACCGTCGCTGTTCCTGCAAATGATCGAGCGCATCTCCGAAGCCGATGGCTCGGCGGGCTGGGTGGCCAGCTTCGGTAGCGCCGGTGTCTACCTGGCAGCCTTGCCGCGGGAAACCCTGGCTGAGCTCTACGCCGAAAGCCCTGACCTGGTATTCGCTGGCGGCCTGTTCCCCTTGCAACCGGCCGAGGCCGTAGAAGGCGGCTATCAGGTCAACGGCACCTGGAAATTCGCCAGCGGCTGCAAAGGCGCAGACCTGTTGGGCGTTGGCATCGGCGCTGCCGGCGGCAAGCCGCGCACCGCTGTATTTCGCCCGGAGCAGGTAGACATCGTCGAGAACTGGGAAGTGGTCGGTCTCAAGGGCACCGGCAGCCATGACCTGCGAGTGAGCGATAAACGCGTTGATGAGCGCTGGACGTTCATCCGTGGTGGTGCCGCGACCATCGACGAACCGCTGTTCCGCTACCCGTCGATCGCCTACGCCGCGCAAGTGCTGGCTGTGGTCAACCTCGGCCTGGCCCGTGCAGCGCTGGACGAAATCAGCCGCATGGCTGGCGGCAGCGGTATCACCGGCGCGCCGAAATTGTCCGACCGCGCTTACGTGCGCATCGAGATCGCCAAGGCCGAAGCCAAGCTCAGCGCCGCGCGCGGTTTCTTCTACAACGCCACCGAACAGGTGTGGAATTCGATCCTGGCCGGCAACCCGGTCACGCCGGAGCAGACCAGCCTGTTGCGCCTGTCGGCGATTCACGTGTCCCAGGCCGGTGCCGAGGTGGTGCAGAGCGCCTACAGCCTGGCCGGCACCACTGCCATTTACCTGCGCCATCCGCTGCAACGCTACCTGCGCGACTCGATGGTGGTGACCCAGCACGCCTTCCTCAGCGAAGGCCTGTACGACGGCGCCGGCTCGGTGTTCCTCGGCGTCCCGCCGTTCCCGGGCTACATCTGAACCCTATTCATTTTTCACTTTTTCAAGGATCAACAACATGTCCCAAGCTACCCAGGAACCGTTGCGCGTCGTCTTCTGCATCGGCATCACCCAGAACTTTTTTGACCTGCCCACCGGCGAAGGCCTGAGCGTGTGGAAAGGCTTCAGCCAGATGATGGGCGACCTCGGCGCCATGCCCGGCATCACCGTGCTCGGCGCGATGGACGACGACCGCCTGATGGTCGGCCCGTCCACCACCTCGCCCTGGACCGTGTACATCATGGCCGACGTCGACTGCCACCAGTCGGTGATCGACGCCTGCAACCTGTTCCGCACCACGCCGGTCGGCCAGTACAGCCTGTGGCGCTACGCCAAGATCGAAGCGCGCATCGGTCGCCCGTTGACCATTCCTGATGCGGCCAAGGTGTAAGCCATGAACGAGGCCTTGCTGCAGCGTCTGGCGACGCTCGAAGGGGAAAGCGCAGTGCGTCGCCTGATGGCGCGCTACATGGACCTGTGCGATGTGCCGCGGGCGGCGATTCATCAGAGCCAGTTGGCGCAATTGTTCACCGAGGATGCGATCTGGGAAGGCCTCGGCACCCAGACCGCACAGACCTTCGGTCAGCACCAGGGGCGTGAGGCGGTGGCTGCGTTTGTCGGCGGTTATCTGCCGCCGTCCGACCACTTCAAGCTGAACCTGCATTACCTCACCAGCGAATCGATCGTGGTCGACGGCAAGGCGGCGCAGGGGCAGTGGATCATGCAGCAGATCTCGACCTACGCCGATGGCCGCAACGAGCTGTTCGGCACTCGGCTGAACATCGATTTCCGTTGCGTCGACGGCGTCTGGCTGATCGCGCATTTCCGCACGCAACGGCTGTTCAATACGGAGCTCTTCACCTTGGGAGCGGGCGCATGAGTACTTTCATCAGCGAATTCCTCCTCGGTGGCAACGGCAAGCGCGTCGCCATCAAGGACTCCATCGACATCGCCGGCCATCCGACCCGCTCGGGCAGCCGCGCGTTTGCCGATGCACCGGCGGCAACGAAAAACGCCGAAGTGGTTGATGCGATCCTCGACGCTGGCTGGCAGATCGTCGGCAAGACCAACCTGCATGAACTGGCGTTCGGCGTGACCGGCATCAACGACTGGACCGGCACACCGATCAACCCGCAAGCGCCGGACCGTGTTCCTGGCGGCTCGTCCAGCGGTTCGGCTTCGGCGGTCGCGGCAGGCCTGGCGGACATCGCCATCGGCACCGATACCGGTGGTTCGGTGCGGGTACCGGCAGCCTGCTGCGGGATTGCCGGGTTGAAGCCGACTTATGGTCGCGTCAGCCGTGTCGGCGCCCATCCGCTGGAGTCCAGCCTCGATTGCGTCGGGCCGTTCGCCAAAAGCATGGACGACCTGATCGCTGCGATGCAGGTGATCTGCCCGGGCTTTACCGCTCAAGGCCTGCCGGGTGACGGCGCCAGGGTCGGCTTTCTCGAGGTGGCCTGCGATGCGCATCTGCAAGCAAGCCTGGGTGCCGCCGCCGACCGCGCCGGATGGCGTCGCAGCAACCTGCACCTGAGCGAATTCGAAGCAGCGTTCGCCGCCGGCCTGACCGTGATCAATTTTGAAAACTGGGCGGCGTTCGGTCACCTGACCGGCAAGGGCCTGATCGGCGCCGATGTGGAAACACGTCTGCTGGCAGCCAGCCGCACCACTCGCCAAGACCTGGCCCAGGCCGAAGCCGTGCGCACGGCGTTCACCCAACAAGTGGACGCGGCGCTGGAAGACTTTGCCGTATTGCTGCTGCCGACGCTGCCGACCCTGCCGCCGACCCTCAGCGAAGCCCGCGCCGGCAGCAAGGCCGTGGCCGGCATGACCCCGCTGGTTCGGCCTTTCAACCTCAGCGGCCACCCGGCCCTGACGGTGCCGGTGGAACTCGACTGCGGCGGGCTTAAGGTCGGCCTGCAAATTGTTGGCCGTAAAGGTCAGGACGAATTGGTCTGCGCCTTCGGTGCGCAGCTGCAACTCAGCATGGCCGGTCAACGACTGGCTGCTAAAACCAAATCATAAAAAGAAGCCATGAGGAGAACCGCATGAGCACTCATGAATATCAGCTGATCGCAACGTCGAAAAGCCCCGAAGACCTGGTCCAGCACGACCGCGTCGACGTCTCGCTGTACAACGACCCGGCGCTGTTCGAAGCCGAGCTGGACAAGATTTTCTACCGCACCTGGGTGTGGGTTGCCCACGAAAGCGAAGTGCGCAATTCCGGCGACTTCAAGACCGCCACCATCGGCCGTCGCCCGGTGATCGTCGTGCGCGACAAGAAGAACAACATCAACGTGCTGGAAAACCGTTGCCGGCACCGTGGCGCAACTGTGTGCGAGAAGCACAAGGGCAACGCCACCGGTTTCACCTGCCCGTACCACAGCTGGTCCTATGGCCTGGACGGCAAGCTGCGTGCGCTGCCGTATCCGGATGGCTACGAAGGCATCCTGGAGAAATCCGAACTGCCGCTAACCAACCTGCGCGTCGAGAGCTACGCCGGCATGATCTTCGCCAGCTACAACGACGAGATCGAACCGCTGGAAGACTTCCTCGGCGGCGCCAAGCACTGGATGGACCTGTTCATGAAGCAGGGCGCCGGCTACCCGATCAAGACCCAGGGCGAACACAAGTTCAGCTTCAAGGGCAACTGGAAGATCCAGCTGGAAAACACCACCGACGGTTACCACTTCCCGATCGTGCACAAGTCGTTCATGTCGTCGGTGGATGAAGAAACCTCGGAAATGCTCTCGTTCATGACCGACGAACAAGCCGTGACCCATTCGCTCGGCAACGGCCACAGCGTGATGGTCATGGTTCCGGAGCACGTCGACCTTGATCATGACGACGGCACCGAACAGTTGCAGGAGCGCTTCGCCCATGTGACTGAAGAGCTGTCGAAGACCATGCCGGCCGATCAGGTCCGTCGCATCGTGCGCTCGCTGCACGGCGCCGGTTTCAATCTGAACCTGTTCCCGAACGTGGCGATGTCGATGTCGTTCTTCCGCGTGCTGCGCCCGGTATCGGTCAGCGAAACCGAGATCCGCCACGTGGCCCTCGGCATGGACGGCGGCCCGGAAATCGCCAACCGCGAACGCATGCGCATCCACGAACACTTCCAGGGCCCGTTCGGTTTCGGCAGCCCTGACGATGCCGAGGCCTGGGACCGCGTGCAGCGCGGCTCGTATGCCGGCGTCAACGCGCCAATCCTGGTCAACCGCGGCCTGAACCGCGAAATCACCGCTGAAAACGGCGACAAGGTCAGCCATGCCACCGACGAAGGCGGCATGCGCGGTGCCTACGACATGTGGAAAAGGATGATGAGCCAATGAGCAATCACGACACCCTGAACGGTTTTACCGGTCCCTTGGCCCAGGCCATCGAATTCATCTGGCGCGAAGCCGAACTGCTCGACCACAAGAACTACGCCGAATGGGCGACCCTGTGGAGCGAAAGCGGCAAGTACATCGTGCCGATCGACCCGGACACCGAAGATTTCGAAGCGACCCTGAACTACGCCTACGACGATGCGCGCATGCGTGACCTGCGCATCGAACGCCTGACCGCCGGCTACTCGCCGTCGGCAGTGGATGCAGCGAAAACCATTCGCACGATCTCGCGTTTCCGTCTGGTGGAAGCGGCCGGCGACATCGTCGAAGTCAATTCGGCGCAGTTGCTCTACGCCTACAAGCGCGGCGTGCACACGCCGTTCGTGGCCGACCTGAATCACCGCATTCGTTTCACCGATGGCGTGCCGACCCTGGAGCGCAAAGTGGTACGGCTGATCAACTCCACCGACAGCCTGAGCGCGCTCGGCTTCCTTTTGTGAGGGTAACATCATGAGTCGAGTAGCCCTTGTAACGGGTGCCTCGCGCGGACTGGGCGAGTGCATCGCCCGTCGTCTGCATGCGGCGGGTTATCGCGTCGGCCTGGCCGATGTGCGCCTCAATGGCGTGCGGCATCTGGCCGCCGATCTGGATGGCAGCGGCTCCACGGCCGTCGCCATCGAGCTGGATGTACGCAGCAAGGCCGACTTCCAGCGTGCCCGCGACCTGCTCGCCGCGCACTGGGGCGGCACTGACATTCTGGTGAACAACGCCGGCGTGTCGAAAGTCGCGGCGCTGATGGACATCACGCCAGAAGAGTTCGATGAGTCGATGGCGATCAACCTGCGTGGCACTTTTGTTGCCTGTCAGGTGTTCGGCGCGCACTTTGCCGAGCGTGGCTTCGGCCGCATCGTCAACATTGCGTCCCTGGCCGGGCAGAACGGCGGCACTGCTACCGGCGCGCATTACGCCGCAGCCAAGGGTGGCGTGGCGACGCTGACCAAGGTTTTCGCCCGTGAACTGGCACCGCAAGGCGTGACGGTCAACAGCATCTCGCCGGGTCCGCTGGACTTGCCGGTGGTGCGTGAAAGCGTGGCCCCGGAGCGTCTGGAGCAGATCCTCAAGATGATTCCGGCCGGCACTCTTGGTGATCCAGCGTTCATCGCCGACAGCGTGTTGCTGCTGGTCGCCGATAACGCGACCTCCGTGACCGGCGCGTGCCTGGACGTCAACGGCGGCTTGTTCATGCGCTGAGATTTACGTCGCGACACGATCAATTGTGGCGAGCGAGCTTGCTCGCGCTGGGCTGCGAAGCGGCCCCAAAGATATCGGCAACACCGAAGATTTGGCGATTGCTGCGAAATCGAGCGGGACGGTGCGGCGATCCGACAAGCTCCCTCGCCACAAAAGCTGTGCCAGACCCAAGACTTAACCGAAACAACAGTATTCAGGTGATGCAATGATGAAGGTGAAGATCGAAAGGATCGTCGACGAAGCGCTGGATATCCGTTCCTTTCGCCTCGTGCGCAGTGACGGCCAGCCGCTCGACACCTATGAACCGGGTGCCCACGTCGACCTGACCGGGCCGACCGGGGTGACCCGCCAGTATTCGCTGTGCAGCCCGCCACAGGATCGCCGCGCCTACCTGGTGGCGGTGAAGAAAGAAGCGCAGTCGCGCGGCGGTTCGCTGGCGCTGCACGAGCAAGTGGAAGAGGGCATGGAGCTGGAAATGGGTGCGCCGCGCAACCTGTTCCGTCTCGATGAAAGTACCAGCGAACATGTGTTGTTCGCCGCCGGTATCGGTGTCACGCCGCTGCTGAGCATGGCCTACAAATTGGCGGAAAGCGGCCAGCCGTATCGCCTGCACTATTTCGCCCGCTCGGCGCAGTACGCGGCGTTTACCGAGCTGTTGGCGACGAACTTTGCTGAATCTGTGGAGTTTCACTATGGCGTGGAGCCCGCGGATCTCGACGCAGCGTTGAGTGAATGCCTGGAGCGTGCCGGCAGCGCCGCCCACGTCTACACCTGCGGCCCGGCACCCTTCATGAACAAAGTGGTGGAAGTGGCGTCCCGCAGTCGCTCGGATGATGCCATTCACCTGGAACACTTCGCCGCAGACCCGGCCGCCAACAGCGCCCCGGCCGGCACGTTCGAAGTGGAACTGGCCAGTTCCGGCGTGGTGCTGCAAGTGCCGGCCAACACCAGCCTGGTCGACGTGTTGCAGGCCCATGGTTGCGACATCGACACCGAGTGCCGCGAAGGCATCTGCGGTACCTGCATCGTCGAGGTCCTGGACGGTTTACCGGAGCACCGTGACAACTGTCTGTCGAACAAGGAAAAGGCCTCCAACAAGCAGATTTGCGCGTGTGTATCACGGGCGCTTTCCGCTCGTCTGGTATTGGACCTTTAACCGAAAGTCGACTGGAAAGCTTGGGCCGGAGCCTGTTGAATGGGCGCCCGGCGGCCGTCGAAGGAGGAGATGGCTACAGAAATAACCGTTTTGACGAACCGCTCGATGAAGCGGTCGAAAAATAACAACAAAAACGTGAGGCTTTGCGGACATGATTACAGCATCGACGGTGCGCAACGAGGCGTTCGAAAGTTGGTTGAGCCAGGTGAACCAGGCCTGTGGGCGTTTCGATGCCCGGGCGCTGGACACCGATTTCTACGGCGAACTGACGGAATTTCGCAGCGGTGCGATCAACCTCAGTGTGGTCGACATGGCGCACGTGCATTTGTACCGCACCAGCAAGGACGTCAGCACCAGCAGCGACGGCCACTACTACGCGGTGTTCCAGATGCGTGGCAGCTCGCAACTGGAGCAGGGCGACAACCGGGCGCAACTGGGCTGTGGCGACATCGCCCTGATCGACGCCAGCCGTCCGAGCGACATGATCTACAACGACGATTGCCGACAGCTGTCGTTGATTCTTCCGCGCCAGGTGGTCGAGCGGGGTTCGCACTTCAATGCCGTCAACTGCGCCACGCGCATCGCGGCCGGCAGCCCCCTGGCGGCGATGGCCAACAAGCTGGTGCTGGACACCCGCCAGCAGGACGGGCTGGACATGCAGGAAAGCGAAGCCGTGCTCGATGCCCTGGCCAGTTTGTTACTACCGGGCATCAGTGCCCGCGACTGCGGTGCAGACGCCCATGAGCGGCAATTTCGCAAGATCATCGCCTTCATCGACGCGCACCTCAGCGACGAAGAACTGTGCCCCGAACTGATTGCCCGTGAAGTCGGGATTTCCGTACGCGGCCTGTACCGGATGTTCTCCAAGCGCGGGCTGGTGGTGGCGCAATACATCAAGCACCGCCGCCTGGACTTCTGCGCCGAAAACCTGCGCCGCGCCGATGTCGAGCAGAAGCTTTCGGCGCTGTGTTATGCGTGGGGGTTCTCGGATTCGAGCTACTTCTCGTCGGCCTTCAAATCGCGCTTTGGTGTGTCGCCGGGGGCTTATCGCAAGCGGTATAGCCAGATCTGACACCCGCCATTGATGTTGAGTCTGCTGGCCCCATCGCGAGCAGGCTCGCTCCCACACTAAATCTTCAGCGAACACAGAAGTTTGTGTACGACGAGATCAACCTGTGGGAGCGGGCTTGCTCGCGAAAGCTGTGTGTCAGTCACCAGCGATGTTGGATGTGCCGGCCCCTTCGCGAGCAAGCCCGCTCCCACATTGAATCTGCGGTGAACTCAAAGTCTGTGTCCGGCCGAGATCAAAATGTGGGAGCGGGCTTGCCCGCGATGGCGGCCTGACGGCGAATACAGAATGATCAATGCCGCACCGGCTCATCCACCGGCAAATGCAGCACCTCGCGCACCAGCATGGCGATGCTGCTCACACCCATCTTTTCCTTGATCTTGGTGCGGTGCACATCAACGGTCTTCACGCTGATGTTCAGCTCCCGGGCAATCACCTTGCTGGCCTTGCCATCGATCACCAGCATCAACACTTCCCGCTCTCGGGTGGTCAGCAGTGCCAGCTTGCCTTGCAGGTTCTGACGCTGCTGCTGATCGGCCTGGGCGTGCACGGCGGTCTTCAGCGCGGCCTGGATGCGGTCGATCATCTGCTGCGGGTTGTAGGGCTTCTCGACGAAATCCAGCGCGCCGTTCTTCATCGCCGTGACCGACATCGGAATGTCGCCATGGGCCGAGACGAAAATGGTCGGCAGGGTGCTGCCGCGCTGGTTGAGGATTTCCTGCAACTGGAAACCGCTGGTCTCCGGCATGCGCACGTCGAGCACCAGGCAAGCGGGCTGCTTGGGGTCGTATTGGCTCAGGAACTCTTCGGCGCCGGCAAAGCACTGCGCCTGCACGCTCACCGACTCCAGCAACCAGGCCAGTGAGGTTCGCAGGTCCTTGTCGTCGTCGACGATATAAACAATCGGTTTACGGATTTCCATCGGGGCTGCCACGAAAGTTTTCTAATTATTGTTTTCGCACGGGAGCGTGCGGCACGCATTGGCTCATCTTTCTGGAACCAGTATGCAGAATACCCACTGTGGCCGGCCCTTGCGATAAAGAAACCACCTAGTCGACTAGCGGAAACCCAACCCTGCCATGGGGATCGTCAGAATGGTTGTACCGCGCCCGCAGCCTTAGTCTTGTTCCATCACCTACGGGCCGCAAGATAGCGGCCCTCCTGAAGGAAGGGGCATCGACATGGCCGACCTGAGCCAGCAGCAAATCGACTTTCGCAACGCCATGGCGCAGCTGCCTGCCGCGGTGAACATCATCACCACCAACGGCCCCGGCGGTCGTTGCGGCATCACCGCCAGCGCCGTGTGCTCGGTGACCGACTCGCCGCCCACCGTGCTGGTGTGCGTCAACCGCAACAGCGCCACCCACGACGTGTTCCGCACCAACGGCCATCTGTGCGTCAACGTGCTGTGTGGCGAGCAGGAAGAACTGGCCCGGCATTTCGCCGGCATGACCAAGGTGCCGATGGACGAACGTTTCGCCTGGGACCTGTGGGACGACGGCGCCGCCGACGTACCAGTGCTGCGCGATGCCCTGGTGCAGCTCGAAGGGCGGATCAGCGAGTGCAAGGAAGTGGGGTCGCATTCGGTGATGTTCGTGGAGCTGACGAAGGTGGGCGTGCGCGAGCCGCGCGACAGCCTGGTGTATTTCAACCGCTTGTTTCATCGTGTTGAGCATGCCAGCGCGGCTTGATTGAGACCGCGTTATCGTTCTTCGCGAGCAAGCCCGCTCCCACAGGGGATCTTTGGCGAACACAAATACTGTGTGCGACGAAGCCCCTCTGTGGGAGCGGGCTTGCTCGCGAAAGCGGTATCAATCTGGAATGCATGTTTAACGGCTGTAGGCGTCATTTCCTGCAAGCTACAACGCCTTGCGTCATTGCCTACAGGTACGCCAGAATCCGCCGGCTTGTGCGCCTCGGAGGCCATCGGTAACTTGATTCGCGTCACTGATTCCCAGTGATCGGGTTTAGCAGCCCGTGGTATTTGAAGATCGTACGAGTGTCCGTCAGGCAGGTATTCCGTACCTGCGTTTGATGGTGGCTGTGCGTAGGGCGCCCTTGGGCGCGCCGGCTTTCTTCGTTTCCCCGGTCTGCTAACCTGCGTACAGCCGCCACCCCTCGTTTAGCAGCGACGGCGTGGCTGCATCACAACGGAAAAGAACATCATGTTCAAGGTTACGCCTGATCCACCAGACAACGATTCCTGCCCCAACCCGGCCCTGCACATCATGGCCACCCCGCACAAACCCTCCACCCTGTTCACCATCAACCCCGACATCGACACCGAAACCCTGCTGGCCCACGCCTGCGAGTCGCTGGCCTCGGCGAACGTCATGGCCCATGACCTGGCGGGTTTCCTCGAAGGCACGCACCGCAACACCCTGCTGGGCATCGCGCAAGTGATCATGTTGGGGGAGTTGGCGGTGAACCGGGCGTTGGACAGGCTTGACCCGGCGGGATAGCGGCTCTTGAGGCGGAAGGTAATCCTGTGGCGAGGGAGCTTGCTCCCGCTGGGCTGCGAAGCAGCCCCAAAATCAGCCATTGCGGTGCTTCAGAAGTACCGCAATGACCGGGTTTACGACTGCTGCGCAGCCGAGCGGGAGCAAGCTCCCTCGCCACATATGTATCGAGTTAGTCGTTTTACTGCTGCAAATATTCCCGAGCCAACAAACAAGCCCGCTCAATCAACATCGGCGCCATTTCTATCGCTGTCGGCGTGCCCTGGCGGGTGTGAATCCAGCCCAGGTACGTGGTGCCACGTAGCATCAGGAACAACGCCAGTGTCTTGCGATCCGCCTCGGTCAGCGGTTTGACCGCGTTGTAGCCGTCGAGCAGCGCCGCCTTGATCTGGTCAAAGCGCGGGTCATCCAGGCAGAAGTACAAGGCCGTGGCCAACTCGAACATGTGCCAGCCAAACCCGGCATCGTCGAAGTCGATCAGGCGCAAACGCTGGCCTTCGATCAGCAGGTTCTCAGGCACCAGATCGGCGTGGATCATGCCGAAGTTGCCCAGGTGCCGACCATATTGACGCAAGTCCTTGCGCGCCGTACGCCGGGCCTGTTGCAGCAGATCCCGATGCTCGTCGCTGAGCTGCGCAAGCTCCCAGAAACGCCCCCAGAACGGATTGGCACCGATCAGACCTTCCTCGTCCCAGGCATGCCGGACAAACTCGTCCGGCTGTTGCCAATCCGCCGAGTGCAGATGGATGCGCGCGGCAATCGCACCGGCTTCATTGAACAGGAAATCGATTTCGGTATCGGCCTGCACGCCCGCCTCGGAAGTGCCGGCGGTAGCACCGGGCAGCCAGGCGAGCATGTCGATGTGGCGCGCCTCGCCGATGGCCTGATGGGTGACTTCGATCAGATGGCTTTCATTTTGCGCTCGGATAATCTGCGGCACGGTAATGCCTGCGCCGGCCAGGGCTTCCATCCATTGCAGTTCGGAGCGCAGCGCAGCCTCGCAGTGATAGCCATTGCGATGGATGCGCAAGGCCACCCGCTGACCGTCGTGGCGGCGGGCCGAGAACACCGCGTTCTCGCGAAACTTCACCAGTTCAATGTCGGCGAATTCGCCGTCCCACTGTTGCAGGGCATGGCGCGCCAGTTCGTGCAGACGGGTCACTTGCTGGTCATAGCTCAGGGTGTCGAATGCAAGGGTGTGGAATTCAGTCATGGCAAAAGCCTCAAATCGCGCTCAGGGCGCTGTCCAGTGTGTCGACGAACAAGTCAGCGTGATCGCGGCTGAATACCAGCGGCGGGCGCAGCTTGAGAATGTTGTCGCCGGCGCCGATCTTGCTGATCAGCACGCCGTTCTCGCGCATGTCGTTGACCACCTTGCGCGCCTCCAGTCCGGCCGGCTCCTTGCTGGCGTGGTCGCGCACCAGCTCCATGGCGAAGAACAGGCCCTTGCCGCGCACGTCGCCGATGATCGAGTGTTTGCTGGCCAATACTTGCAGGCGTTGCTGTACATAGGCGCCGACGTTTTGCGCATTCATCAGCAGTTGCTGTTGCTCGATCACATCCAGCACCGCCATGCCCACCGCTGCCGCGACCGGCGAGCCGCCGAAGGTGTTGAAGTACATGGCGTGGCGACCGAACGATTCGACCAGCGCCTTGTGGGTGATCAACCCGGCCAGGGGATAGCCGTTACCCATCGGTTTACCAAGGGTGACGATATCCGGCACCACGCCGTGGGCCTGATGGCCCCACAGGTGATCGCCGGTGCGGCCGAAACCGGACTGCACTTCGTCGGCGATGAACAGGCCACCCGCAGCGCGGATCAGCGCCGCCGCCTTGTTGACGAAGCTGGCCGGCACCCGTGGCAAGCCTTCGTTGGCGAACAGGGTGTCGATCAGCAGCGCGGCGGGGCGAATGCCCTGGGCCTGCATCGAGGCAATCGCGGCGGCGATGTTGGCTGCGTATTGCTCGGCCAGTTGCGCCTCGGTGGTGCCGGCCGGTGCCCGGTACAAGCACGGAATCGGCACGGCGCGGGCGTGGGCGGCAAACGGTTCCGGCGAGGGCAGGGCGGTGGTGACTTCGGCCAGCGACGCCGAGTTACCGTGATAGTTGTAGTCGCTGACGATGATGCCGGTGCCGCCGCTGGCGAATCGCGCCAGACGCAGCGCCAGTTCATTGGCCTCGCTGCCGGTGCAGGTGAACATCGCGGTGTCCAGCGATTCTGCAAAGGTCGCGGTCAGGCGCTCGGCGTAGCGCACCACTTGTTCATCCAGGTAGCGGGTGTGGATGTTCAGCGTGGTGGCCTGGCGGTGCATGGCCTCGGTCACGTGGGGGTTGCAGTGACCGACGCAGGGCACGTTGTTGTAGACGTCGAGGTAGCGGCGACCATCGACGTCGAACAGCCAGACACCTTCGCCACGCACCAGGTGCAAGGGTTTGTCGTAGAACAGCGGCGAGGCGCTGCCGAGCACGCGATGGCGGCGTTGTAGCAGAGTGTCTTCAGGCATGGTCTGGAACCTCGATGGCGGTGGTGCGACGGTTGCGCAGCAGGTAGTTGAAAATGCACAGGGTGAAGGTCACGGCGAGGGCGATCAGCATCAGCATGTCGAGCTGGAAGCAGGCGGCGATCACTACCAGCGTCAGGGCCAGGCCCAGCCAGGCAACCAGTTTGCCGCCGACCAGGGTGAACGGGCGTGGCAGTTCCGGTTGGTTGCGTTTGATGTGCAGGTAGGCGCCGAAGATGAGCAGGTAGCAAACGTTGAGCAGCAGCACGACCGCGAGCATCACCGTGGCCGGGTCGACCGCCGACAGCGGCAGGCCGATCACGCCGATCAACAACAGCGCCGGGTAAGGCGTGCCGCGTTTACCAGTCTTGCCCAGCCACTGCGGGAACAAGCCGTCGCGGGCCATGGCGAACAGTTGACGGGACGCGGCGTAGACCAGCGAGAAGAACGTGGCGATCAGGCCGAACACCGCGCCGCAGCCAATCACCTTGGCCAGCCACGAACCGTCACCGAAGGCGCTGTTGCTGGACATCGCCGCGTACAGCGGATCTCCCGCCGAACCCACCAGCTCGACACCACCGGCACCCGGTGCGCACACCAGCACCACCAGCGCAGTCACCAACAAGGTGCCGATCGCCGCTAGAATGCCGCGGGGCATGGTGCGGCCGGGGTTGTGCGCCTCCTCGGCTGCCGAGCCGGTTTGCTCGACTGTGATGAACAACCAGATCGCGAATGGCACACAGGCGAAGATGCCGCCGAGGCTGACCGGTGTTGCCACGTTGGCCGGCAATGTCAGCAGATTGGCCAGTTCGACATGGGGCGCCATGGCCACGCCAAACGTGAGCAGGGCGACCACGGCGATCACGCCGGCAATGAAGGTCAGGCCCATGGCCTCACCGACGCCGCGCATGTGGATGCCGATGATCACCGCGAACAGGGCGATCTTCACCGGCCAGCCACCGAGGCCGAAAATCGATTCGGTGTAGGCGCAGATAAAGGTCGCGGCCGCACCGGTGCCGATGGTCAGCGCCAGTGCGCAAGCCACGCCGACCAGATAACCCACGAACGGCCCGAAGGCGCTTTGCGCATAGACGAATACACCGCCAGCGCTGGGCAGCGCGGTGGACAGCTCCGCCACGCACAACGCCAGGCCGCCGCAGAGCAGGGCCATCAACAACGTGGCGATCAACATGTTCAGCCAGCCACCGGCCGCCAGCCCGAAATTCCAGCCGGAAAACTGCCCGGCCACCACCAACGCAATCCCGAGGCCGGCAATCTTTGGCCAGCCCAGCGCACTTTTCTTGAGCACAGAAATCTCCCGCGACCCGAAGGTCGATTTATTGTTGTTAGTGAGAAATGGAAGGGGTTCAGCTTTGCTTTGCAGGGCGCCCTGGAGCGGATATTGCTCCGAGGTCGGCTTTGATACTACGCCCGGGGTGCGCGGTGACATGTTTGCGCGCATGCCATGTGGTTGGTTGTGGGTGACAGATTTATGTCGGCTGGCGTAGATCTCTGTGGGAGCGAGCCTGCTCGCGATGGCGGAGTGTCAGTCAGCATTGATGCTGGATGTGATGGCCTCTTCGCGAGCTGGCTCGCTCCCACAGGGATCTTTGGTGAACGCAAGACTTGTGTAAGGCAAAAATCCAAATGTGGGAGCGAGCCTGCTCGCGAAAGCGGAGTGTCAGGTGGCAGTGATGTTGGATGTGATGGCCTCTTCGCGGGCTTGCTCGCGAAGGCGGTGTATCAGGCACTGCAAATCTAAGGTACGAAAGCTCCCCACCAACGGATTCAACTTCCACGTGTGCAACGACAACGCCGTTGCCCTCGGCCGAAATCAGAAACCGGTGGCGAACACCACCTGGGCGTAGACGTTCCTGTCGTTGTTACCCAGTTGGGTACCACCGTTTTCGGCGCTCTTGTCCGGTTGGTAGATGCCCACCAGTGGCATCACGGTCAGGTGGTCGTTGACATGCCATTCGGCATACAGGTCGACTTCGTGGCCATCGGTGTTGCCCAGGCTGCGGTCGATGGTGTCGTAGTTGAAGTACAGCGCGCCCAGGTTCAGGTTCTCCAGCGGCGAGACTTTCAGCCCGACGTTTTGAATGCGTGAGTTGCTGTTGAACGGCCCGGCGTAGTTGCCTGCCACTTCGCCCTGGAACCAGGTGCCGTAACCACGGCTCATGCCGTAGAACAAGGTGTCGTAGCCTTCCGAGAAACGGCTGTAGCGGTAGCTGACGTTCGGGGTCCAGATCGCGTCGGAGAAGGTCCAGCCGGCTTCCAGGTACCAGGCGTTTTCGTCGGCGGCGTGAGGTTTGTCCTGCTTGGCGTACTCACCGGACAGGAACAGATCCTTCACCCCGGCATTGCCTGTCGCGCGCACGCTGTAGGTCTTCATGCCGTCGCGTTCGAGTTGTGCCGGGGAGGCGTACTGTTCATCAATATCGGTGGTCTTGATGTAGGTCAGGCCGACCGTGCCGGCCTCGGCTACGTGCTCCAGGGTGCCGACGTACATTTCGGTCTTGGCCTGGGCGCGGTTGTCGGATTTGAGCCACATCAGGTCGCTGCGCCAGCCTTCCTTGCCGCCCAGACGCAATACGGCGGTTTCGTCGAAGGCTTTGCGTGCTGCCAGGTAATAGGCGCCACCACGGTTGAATTGGCCGTCGGCCAGGCCCTTACCCATGTTCAGCGCATCGCCATCGATCAGGAAACCATCGCCAACCACGATGTTCTGGCGGCCGAAGGACAGGTCGACGCCATCCTTGCCCAGTGCGCCAAACAGATCGGCCGAACGCCAGCCGAGGTAGGCGTCTTCGAACTTGGTGGTGCGTTCCGAACCGTCGGTGAAACCGGCGGCATCGCCGTCGCCCCAGGTGCCGGAACTGAGCATGTTCCCCGCGCCGTACGCGGTGCCCACACCGCCCAGGCCTTGATCGAAGCTCAAGCCGTATTTGATGTAGCCCTCGCGCCACGATGAGCTGCCTTCATTCAGGCGACCGGACAGGGCGTAGTTTTCCTGGCTGTGGAAAATGCCGAATACGGCTTCGAGGGTAGCGTTCAGATGGCTGTCGTCATCGGCGTAGAGTTCATAGGCACCGGCATTGCCGGCACTGATCATCAGCGCGAGCGTCGAGAGACGAAGCAAGGGGGACTTGAGCATGGTGTGGCATCCGTTCTTGTTCTTGAGCGCAGGTTTGCGGTCTGTCCGGATACTAAGGCGCGACTTTTGTTTGCCCTTTTCCCTGTTTGCCAATTAGTTGGTTGTGCATGCCAGATTGCCCGGTTTGGCAGCCCGGCCAATACAACTGGCACGCAGGGCAAAACCTGCGTGCCGGCGACCACCGACAATCCTTACCAACCTGCCGAAGCACCGTTGCCTAGGCATTTTTAGTGTTGGCGTTCGCCTGCTGGCGGGCGCGTGGATTTTCAAGGTCGTTTTTTTATGTTCACTTCGCTGCGATTGCCCGTGATCGGTTTGTTGTCCCTCACCCTGGTTCAGGCGGTGTCTGCCGCCGAGTGCACCCCGGACACGCGCCGTGGTGGCGAGGTGTTTGCCACTGAGTGCAGCGTCTGCCACGCGGTGACCAAGGGCACGACCGGGATGATGGGGCCGAACCTGTTTGGTGTGTATGGGCGCAAGTCCGGTTCGCTGGCGGGTTTCAGCTACTCCCAGGCGATGCGCGACAAAGACGTCGACTGGCTGGCCGAGAACATCACGCAACTGATCACCCAGCCCCAGGCCTTCGTGCCGGGCACCTACATGCCCTACATGGGCCTGGCTTCCGCCGACGACCGCCAGGCGGTCGCGTGCTACCTCAAAGAACAACACTGATCAGGCCGGATTGGCGCCTGAACAACTCGTCTGAATGAAAGGTGAATTATGAGCAACGTTGAAATCCTGCCCCAGGTTGCTGCATTCCTTGCACGTCGCCACGGTTGCTTCATCGATGGCCAGTGGGTGCTTGCCGAGGGCGACAGCATCGCCGTGGTCAACCCGGCCACCGGGCAAACCCTGTGCGAAACCCTGGATGCGCCGCTGGAACTCGTCGAGCGCGCCGTGCAGTCGTCCCACAAGGCGTTCAAGTCCGGTGTGTGGTCAAGCCTGCGCCCGGCGGACCGTGAACGCATCCTGCTGAACTTCACCCGCCTGGTCGAAGAGCACGCCGAAGAACTGGCCCAGTTGGAAACCCTGAGCCAGGGCAAGTCAATCAACATGGCCCGCGCGCTAGACCTCAACGCCACCGTGGAATTCATGCGCTACATGTCCGGCTGGGCGACCAAGATCGAAGGCCAGACCTTCGATGTGTCGATCCCGCTGCCACCGGGCGCCAAATTCACCGCGTTCACCAAGCGCGAGCCGGTCGGTGTCGTGGTCGGTATCGTGCCGTGGAACTTCCCGCTGCTGATCGCCGCCTGGAAACTGATGCCAGCCCTGGCCACCGGTTGCACGGTGATCATCAAGCCGGCAATGGAAACCCCGCTGACTGCCATGCGCCTGGCTGAACTGGCGCTGGAAGCCGGCATCCCGGCCGGCGTATTCAACGTGGTCACCGGTGGCGGCGCTTCCGTTGGCGGCGTGCTGACCGCGCATCCTTTGGTGAGCAAAGTGTCGTTCACCGGTTCCACCGCCGTGGGCAAGAGCGTCGGCGTGGCGTGCATGGAAAACATGACGCGCTTCTCCCTGGAACTGGGCGGCAAGAACCCGATGATCGTGCTCGCCGATGCCGACATCGAAAAAGCCGTGCAAGGCGCGATCCTCGGCGGCTTGCTGAACAATGGCCAGGTCTGCGCGGCGGCCTCGCGTTTCTACGTGCACCGCTCGATCCACGACCAATTCGTTGAAGCCCTGGCGGCTGCTGTTTCGTCGATGCCGATCGGCGACGGAATGAACTGCGAAGCCGCGATCAACCCGCTGGTGTCGCGCAAGCAACAACAAAGCGTGCTCAAGCACATCGAACTGGCCCGCCAGGAAGGTGCGCGCGTGGTGACTGGCGGCGAGTTGCTGGAGGGTGATGGTTTCTTCGTGCAGCCGACCATCCTGGCGGACATCGACCACAGCATGGCCGTGGCCCGTGAAGAAGTGTTCGGCCCGGTATTGGGCGTGATGCCGTTCGACGACGAAGACGCCGTGATCGAACTGGCCAACGACAACCGCTACGGCCTGGCCGCCAGCTTGTGGACCAACGACCTGGGCAAAGCCATGAACCTGGTGCCGCGCATCGAAGCCGGTACGGTGTGGGTCAACGCCCACGTGCTGCTCGACCCGGCCATGCCGTTCGGTGGTGTCAAGCAATCGGGCATGGGCCGTGAGTTCGGTCGTGCGGTGATCGAGGCTTACACCGAGCTTAAGTCGGTGTGTATCGCCCACTGAGTTATATCTAGCAGTTGGCGCAGCTTACGTTCGGCTGCGCCAGCTACTACAGGGGCTTGTGCTACCAGTGCCATTGCGGCGCAGGCAAGACATCTAAAAGCGGCTCATGCCATCGATATTCGTTTAGAAGGCTAAGTGAATGAATATTGCGTGGGGTGGCAATGAACTTTCAGCATGAGTCTGACGGAGCTTTCTGAAAATTATGGCTGCTGTTGCGATCAATGCGGTTTGTTGGTTGTATGGGCGTCATGACTCAACGGTTACTTCAACTTGATCAAGTGTCGTTCAACCTGCCCGACGGGCGCGTGCTGTTCGATCACTTGAACCACACCTTCAGTACCAGGGCCACCGGCATCGTGGGCGCCAATGGCTGTGGCAAGTCCTTGCTTGGCCGGCTCCTGACAGGGGAGCAACTGCCCACCAGCGGCATCGTCCGTCGCGAAGGGCGGGTTTACGCCGTGGCGCAGTTACTGGAACCCGTGCACTACCCCAGCGTTGCCGCTCTGGCCGGGGTCGACCATATTCTGGCGGCGCTTGCGCGCATTGCCCAAGGCAGCGTCGATGATGACGACCATGCGCTGGCAGTCGATCAATGGGATTGCGCCACACGCCTTGAGGCGGAACTGCAGCAGATCGGCCTCGGTCACTTGAGTGCCGACGCGCACACCGACGCACTCAGTGGTGGCGAACGGCAACGGGTGGCGTTGTTGGGGGCGTGGTTATCCAGGGCTGACTGGCTCATTCTCGATGAGCCCAGCAACCACCTGGATATTGATCAGCAACACAAGCTTGCGCAGCAGATCGAGCGCTGGCCCAACGGCCTGGTGTTGATCAGCCACGACCGCAGCCTTCTGGAACACGTCAACGAAATTGTCGAGCTTTCACCCCAGGGGCTGGCGGTTTATGGCGGTAACTACAGTCAGTATGCGGCGACACGCGAGCAGGAACAGCAGTCGTTCCAGTCGGCATTGCAAGGGGAGCGGGCGCAGGCCAAGCGTGAGCAACGTGAGATGGTCGTGCAGATGGAGCGTCAGCGACGGCGTAATGCCCGAGGCGACCGTCAGGCCCGTGACGGCAATCAGACCAAGCTGATCACCAATGCCCAGAAAGAGCGCAGCGAAAACAGTCAGGGAAGATTGCGCCTCAATCAACAGGTGGCCCGGGAACAGCAGCAACAACGGATCGCCGAGGCCCGTGCGCGGTGTGCGCCGGACATTCAACGCATGATGTTGTCTCCGGAAAGCGTAGTGCCCAATGGCAAGCTGATTGTGCAACTCAACGACCTCATTCTCCCGTTCGGCTACGCGGCACCGATCAATCTGACGTTGACGGGGCCTATGCGCATGGCAATCCTGGGCGCTAATGGCAGCGGCAAGTCGACCCTGTTGCAAGTGATTGCTGGCCAACTGCCGGCGCACGAAGGCGAACTCATCCGCAGTTGCCATGTCGGCTGGCTGGATCAACACGCCGGATTGCAGTATCCCGAACGCACGGCGGTGCAATGGCTCTACGAGAGCAATCCTGAATTGCCCGAAGCCGAGGCACGAACCCGCTTGGCGCAGATGGGGATTGATGCTGACCGTGCGATGCTTAAGACCTGCCAGTTGAGTGGCGGCGAACGCCTGAAAATAGCACTCGCTGCGCAATTGTATGCACGGCGGCCACCGCAATTGCTGTTGCTGGACGAACCAGACAACCATTTGGACTTGCCCAGTCGAATCGCACTGGAGCAAATGCTCAATCAGTATCAAGGGGCATTGATCGTGGTCTCTCACGACCGTGCTTTTTTGCAGGCGATACATCTGGATAGCGAAATCCATCTCAAACGCTAGTTATCCATGTAAGGCTACGCTCGCATCTTTAGCACTTTCAAAACATCACGCGGCAGGCGATTTCGCCAGTTCAATCCCGGCGGCCCCCAGCCGCTTGAGAATTTCAAACAGCAGCTCGCTTTTGATCGCGCCGACCGTGCGTGGGCTGCCGACATATCCGGTGATGGTCAATGTGATGCCTTCGGGTTTCAGCTGACTGAAGCGCAAAAACGGCGCTGGTTTATCCAGAATGGATTCATGCTCGGTATAGGTGTCCATCAGCAGGTTTTGCACCAGCTCCGGATCGATATCCAGCGGGAACATCAGTTCGAGTATCACCACGCCCTGGGCGCTGCCGCCGAGGGTGACGTTGCGCAGGTTCTGCGAAATCAGGTGGGAGTTGGGCACGATCATGATCGAGCGGTCGGCCAGTTGTATTTCCGTGGCCCGCACGTTGATCCGTCGTATATCGCCTTCGACGCCGCTGATGCTGATCAGGTCGCCGACCTTCACCGGGCGCTCTGTGAGCAGGATCAGGCCGGAGATGAAATTCTTCACGATCTCCTGAAGACCAAAGCCGATACCCACTGACAGGGCACTGACGATCCACGCCAGGTTGGTCCACTTGATCCCCAGCGACGACAGCGTGAGCAGCACCACGGACGCGTAACCGATGTTGGCAAACAGGGTGCTGAGCGAGGCGCACATGCCCGGGTCCATCTCGGTTTTGGGCAGGAACTCGTTATCCAGCCAGCGTCGAAAGGAGCGAATCAGGTAGATGCCGATCACCAGGGCGAGTACGGCATTGAGCAGGTTGTCCGGGACGATGTTGAGTTTGCGCAGCCCTTCGCCGCCGAGTACGGCCACGGTGCCGGTGACCAGTTGCCCGAGCGTCGTCCCCACGCCGCCGACAAACAGGGCAATGACGCCGATCAGCATCAGGATGGCGCGGCCAGCCCCGGACATGACGGTGCAGATCTGCTCCAGCCGTGGATTGCCGATGCCCAGCAGTTGTTTGATTACTTTGCCGGTGGGTTGGCGGGGCGAAAAAACATAGTCGCAGGTGTCCTGGTAGACCTGGGTGAGCAGGTAGAAACCGGCGCAGATGATGAATATCCAGACCATTTCATAGGTGATGAACCGGGCCATCGTCACGTAGCCGATCAACAGGGCGAACAGGGACACCACCACGGCAACGCCGGTGAAGGTGTAAATCAGACCGGCGAAGGTGGTGACGCCTTCGGGGGCTTCTCCGGCAACGATCAGGTCTCTGCGCGTCTTGCTGACGCGCAACAACAGCGCACCGATCACCAGTGCCGCGACCAATGCCACGATGCCCCGACCGAACAACACCACTTCGGCGCTCATGCCGGTGACATTGCTCATCTGTACCAGGGTTACCAGCACCAGTAGCAGGCTGGCCAGCAACCGCGGATAGGGTTCCATCGCCAGCGCCACCGGATCGGCAATATCGGGCAGGCGCCATGAAGGATGTTTGGTGGACAACAACGCGCGACTCAGCCCGGTGATCAGTACGCAGGTATAGGCCAGCTTCTCCAGATATTGCGCCAGGTCGTCCAACTGGGGGGGGTAGGGCAGTTGCCGGGTCCCGGCAAAATGCAGCAGTTGCAGGGCGATGCCGGCGGTCAGCACCGTCGCCATCACTGACGCCAGCGCAAGGGAGCTGCGCCGCAGCCGGCCTGCTGGCATTCGATGAAAGCACAGCCACGCCAGGCCGCGGCCGGCGAGGTTTCGACCCACGGTCCAAATGACCAGGGCCAGCAACAGCAGGGCGGCCGTGATCCCGCGTTGTCCGGGTTGCCAAGCTGCCCGGTGCGTGGCCTCGAGTTGCTCGATGAGGGCGCTGAAACGCTGGCGGTCCTCGATCGGCAGAGCGAACAATGGCGACCAGAAGCTCGGGCTCAGGATGCTGCTGGTCTGCTGGGTCACTTCCGCTTCCAGCAGGCTGCGCCGGATGCTGGCAATCTGGGTGATCAGTTCGGCGGCACTTATTTTTAGCGCGGCCAGGGTTTTGAGTTGACTGTCGATCTTGTCTTTTTGCTCGCCGAGGGCATCTCGTTGGGAGGTAATGGCAGTCGTCACCTGTGCGTTCTCGTCAAGCGGCACTGGCCCCAGCACGTTCAGTTGCGCCTGCAATTGCGCCTGTCCAGGCAGCAGCGATGTGGACAGGCGTTCAATCTCCTGAATCAGTACCTGCACCAGGTCCTGCGAGCTTTCCAGCTGGGTGTAATTGGTGGCTTGGGAAACCTGCTGCTTGAGGCTGTTGAGCTGGTTTTGCACCCCCAGCAACTCGCTGTCGGAGATGCTGATGATCGGGGCTGCGGGAGCGGGAGCGGGAGCGGGGGCAAGAGCAGGAGTAGGAGCAAGAGAAGGAGCAGGAGCAGGAGCGTCGGCCATGTCCCCCGCCAACAGCCATCCCGTGCTTGCCGCCAGAACCGCGAAGGCGACGTAAATCATTGACTTCAAGACATTGCGCATTGGCGAGCTCGACGGGTTGATAGTCACATAGCCAATGAGGTTAGGTCATGACACGCACCCTTGAGCATTGTTTTGTCGGAAGTACCCCGTGTGGTTTTCGCCCAGGCGCTACTCATGCTGTTGCCGCGCCGGGAAAAACAGTTCGAAGCAGGTGATGCCGTCGGCACTGCTGACATGGCAGGCACCATTGTGCAGTTGCATGATCGTCGCCACGATCGACAGGCCCAGGCCATTGGATTGGGCCGAGCGTTCGCGGGACTCATCGACCCGGTAGAAGCGTTCGAACAGCCGTGGCAGATGCTGGGCCGGGATGGTCGGGCCGTGGTTGAGCACTTGCACCTGGATGCCGTCGGCCGTCGGGCTGGCGTGGATGCACAGCTCGGAATGTGGCGCGCCATACTTGATGGCGTTGGCGCACAGGTTGGCCAATGCCCGCCGCAACAGCATCGGCTCGGCCCAGATCAAGCCGCTGCCCCGGGCATCGATGCAGATGCCTACGTCGGTCGCCGGGCCTTCGAAATAGTCGGCCATGCGTTGCATCTCGTCGGCGGCATCCAGCTCCTGACGCTGGCGCAAGGCACTGCGCGGATCGGTGCGGGCCAGGAACAGCATGTTGTCGAGCATGCGCGCCAGGCGTTCGAGTTCTTCGACATTCGAAGCCAACAGCTGCTGATAGGCGTCGGTGCTGCGGTTCTGCTGCAAGGCCACCTGGGTTTCGCCCAGCAAATTGTTGATCGGCGTGCGCAGCTCGTGGGCCATGTCGGTCGATACCTGGCCCAGCTGGATGAAGCCTTTGTCCAGGCGGTCGAGCATGGCGTTGAAGGCATCGATCATCGGCAGCAGTTCCAGCGGCGCGCCCTGGCTGTCGAGGCGTTCGTTGAGGTTGCCGACGTCGATGCTCTGGGTGTGGCGGGCCAGGCGCCGCACCGGCAACAGGCCGCGATGCACCAGCACATAACCGGACAGCGCCAGCAGGATCGCCGCGACGCTGGCGAACAGGTACACATTGAGCCGGTAGTCGGCGAGCACGGCGGTGCGTTCGGTCATCAGGCGCCCGGTCACCACTTGCAGGCTGCCCAAGTCACCGGAATCGATGGTCGCCGCCAGGGCGGAAAACGGCACGCCATTGACGCTGGGCAAATGCTGCACGTCGTTCAGGGTCAGCCGATGATCCATGGCCACCGGGCTCAGCACCGGCATCGTCAGGTTGCCCGGGTTGACCACCAGCAACGGCGGTTGGCCAGGGGTGCCGATGGTCAGCAGGGCCTCGCGGTTGCCCATCATGTTCTGGAACAGCGCCGGTTTGGCCTTGATCAGGTCCAGGGTATTGCTGTCGTTGAGGAAGGTGCGCAACTGGTCGATGCGGGTGATCAGGGCAATGTCGTCGCGATGGATCAGCTCGCGCTCCAGGTCGCGGTACAGCGCCACGCCCAGCAGCGCCAGCGAGACAAACGCCAGCAGGGCAAACACCAGCGCCAGGCGTAGGGTCAGGGAGTGGCTGAGACGGGAGGCGGATTGCAGCGGTGTCATCGCATTCATGGTTGCATTCAGGGTTGGGTGTCGAAGCGGTAGCCGATGCCGCGCACGCTGTGGATCAACTTGAGCGGGAACGGATCATCGATTTTCAGGCGAAGGCGGCGCACGGCGACATCGACGACATTGGTGTCGCTGTCGAAATTCATGTCCCAGACCCGCGAGGCGATCATCGAGCGTGACAGCACCTCGCCCTGATGCGTGGCAAACAGGTGCAGCAGCGCGAACTCCTTGTTGGTCAGGGTGATGCGGTTGCCGGCGCGGCTGACGCGGCGCTTGAGCACGTCGATCTGCAGGTCGTCGACGTGCAGGTGCTCTTCTTCCCGGGTAGGACCGCGCCGGGTCAGGGTGCGCAGGCGTGCCACCAGTTCGGCGAAGGAAAACGGCTTGATCAGGTAATCGTCGGCGCCCAGTTCGAGGCCTTTGATGCGGTCGGCGATGTCATCCCGGGCGGTGAGGAACAGCACCGGCGTATCGGCTTCCTTGCGTAAGCGGCGCAGGACTTCCCAGCCGTCCATCTTCGGCATCATGACGTCCAGCACGATCACGTCGAAATCGTGTTCCAGGGCCAGGTGCAGGCCATCGACGCCGTCCCGCGCCAGGTTCACGGTGTATCCGAGTTCCTGCAGGCCGTTGAGCAGGTAATTGCCGGCCTTGGGTTCGTCTTCGACTACGAGGATGTTCATGCAAACCTGCCTGATCCGGTCGGGCTACAGGGGCGAGCCAATGGCGCAAGTGTAGCCCGGTCGGCGGTGAATACAGGCATCCGCTCAGTTCTCACCAAGGCAACCTACGCCCTGGACCTGGTAGTCCAGTTGGTGCTCACGACCCTGGTGGTCGAGGTAGTTGAACTGCGCCGGAACAATGCCGCACTGGCCATTGAGGTCGGTCATGGATAGCACTTTGGCCACGTCTACCGGGACATAGAAGCCGTCCTTGTCGTGGATGACCGGCGAGGTGGACTGGGTGGCGGCAAACGCCGAACCGGTGGCGAGCAGGGCGGCAAAACCCGCGATCAACATTTTCATGACGAATCTCTCTCTACAAGGGCAGGGTGGCTGCCGGTGGTTGGCCTGACAGTGAGTTCAGGCTAACGAAGTGATCCGGACAGCCGACCAACAGCTTGATGACAAAGTTGTAATCAAACGCCGGTTGGAACACCACGAACCCTGTAGGAGCGAGCTTGCTCGCGATGGTCGCTAACGGTTACGCGTGTTGTCTGTAAAAACGCGGTGCCTTTACGTCCATCGCGAGCAAGCTCGCTCCTACAGGCCTTTGGCGGGTGGTTTTAGCAAAACAGATCAACCCTAGGATCCATGGCCTAAGCTTGTTCGCAGGCCCATGTTCATCGCACACCTCGATGGGCAAGCGGCACCTATAAAAACAATGCAATCAGGAGATGCCCATGTCCGCTTTGATCCGTCGTTTCAGTCGCTGCATGGCCGCCGGTTTGACCGCTGCCGTGCTTGTCGCACCCGCGTTCGCGCTGGATACCGTGAAATTCATGGCCCCGGGTTCCGTGGGCGGTGGTTACGACCAGACCGCCCGGGTGCTGGGCAAGGCCATGGTCGAGGCCAATGCGGCCAAGGCGGTGACCTTCGAGAACAAGGGCGGGGCGGGCGGGACCCTGGGGCTGGCGCAGTTTGCCAACAGCACCAAGGGTGACCCGAACGCATTGCTGGTGGTCGGCGCGATCATGGTCGCGGGCATCGAACAGAACAAACCGCAGATCAGCCTGAAGGACGTGACGCCCATTGCCCGGCTGTTCACCGAATACAACGTGATCGCCGTGCGCAAGGAGTCTGAATACAAGACCCTCGATGACCTGATCAAGGCCTTCAAGGCCAATCCGACAAGCATCACCTGGGGCGGCGGCTCCAAGGGCTCGGTGGATCACATCGGCATCGCCGAGCTGGCGGGCAAGCTGGACGTGCCGGTCAACAAGGTCAACTACGTGGCCTTTGGTGGCGGAGGCGAGGTGGTTGCCCAGGCGCTGGGCGGCCAGCTCAAGGTGATCACCGGCGGTTACGCCGAGCTGGGCCAATACATCAAGACCGGTCAGTTCCGTGTCCTGGCCATCGGCGCGCCGGAGCGCGTTCCCGGCATTGATGCACCGACCCTCAAGGAGAGCGGCTATGACGTGACGATCGGCAACTGGCGCGGCGTTTACGGTGCAGCGGGCCTCACCCCGCAGCAGCGTAAAGAGGTGATCGACGCGGTCGTGGCCGCCACCAACAGCAAGGTCTGGCAGGACAATATCCAGGCCAACGCCTGGACACCCAGCGTGCTGACCGGCGATGAGTTCGGCAAATTCGTCGAGGAAGAACACGTGCGGTTGCACGCCATGCTGGTCAAGGTCGGGCTGCTTTGAGATGGCCATACAGCGCGCAGTGGTGCCGACGCAATTGGCGGTCGGCATCGGCCTGATCGCCATCAGCGTCGTGTTGGCGATCGGCGCC
This sequence comes from Pseudomonas sp. P4_B4, assembly GCF_056402255.1. NCBI lineage: Bacteria > Pseudomonadati > Pseudomonadota > Gammaproteobacteria > Pseudomonadales > Pseudomonadaceae > Pseudomonas > Pseudomonas sp. P4_B4. The sequence continues at coordinate 238,980 of NZ_JBFUHS010000003.1, forward strand.
TACCGGTTTCCGCCCGAAATGGGTTTCGTCATCCTCCCGGCGTACGTCTATCCCTATGTCGTGGCGGCGTTTCTCGGTGCCGTGGGCCTGCTGCTGGGGTATCAGGCCGTCAGTGGCGGTTTTCGCGAACTGGATAACGACGCCGCCACGGTGCCCGGTGGGAAAACCGGTGCTGCGTGGGTGACCGCGGGGCTTGTCGGGGTGGCGCTGCTGATCAATCTGATCGGGTTTGTGCTGGCCGCCGGGTTGCTGTTTGCCTGTTCGGCGCGGGGGTTCGGCAGCCGTCATCCTGTGCGGGACCTGGCTATCGGCATTGCCTTGACCCTGCCGATCTACTGGCTGTTCAACGCCGGGCTGGGGGTTTCCCTGCCGTCGCTGATCAACATTTGGCTTTGAAAGGAGATCGACACCGTGGACATTCTTTCAAGCCTGGCGATGGGTTTTGCCGCGGCGCTGACGCCGATCAATCTGATGTGGGGGTTCATCGGCTGCCTGCTCGGCACCGCCATCGGCGTGTTGCCGGGGATCGGTCCGGCACTGACGGTGGCCCTGCTGTTGCCGATCACCGCCAAGGTCGACCCCACTGGCGCGCTGATCATGTTCGCCGGTATCTATTACGGCGCGCAGTTCGGTGGCTCCACCACCTCGATCCTGCTCAACACGCCCGGCGAGTCTTCGTCGATGGTCACGGCGCTGGAAGGCAACCTGATGGCGCGCAATGGCCGGGCGGGACCTGCGCTGGCAACGGCGGCGATCGGCTCATTCGTCGCCGGCACCATCGCCACGATTTTGCTGACGCTGTTTGCGCCCATCGTGGCCAGGCTGGCCCTGAATTTCGGCCCGACCGAGTACTTCGCGATCCTGGTGCTGTCGTTCACCACCGTGTCGGCGGTGCTCGGCGCTTCGATGCTGCGCGGGTTTGCCTCGCTGGGTGTCGGGCTGACCATCGGTTTGATCGGCCTGGATTCGACCTCGGGTATTGCCCGCTACACCCTCGGCGTGCCGGAACTGGTGGACGGTATCGAGGTGGTGCTGGTGGCGGTCGGTTTGTTCGCGGTGGGCGAGGCCTTGTACAGCCTGCTCTATCAAACGGAATCAAACGAGGGCCGGCATCGCCTGACCTCGTTGTGGATGACCCGCGCCGACTGGAAACGCTCGGTGCCCGCGTGGCTGCGGGGCACGCTGATCGGTTTTCCGTTTGGTTCGATTCCGGCCGGTGGCGCCGAGATTCCGACCTTTTTGTCCTATTCCACCGAACGCAAACTCAGCAAGTATCCCAAGGAGTTTTCCGCCAACAAGGGCGAAGGTGCCATCGAAGGCGTCGCTGGCCCGGAAGCGGCCAACAACGCCAGCGCGACCGGGTCTCTGGTGCCGTTGCTGACCCTGGGCATCCCGACGTCCGCTACCGCTGCGATCCTCTTGGCGGCGTTCCAGAACTACAATCTGCAACCGGGACCGATGCTATTCGAAACCTCTGCCGACCTGGTCTGGACGCTGGTGGCCTCGCTGTACATCGGCAACGTGATTCTGCTGGTGTTGAACCTGCCGCTGGTGGGGCTGTGGGTCAAACTGCTGCAAATCCCCCGGCCGTACCTGAACGCCGGCATCCTGGTGTTCGCCACCATCGGCGTGTACGGCATGCGCCACTCGTCCTTCGACCTGATCCTGATGTTGGCCATTGGCTGGGGCGGGGTGCTGATGCGGCGGTTCGACTTCCCCGTCGCCCCGGTGATCGTCGGCATGCTGCTGGGGCCGATGGCCGAGAAACAACTGCGCAACGCCTTGTCCATCAGCCAGGGCGACTGGACGGTGTTCGTCACGCAGCCGATCTCGGCGTTCTTCCTTGCCCTGACGCTGCTGGTGCTGGTGGTACCCCATGTGTTGCATAAACGCGGCATCAAGTTGCATGAGGATGATTGAGCACCCCCTGTGGGAGCGAGCCTGCTCGCGAAGACGGAGTGTCAGCGAAATAAATGTCAACTGACCCGACGCCTTCGCGAGCAGGCTCGCTCCCACAAGGTCATGCAGTGGTTTGCGCGGTGAACCATTGCATCACCGGTGCGCAGGCCGGATGCGATGCCGCCGAAGGTTGCAGACACAGCGAGTAAATCCCCCGGGTCTTCAATGGCTCGCCGAAAGGAATCACCAGTTCGCCGCGCTGGATCGACTCGCCCGCCAGGGTCATGTCGGTCATCGCCACCCCCAGGCCCCGCGCGGCCGCATCGAGTGCCAGTTCGTCAAGGTTGAAGGGGATGTGCCGATAGTCCTGCAGCGCCTTGCCGCCGTTGGCTGACAGCCAGACTTGCCAGTCATTCTGGTCGCTTGAGCGGTGCAGCAAGGCGTACCCCGGCAAATCTTCCAGCGCCGCCAATGGCCGATCCGGACTGCCCAGGCCCGGCGCGCACACCGGCACCAGTGCTTCCTCGAACAGGGTCAGGCAATCGGGCGCTGTGGCCGGCTCCGGCAGATAAAGAATGTAGGCGTCGCTGTCGCTGGCCGGCTCAACCACTTCGGTGGCCACGGTTTCGATTGCCAGGGATACCTCCGGGTGATGCCGGTAGAACTCGCTCAGCCTGGGCAGCAGCCAGCGCACCGCCAGTGACACGTGCATGCGAATGCGGAACGGGCGTTTTTGCGGCGCGAGCCGGTCTTCGAGGCTGCGCAACTGTTCGAGGATGCTGCGGGCGCTGGCCAGTACCTGTTCGCCCTCGGCGGTCAGTTGAAGGCTGCGGCTGCTCCTGACAAACAGCGGCACACCAAAGTGACTCTCCAGTTGCTGGATCTGTCGGCTCACGGCGCTTTGGGTCAGGCAGAGCTTTTGCGCCGCCTGGGTGAAGCTGCCCGACCCAGCAACCTCGACCAAGGCCTGCAAGCCCTGCAGCGAGAGCACGTGGCGAATCTTGTCCATGCGTTTTCAGAATGCCTCGATGATTTAATAACGTTGGTTGCCCGTGTTTGGAGCCTTTAGATTCTAGTCATCGCCACCGTCTTCGAAAACCATTTATGCAAATCCTGCATGCAGTGCTGCTTTGGATCGAGACGGTTCGCAGAACAAGAACCTGAGGTGACACATGGAAAATATCTGTGGCTGGATTGCGCAAGCGGGGAGTCCGACCCTGCGCGATCCACTCAAAGGCACGCAACAGGCCGATTGGCTGGTGATCGGTGCCGGCATCACCGGCCTCAGTGCCGCACACACCCTGGCGCAAATGCACCCCCAGGCACGCATCGTCGTCGTTGACCGGCAGCGGGCCGCCCAAGGCGCTTCGGCGCGCAATTCCGGTTTTGTGGTGGCCCATGAGCATCCCGCCACTGGTGAGCTACTGGGTAGCGACGGGTTCGCCGGGTATCAAGTGGATACGGCAATCGGCCGCGCAGCCACCGACGAGGTCCGCAAGCAGATTTCCCGCCATGGCATCGAATGCGATTTCAGGGAATCGGGCTATTTCTTCGCCGTCAGCGATCCACGCAAGCTGACCCAGGTCGAGGCCAAGTTGCAGACCCTGCGTGCCGTGGGCGCCAGCGCGCAGTTTCTGCAGGGCGAGCCATTGCTTGAGAAACTCGGCAGCCGGCACTACCGCGCCGCGATCTGGTGCGGCAACGGCAATGCGCTGCTGCAACCGGCAAAGTACGTGAGGGGCTTGCTCGATGCCCTACCACCGAAAGTGACGGTCTACGAAAACACTGATATCACGGGCCTTGAGCGCCTGGGCAACGGCCAAATTCGCGCCCGGGGCCAAAACGGCTGCGTCGAGGCCAAACGGGTATTGGTCTGCCTGAACGCCTTTATCCCTCGCGCGGGCATCGATGACAGCGGCACATTCGCGATGGAACTCAGCGCCAGCCTCACGCGGCCGCTCAGCGATCAAGAGTTTCAAACCCTTGGTGCGCCAGCGTCCTGGGGCGTGCTGTCGACCCGCCCGTTGGGCGCCACGGTGCGCCTGACCCCGGATCGCCGGGTGATGATCCGCAACACCGCGGAATACCGCTCGCGGGATTTGTCATTGAGCGAATTGTCGACTCGCCGCCAACACCATGTGCTGGGGTTGCAACGACGGTTCCCGATGCTCGGCGAGCAGGACATCGAATACACCTGGACCGGCCATCTCAGCGCTTCGCGTTCCGGGCAACCGTATTTCGGCAAAGTCGAGGAGGGCGTGTTCGCCGTGGCCGGGTGCAATGGTTCCGGCGTGGCGCGGGGCACGCTGTGGGGTCGCTTGCTGGCGGAGCTGGCCTCGGGTTGTGATTCACCGTTGCTGCAATCGGTCATCGCCCGAGCGCAGCCCGGCTGGCTGCCACCCAAGCCGTTGCTCGACATCGGTGCCATGCTGCGTATGCGCGTGGAAACGGTCCGGGCCAGAAGCGAAATCTGAAAACACCCACGTCACAACAAGAACAAAAGCACTTCCCATCGAAGGTGATTCAACATGCGCGTCAATACGCTTTCCCTAGTGGCCCTGATCTCGACCTTTTCCGTCGTCACTCATGCCGACGAAACCGTCAACATTTCCAACTGGAACGGCTACATCGCCGACGACACCCTGGCCAGTTTCACCAAGGACACCGGAATCAAGGCGACCTACGACATTCACGACAGCAACGAAGTGCTGGAATCGAAGCTGATGACCGGCAACACCGGGTATGACGTGGTCAGCCCGTCGAACCACTTCCTGTCGCGCCTGATCAAGGCCGGCGCCATCCAGAAACTCGACAGGAGCCAGTTGCCCAACTGGAAAAACCTCGACCCGGCGCTGATGAAAAAGCTTGAGGTCAACGACCCGGGCAACCAGTACGGCTATCCGTACATGTGGGGCACGGCGGGCATCGGTTACAACGTCGAGAAGATCAAGGCGATCTTCGGCAATACCGACGTCACCCATTCCTGGAGCCTGTTCTTCGACGAGAACAACATCAAGAAGCTCAGCGAGTGTGGGGTGGCGATCATCGACAACCCGACGCAGATCCTGCCGATCACGCTTAACTACCTGGGCCTGCCGCCCCACAGCCATGAGCCTGCCGACTACAAGAAAGCCGAGCAGGCGCTGCTGAAGATCCGGCCTTACGTCCAGTATTTCCATGCGTCCAAGTACATCAGCGACCTGGCCAACGGTAACGTCTGCGCGGTGATCGGTTTCAACGGCGACATCGTGCAGGCCGCCGCCAGCGCCAGGGAGGCGAAAAACGGGATCGACATTGCCTACTCGATCCCGGACGAAGGTTCCACGTTGTGGCTGGACATGGTGGTCATGCCCAAGAACGCGCCCCATGAGAAGAACGGCTACGCCTACATGAACTACCTGCTGGAGCCGAAGGTGATTGCCAACATCAGCAACAGCATCCATTACGCCAACCCCAACAGTGCGGCGGATGCCTTTGTCGACCCGGCGGTGAAGCAGGACCTGGCGATCTATCCGCCCAAGAGCGTGATGGACAAGCTGTTTACCGTCGAGGACTTGCCCGCGGCTATTGCACGGTTGAGCACGCGGCTGTGGACCAAGTTGAAAACCAATACCTGACCGACTGGTGATTCCGGTCAATCAGATGTGACACTGCACCTGTGGCGAGGGAGCTTGCTCCCGCTGGGCAGCGAAGCGGCCCCAAAAAGGGGATTGCTGTGCGATCCAACGGGAGCAAGCTCCCTCGCCACGAGTTGTCGTTTGCCTGGGTATTTTGCTCAACGACCCTCTCAGGCCTCGATAGCCGGGAAGTCGATGTCGGTCAGCGCTGTGTTGTTCAGGTAGTTGGTCAGCGTCTGCGAAGCCACATGGGCGATCACCTCGATGATCTTGCCGTCATTGATACCGGCGGCACGGGCAGCGGCGAGCTGCTCGACGGTCAGGTGCCCACGGCTTTCGGTGACCTGGCGGGCGAGGGTGGCATAGGCGTCGAGCTCGCCTTGGCGCGCGCTTCGGATGTCCTGGCCCGACAGCCCGGCCTTGCCGGCGAACAGCGTGTGAGCGGCCAGGCAGTAGTCGCAGCCGTTGACCTGCGAAGTGGCGAGAAACACCGCTTCTTTTTCTCTGGCGCTCAAGGAGGTCTTGCCCAGTGCAGCCGAGTTTTGCAGGTACGAGGCCAACACCGCCGGGGCGTGGGCCAATACTTTGAAGACGTTGGGCAGAAAGCCGATTTTCTTCTGCACGCCTTCCAGCAGCGGGCGGGTAGCGTCGGTGGCGTGTTCCAGGCTGATCGGGGCAATGCGGGTCATGGTGATACTCCGTGGTGTAAGGCGCGAAATGCGCTGGGTACGGAGCTCATGTTAGGTAGAGAGGCTGGTGTATTGGGTGCGAATCGTCGAGGATATGCGACAGATCGTCCAGAACTGCTTCCGGGAGCCTGTCATGGATCGCTTGTCCACGTTGCTGACACACTTCGGTGTCAATGCCGGCACTTTTCATAGCGGTACGTTCTGCGGCACCGCCGCCTACGATGGCCAACAGGCCAGCGGTCATTTGCACCTGCTTCAGGCGGGCGAGTTGCTGCTGAAATTGGGCGATCAGCCGGACCTGCAACTGACCGAACCGAGTCTGATCTTTTTCCCCCGGCCCTATCGACATCGCCTGTTTGCGTCTGAAGCGTCCGGCACGCAACTGGTGTGCGCGACCCTGGATTTCGACGGCGGTGCGGGCAATGCCCTGGCGGCGGCGCTGCCGGATTATCTGGTGCTCAAGCTCGATGAAATCCCGACGCTGGCCGGGACCCTGGAATGGCTGTTCAACGAGGCGTTCGACGGTACCTGCGGGCGCGAAGCGGTGATGGATCGCCTGTTCGAGCTGCTGGTGATTCTGTTGCTGCGGCACATCCTGAGCACCACGGGCCAGCAACCGGGCATGATGGCCGGCCTCGCCGATGCGCGCCTGGCGCGGCCCCTGAGCCTGATGCATCAAACCCCGGCCAAGGCCTGGAGCGTGGCTGAACTGTCGGTCGCCGCCAACATGTCGCGGGCCAGTTTCGCCGAGCATTTTCGCCGGGTGGTCGGGCAGACGCCAGTTGATTATCTGGTGAGCTGGCGCATCAGCCTGGCGCAGAAACGCCTGCGCGAGGGCCGGCCGATTGCGCTGATCGCCGAGGAAGTCGGTTACGAAAGCCCTTCGGCACTGGCCCGGGCGTTTCGGCGCAAGACCGGGCTGAGCCCCAGGGAGTGGAAAGGTAGTTGATTCACCCGGAACCCTGTGGGAGCAAGCTCGCACAGGTACGCTGGTGGTTTTACCAATGCATCAGAACTTGTACGCCTGCCGTCCTACCAACAGCCATTTGCCTTCCTGTTTTTGCCAGATCTGGAAGTTTTCGATTTCGGTCGGCACTACTTCAGTGCCTTTGAGCGCTTGCGCCGAGAAGTGGTGGCGGACCAGTGCGACATCGCCGGAGACGGTAATGGTCTGGTTCTGCATTTCAAGGGTCTTGAACGCGCTTTTGCCGGTTTCGATGTCGGCGATGAAGGCCTGCTTGTCCTGGATCTTGCCGCTGGAATGCCCGTAGGTCAGGTTCTCGGCGGTCAAGGCGTTCAGTTGCGGGATGTCTTTGTGCAGCATGGCCTGGGTCAGGTGGTCGACCGCCTGGGCCACGTCCTTGTCCGCGGCAACCGGGGTGGCGGCGACATAGCCGCTGAACAGGCACAGAAAACCGATCAGCACTTTTGCTTTTTTCATGGGTGTTTCCTTGTTGTTGTAGGGATAGCGCGACGACTGGACGATCATTCGTCAGTCATCGTACAACCTAGCATGCATTGGAGGAAAAAAGCGAACTTGCCCGGCGGCCTTGCCTCGAAGTTAAAAGGGCGATGTCCTGACTTCGAGGTATTGCAGTCATGCAGCCGAACCAACGTTTACGGCACGACCTGACATTGCTCGTGGTATTCCTGGTGATTGTCGTGGTGTCGGGTTTTTCTCCCCGCAGCCAGGTGGACTGGGCGCTGGAAAACCTGCTGGTGCTGTTGCTGGTGGGGACGTTGGTGGCGGTTTCTCGTCGGTTCCGTTTGTCGGCGACTTCCATCACGCTGGTGTTTGCGTTTTTGTGCGTGCATGAATTGGGCGCCCACTACACCTATTCCCTGGTGCCTTACGATCATTGGTCTTCGGCGTGGTTGGGCTTCAGTTTCGACCGGGCGCCTGGTGTTCACCGCAATCACTACGACCGCCTGGTGCATCTGAGCTACGGGCTGCTGCTGGCTTATCCGGTGCGCGAAGTGCTGCGGCGACTGACGCCGCTGCGCGGGTTCTGGCTGTTTTTTGTGACCCTGAACATCATGCTGTCGACGTCCGCCGTGTACGAACTGGTGGAGTGGATCGGCGGTGCCTTCCTGGGCAATGACACGGCGAACGCCTTCGTCGGCGCGCAAAACGATCCGTGGGATTCGCAGAAGGACATGGCCATCGCGGTGGTTGGGGCGTTTGCCTGTCTGTTGCTGGTGTCTTTGCGCGGCATGGCGCAAAAACACTCGATGACGACAGCACGGTGATCGGGTGGATCGGTTTGTTTCCAGACAGGACGCCATCGCGAGCAAGCTCCCACAGTGAATCAGGTGTACGGAGCATTTGTGTACGACCTCGATTCCTGTGTGAGCGAGCTTGCTCGCGATGGCGTCCTATCTAACAACACCGTCCTCACGGCCTAAAGATATTTATCCGTCACAGCCCCCTCCGAAGCACTGGAAACAGTCTTCGCATATTTGGCCAACACCCCGCGCGTGTACTTGGACGGCGGCCGCACCCAGTGCGACTTGCGCTCGGCCAGCACGGCATCGGAGACATCCACCGTGATCTGCCGGGTTTCAGCATCGATGATGATCCTGTCGCCATTCTCGACCAGCGCAATCGGCCCGCCCTCAAAGGCTTCCGGCGTGATGTGACCGACCACGAAACCGTGGGAACCACCGGAAAAACGCCCGTCGGTGATCAGCGCCACCTCCTTGCCGAGGCCCTTGCCCATGACCGCCGAGGTCGGCGAGAGCATTTCGCGCATGCCCGGGCCACCCTTGGGCCCTTCGTAGCGGATCACGATCACTTCGCCGGGCTGCACCTCGCCATTGAGAATGCCGGCCAGCGCACCTTCCTCGCCGTGATAGACCCGGGCCGTGCCTTCGAAGCGCAGGCCTTCCTTGCCGGTGATCTTGGCCACGGCGCCGGTGGGCGAGAGGTTGCCGCGCAGAATGACCAGGTGGGAGTCCTTTTTGATCGGCTGGTCGAAAGGCCGGATCACGTCCTGGCCGGCCGGGTAGTCGGGCACGCTGGCCAGGTTTTGCGCCAGGGTCTGGCCGGTGACGGTCAGCACATCGCCGTGCAGCATGCCGGCATCGAGCATGCGCTTCATCAGCGGTTGAATGCCGCCGATGGCCACCAGTTCGCTCATCATGTATTTACCGCTGGGGCGCAGGTCGGCGACCACCGGGGAGACCTTGCCCAGCTCGACGAAGTCATCCAGGGTCAGTTCGACATCCACCGCATTGGCCATGGCCAGCAGGTGCAGCACGGCGTTGGTCGAGCCGGCGAGGGCGATCACCACGCGAATGGCGTTCTCGAAGGCTTTGCGGGTCATGATGTCGCGCGGCTTGAGGTCGAGCTTGAGCAGCTCCATCACCTGCTGGCCGGCGCGGAAGCTGTCCGAGGCCTTGTCGGCGCCAATGGCCTCCTGGGAGCTGGAGCCGGGCAGGCTCATGCCCAATGCTTCAATGGCCGAGGCCATGGTGTTGGCGGTGTACATGCCGCCACAGGAACCGGGGCCGGGAATCGCCACTTCCTCGATCTGCTTGACCTGGATCTCGCTGATATCGCCCCGCGCGTGTTGGCCAACGGCCTCGAACACGGAAATGATGTCGGTGTGGCCGGCGCCCGGCTGGATGGTGCCGCCATAGACAAAGATCGACGGGCGATTCAGCCGTGCCATGCCGATCAGGCAGCCCGGCATGTTCTTGTCGCAGCCGCCGATGGTCACCAGGCCGTCGAAGCCTTCGCAACCGGTGACCACTTCAATGGAGTCGGCGATCACCTCGCGGGACACCAGCGAATACTTCATGCCTTCGGTGCCGTTGGCGATGCCGTCGGAAATGGTGATGGTGTTGAAGATCACGCCCTTGGCACCGGCGGCATTCGCGCCTTTTTCAGCTTCGAGCGCCAGCTTGTCGATGTGCATGTTGCAGGGCGTGACCATGGCCCAGGTCGAAGCGATGCCGATCTGCGGCTTGGTGAAGTCTGCATCGGTAAAGCCCACGGCCCGCAACATGGCGCGTGCCGGAGCGGCCTCCACGCCGTCGATCACTTGAGAGGAGTACTTGCGCAGATCGTCTTTATCGCTCATGACTGCTCCTATCGCTCATGGCTGTTCCTGACACACTCGTTGAGAAAAACAGGATGAGTATAGAAGGCCGGGCGCCCGGGCCCGGACTAACCGGTCGGGAACAGACGCGCGGGTAAGCCTTGTCGTGATATTCTGCGCGCCAACTTGGTTTGACCTATTCAGTTTGCATGTCCTTGAGACGTGCCGACGGAATCACTGTCGCTCAAGTAGCTGAAGCCAATAAAGATAAAAAGTCAGTTCAGAAGGGACATTAAAGTGGGGTCGATGCGGTTCATCGGCCTTGTGTGCCCACCCTGCAATCCTTGAGTGCCGCACCCGTGACTGCCGTGAAACATGGGGCTGTGCGCGTGGGGATGGAAGGGCGGATGGCGTTTTATCATAGGTGCTACAGATGTTTAAGAAAGTGAACACGGCCCTGCTGGGGCTGGCTTTGTCGATGGGGATGTCTTCCGTCCACGCGCAAGAGGCAAAGAAAGTCGATGTGCTGCTGATCGGCGGCGGCATCATGAGCGCGACCCTGGGTGTGTGGCTCAATGAGCTGGAACCCGGCATGTCGATGGAAATGGTCGAGCGCCTCGACGGCGTCGCCCAGGAAAGCTCCAACGGCTGGAACAACGCCGGTACCGGTCACTCCGCCCTGGCCGAGCTGAACTACACCCCGGAAGACGACAAGGGCAACGTCCAGATCGCGAAAGCCGTTGAAATCAACGAAGCGTTCCAGATTTCCCGTCAGTTCTGGGCCTGGCAGGTTCAGCAAGGCGTGCTGAAGAACCCGCGTTCGTTCATCAACTCCACTCCGCACATGAGCTTTGTGTGGGGCGATGACAACATCAAGTTCCTGAAGAAGCGCTACGAAGCCCTGCAGGCGAGCCCGCTGTTCGCCGGCATGCAGTACTCCGAAGACCCGGCTGTGATCAAGCAGTGGGTGCCGCTGATGATGGAAGGGCGTGACCCGAACCAGAAAGTCGCGGCCACCTGGAGCCCGCTCGGCAACGATATGAACTTTGGCGAGATCACCCGCCAGTTCGTCGCGCACCTGCAAACTACGCCGAAGTTCGATTTGAAGCTGTCCAGCGAAGTGCAGGACATCACCAAGAACGAAGACGGCAGCTGGCGCGTCAGCTACAAGAACCTGAAAGACGGCAGCAAGACCGAAACCGACGCCAAGTTCGTGTTCATCGGCGCCGGCGGCGGTGCCCTGCACCTGCTGCAGAAGTCCGGCATTCCTGAAGCCAAGGAATACGCAGGGTTCCCGGTGGGCGGCTCGTTCCTGGTGACCGAGAACCCGACCATCGCCGAACAACACCTGGCCAAGGCCTACGGCAAAGCCTCCGTTGGCGCTCCGCCGATGTCGGTTCCGCACCTGGACACCCGCGTGCTGGACGGCAAGCGCGTGATCCTGTTTGGCCCATTCGCGACCTTCAGCACCAAGTTCCTGAAAGAAGGTTCGTACCTGGACCTGCTGACCACCACGACCACGCACAACGTGTGGCCAATGACCAAGGTCGGCATCAAGGAATACCCGCTGGTCGAGTACCTGGCAGGCCAGCTGATGCTGTCTGACGAAGACCGTATGAACGCCCTGAAGGAATACTTCCCGAACGCCAAGGCTGAAGACTGGCGCCTGTGGCAAGCGGGCCAGCGCGTGCAGATCATCAAGCGTGATGAAGCCGCCGGTGGCGTGCTGAAACTGGGCACCGAAATCGTCGCTTCGCAAGACGGCAGCATCGCCGGCCTGCTGGGCGCCTCCCCAGGTGCATCGACCGCCGCACCGATCATGCTGACCGTGCTGCAGAAAGTGTTCAAGGACAAGGTCGCGACCCCTGAGTGGCAGGCAAAACTGCACCAGATCGTACCGAGCTACGGCACTCAGCTGAACGCCAGCCCTGAGAAGGTTGCTGAAGAGTGGGCTTATACCGCCAAGGTGCTGGAACTGACTCCGCCACCCGCGGTGATCGCACCGGCCGTGACGCCAGTGACTGTCGACACTGCTGTGAAGGCACCGAAGGCTAATGCTGCGAGTGATATGGCTCTGTAATTAGAGACCCAATCAAAAAAAGCCCACTGAACCGGCGACGGTCAGTGGGTTTTTTTGTGGGCGAAGGGTCACATTTTTCTGGGCATTTTGCTCTTACGTTTCTCACTCCTGATCGAGTAAGTAGTTGCATTGATCAATAATGACATCCAGTTTGATTACCCATGGACGAACTTCGGCTCGCTTCCATTCCCGAGGATCAGCCCAGCCTAGAGCTTTTAGTCGAGCTGAACTAAACAATTCGTAGTCATATTTACTAATCGCAATTGAAGCGCTACTCCAACTGCGAGCTAGTAACGTTTCGGTGGAGCGCGATGGTTCCATACCTTGATCAAGGTCATACAAATAAGCTTTCGTAGCAATCACCGCATCCATGACTAGCTTTAAGGCTTCACGCTTCTTGTTCAGCTCTTCAGCTGTCTCATGGTTTCTTTCCTTCCAAAGCCTTACAGCATCGACAATTGCGGAAAATGCTTCGATAACCATTCGTTGATTCTCTGGTGGCGGTTTTTGGGAGACTCGTTGGACTTGCTGTTCGTTATCAAACGTGCAGGTGTACGAAGGAATGAAACAGTGAATACAGGGGCGAATCTACATTCGATACTGAGGGCAATAACAGAGTTTTCTAGTACCCCGAGACTACTCAATGGTAGGTCAACTCGCCTAATTTTCGAGGCAAGTGTGAACATGTTTTTGACGAGGTAGCGCCACACTAAACCACTAGGGCCCGCTACAAATGGTGGTCCTCCTAGTGGGCTAGATCGCGAACCACAGGGTTATGAGTTTTTTCATATTCACTCGGGCTTGCACATGAGAACCCACCTCGCTAACCTTCGCCCGTCGCTGCCAATTCAGCGAACGGGTGTGGTAGCCCGGTTTCTTCATAGACCCAGAACGCCTCAGGGCGTTTTTTTGTGCTGGCTGCTTTGTGGCGGCTGTGCATGGGAGGCTTCGGCCTGCCGGGTTTCTATGACCGGTCTACCACCCCGTGTACAGCCGTCTCCCTATTTTGCGTGGTAGCGAATGGAGAGATGCTCACTTCATAGGAGCTTCACAATGATAAAACCAACTCCGAATCCCCCTGATACGGACGCGCAGATAGACGTCGATTCCGAGTCCACATCTCGCAAGCCCCAAATGGCCAAGCGCCGTCCCAACCCAATCTTCACCATCGCCCCCAACGTCAACAACGAAACCCTCCTGGTTCACGCCTGTGAAACCCTTGCCTCGGCCAGTGTCATGGCAAGTGAACTGGCGTTTATCCTCAACGGCCCAAAATGCAATTTGGCGCTGGGCATTCAACAGATGATTACCTTGGCAGAGCTATCGGTGAACCGCGTGCTGGATCAGGTAGATCCGCAGTAGCAGGCGAGGGCGGTTTTAGCCTGATGTGAAAAAGCCCACTGAACCGGCGATGGTCAGTGGGCTTTTTTGTGGGCGATGGCACAGGCAGCGCTTTGAACCCGGAGTGTCTACGCCGTCCATAACGGGGGGTCCTGTCATCAATTGTCAAGTCACTGACGCTCAATGAGAAGCAGACAGTTTGGCCCTGACGATACTGATTTGTTTACCGACCACGGTAAGGCGAAACCGTAAGCCTGATACCTCTCCGCCCCGGCGGGAATTTGTATGAGCGAGCGTGCTCGCGATGGACTCAAGTGCGCTACGGTTAGTCAGTAAGCACGCGCTATCGTTAACGACATCGCGAGCAAGCTCGCTCCCACAGTCAGTTGCATCTCAATAAAACAATCATAGAGAGCGCAGAATGAAGTTCAGTTATGTAGACAACAGCCAGCCGACCCGCCGGCGGGTTTTACGCGATGCTTTCACTCTGGCTTTGGCGGCCTCGCCGTTGGCAAGCCTGGCCAGGGCAGCCGACGAATCCGCAGCGGCCAGCGAATCCGCGGAGGAAGTGACCTTTGCCGCCGGCCCACGACCGCTGGTGCAATACCCGCAAAAACGCCCGTTGACCCTGGTGACCACTCGGCCGCCGCATCTGGAGACGCCGTTCCCCGTCTTCAACGAGGGGCCGATCACGCCCAATGACGCCTTTTTCGTGCGTTACCACTTGGCCAATTTCCCGACCAGCATCGATCCGGACAGCTACCGCCTGACGATCAAGGGCACGGTCGACACGCCGTTGTCACTGTCCCTTGCCGAGCTCAAGGCGCTTGCCGAACCGGTTGAAGTGGTCGCCGTGAATCAATGTTCGGGCAACAGCCGTGGCTTCTCGATGCCCCGGGTGTTCGGCGCTCAGTTGGGCAATGGCTCAATGGGCAATGCGCGGTGGGTGGGGGTACCGCTCAAGGCTGTGCTGGAAAAGGCGGGGGTAAAAGCCGAGGCCAAACAAGTGACTTTCCGTGGGCTCGATAAACCGGTGCTGCCAAGCACGCCGGAGTACATCAAGGCGCTGGACATCAGCCATGCCATGGATGGCGAGCCGATGATCGCCTGGTCGATGAATGGCACCGACCTGCCATTTCTCAACGGTTACCCGATTCGCCTGGTGGTGCCAGGCTATTTCGGCACGTACTGGGTCAAGCACCTGAGTGAGATCGAAGTCGTCGACCATACCTTCGACGGTTTCTTCATGGCCAAGGGGTACCGGGTTCCGGATAACGATTGCTTCTGCATTGCCCCCGGCACCACGGCGGCGAAAACCCTGCCGATCTCCAAATTGCCGGTGCGCAGTTTCATCACCAGCGTTAAACACGGCGATGTACTGCCGCTGAACAAAAGCGTGCTGCTCAAGGGCATCGCTTTCGACGGGGGCGTTGGGGTCAACAAGGTGGAGGTGTCGATCGACGGTGGAAAAACCTGGCGCGAGACCCAACTCGGGCAGGACCTTGGCCGTTACTCCTTCCGTGAGTGGACACTGCCGATCACCTTTACCGGCAAGGGCGCCACTCAGTTGATGGTGCGAGCCAGCAACAGTGCCGGCGAGACGCAGCCGCTGCAAGCCGACTGGAACCCCGCTGGCTACCGCCGCCACGTCGTCGAAACCACCCACGTGACCGTCGCCTGAGGAGGGCCGCATGAAACTTGTGAAATGCATGACCGCCTTGCTCTGCGCGGCTCCGGTTTTTCTCACCACCCTGGCTGGCGCCGCACCGCTGTCCATCACACTGCCGCCTGAAACGGCTGTGTTCAAGCCCAGCACGATGCCTGGCTATGCTTTGGCGCAGCAGAAGTGTTCTGTCTGCCATTCGGCCGATTACATCAACTTCCAGCCGCCGGGCATGAGCCTGGCGCAGTGGACCGCCGAAGCGGGCAAGATGCAGCACGTGTACGGCGCTCCGATCAGCGACCAGGATGTGAGTGTTATCGGTGCTTACCTGGCGGTGACTTACGGCAGTGCGAAGGCGAGCGATGCCGATGTTCAGGCGGTCTCCAACCCGCCGGCGGATCAGCCACCCACGGTGTCGGTAGCGAAAGTTGCCTCGGCCTTGCTCCAGGACAACGCCTGCCTGTCCTGTCACGCAGTCGACCATAAGGTCGTCGGCCCGGCCTATCACGATGTGGCGGCCAAGTATGCCAATGACCCGCAGGGGCTGGCCCGGGTCATGTCGAGCATTCAGCACGGCGGTAGCGGAAAGTGGGGGGATGTGCCCATGCCACCGTTCGCGCAGTTGAGCTCGGACGACCTGAAAAGCCTGGCGACGTTCATCATGAAGCAGTGAATCAGCGTTAGCCTGATGCACAAAAGCCCACTGATCCGGCAACGGTCAGTGGGCTTTTTTGTGGGTGCGGGTTTATTCAAGACATCGAGGAGTTGGTCGCGCCGAAGCGCTTGAGAATGTCCTGGTACATTTTCGTCCGTCGATGATCTTGGCCATAGCCGCCCGCAGCAGCGACGGTGCCGGACTGGACGTGGTCCAGGTACTTGAATATTTTGCCGGGCGAAAGAAACACGACTTTGTAGCCAAGCCCGATCACGCGGTCTTGCAGCTCATAGCCGGGCACACGGTCATCGATCTGAAAATGCAAACCCTGCTGCTTGATCAGCCTGCCATTCCATAACGTGCAAAAGCTTTTCAGGTAGGTTTCCCGGTAGGGTTTCGGCTCCTTTGATCGCAGGCCCAGCGATTGTTTCAAGCGTCGATAGTGGTGTTTGATCAGGCGTGAAGTGAAGCGCCACGCGGTCCTTGGCAGTCCGCGGTTGAGTTGCTCGGTGCAACCGACCGCGATGACGTTTTGATCCTTGGTGCAGTGCTCCATCATCATCGCAAAGACGTTTGCATCGAAGACGAACGTGTCGGTGTGCATCAGGAACAGATAGTCGGTGCTGACCCTGGCCAGCGCCATGTCCAGCGCTTTGCCGTGGGCGATGTGCCCCGGCTCTTTGGTAGGGGCATCGCGCTCGATCAGGTTGATCCAGTCGAGCGAGCGCAAATATTCGACGCTGGCGTCCGCCGAATCGTTATCCACCACCCAGACCGCAATGCCGGCTTTTTGGACATGCTCCTGCAACAGCTCCAGGCAGATCCTGGTGAGCTCGGGGGTTTTGTAATTAACCAGAACGATGCTGAACGGTGGTTTGGCGTTTGTATCGACACTACCCATCTTCGAAATACTCGACGACCCGAAAGTGTCGAAGATTAGAGAAGCAACCTTAGCCCAAGCTTAATTTCACTTGGGCGGGTTGGCCGTTGGCATTCAGTCGACGTCGGAGTAGAGAGGCGCTTAGGGTTTGGCCGGGTTTTTCAGCTTCTCTTCGATTTTCGCATCGACCGCCGCGCGAATCTGATCAACGCTGAAACTGGCAGGCTTCTGGCTCGGCGGGTACTCGATGAAGGTCTGCAGGAAGCGCGCAGCCTTGGCCACACCTGCGGCCAGCAGGTAGGAGTTCTTCACGAGCCAGTCGTTGTACTGGTCCGAGACCAGGTCAGCCCGCTCATACGGGTCCATGCGCAGGTTGAACAGCTTGGGCACCCGCAGCGGCACGAACGGGCTGCTCCATACCGCAAAACCACCCGGTTCGCGCTGTTCGGCGAAGACCACTTTCCAGTTGTCGAAGCGCATGGACACCAGCACGCCGTCGTCGTTGAAGTAGTAGAACTCGCGGCGTTGCCCTTTAGGCTGTTGGCCAGTCAGGTAGGGCAACTGGTTGTAGCCGTCCAGGTGCACCTTGAAACTGGCGCCGCCCGAAGTCGGTGCCCAGCCTTTCAACAGCTTGTCCTTCACCTCGGTATCGCCAGCCGCCGCGAGCAGGGTAGGGAACCAGTCCATGCCCGAGAACATCTCGTTCGAAACTTCACCGGCCTTGATCTTGCCCGGCCAACGCACAATCGCCGGCACGCGATAGGCACCCTCCCAGTTTGAGTTCTTCTCGTTACGGAACGGCGTGGTCGCCGCGTCTGGCCAGGAGAACTGGTTCGGGCCGTTGTCGGTGGTGTAGACGACGATGGTGTTGTCGGTGATTTTCAGGTCGTCTAGGGTTTTCAGCAGTTTGCCGACGTCGCCGTCGTGCTCGATCATGCCATCGGCGTAATCGTTGCCGGGCATGCCGCTCTGGCCCTTCATCGACTCGCGCACGTGGGTGAACACGTGCATGCGGGTGGTGTTCATCCAGACGAAGAACGGTTTGTCGGCCTTGGCCTGTTTCTCGATGAACGTTTGCGCGGCGGCGGTGGTTTCGTCGTCGATGGTTTCCATGCGCTTGGTGGTCAGTGCGCCGGTGTCTTCGATCTTGCCGTCGGCGTAGCTGTGGATCACGCCACGGGGAGTCCGGGATTTGACGAAGTCCGGGTCGTCCTTGGGCCAGTACGGGCGCTCGGGTTCTTCTTCGGCGTTGAGGTGGTACAGGTTGCCGAAGAACTCATCGAAACCGTGGTTGGTCGGCAGGTATTCGTCACGGTCGCCGAGGTGGTTCTTGCCGAACTGGCCGGTGGCGTAACCCTGGGACTTGAGGGCCTGGGCGAGGGTGATGTCGCGTTTCTGGATACCGACCGGCGCCCCCGGCACGCCGACCTTGGTCAGGCCGGTGCGCAATGGTGACTGGCCGGTGATGAACGACGAGCGCCCGGCGGTGCAGCTGTTCTCCGCGTAGTAGTCGGTGAACAGCATGCCTTCGTGAGCGATGCGGTCGATGTTCGGGGTCTTGTAGCCGACCACACCCATGGAATAGGCGCTGATGTTGGTCTGGCCGATGTCATCGCCGAAGATCACCAGGATGTTGGGTTTGTCAGCGGCATTCGCCGCCAATGCCATGACCGTTGTCGCCACCATGGCGAGTTTCGGCAGCCACTTTTTTATGCGAGTCATCTGACTGGCTCCTTGTTGACGGGCGTCGCGCAAGGCGACCGGTTCCGATGTTCAAGGGTCGTCAGAAACTAAACGCCACCCGTATCAGGTGGCGTAGTTGTCGATGTGCAGCACCGCACCGGTGACGCTGGCACCCGCGCCACTGGCCAGCAACAGCAAGGGACCGTTGAGTTCCTGCAGACCCGCGTCGTTGCCGCGTCCGGCGGCAATCACATTGACCCGGATCCGGTGCGGCGTCAGCGACTGGGCCATGGCCCGGCTCATGCGGATCAGGCTGCTGTTGGAGCGCAAACAAGGGTTGGGCTCTCTGATCGGTCGGGGCGGCGGTTCGATGTTGACGATGCTACCGCCACGCTCGGCCTTGATCATGTGCTGGCTGGTGCAATGGATCAGGTGATTTTTCAGCACCACGTGCTCACGCTCGGCGCTGTTGTTGATCAGTACATCGATGCTGCCCAAGCGCTCTTCGACGGCCTCAAGCGCCGCTTCGATGCTGGGACGGCGGGCGCTGTCGAGGCTGACGATCAGCACTTCACCACCCTCCCAGCGCAGGTCGGCCACCAGCTGCTCAAGTTGCGCAGGGTGTTGCGCGCCGAGGGCCACCCGGGCGCCGGCGAGGCTGATCAGCCGGGCGAAATGGGCGCCGAGTCGGGTGGTGGCATCGGCTACCAGCACGGTTTTGCCGGCCATGGAAAAGGGCTGCATGAGGTCGCTCATGAAACTGCCTCCATCGGCATAGTGCGGCGTGTAATGGCCGCACGGCGCAGAGGTGGGCGAGGTGATGCGATGGGCACGGCACCGAGCATTTTCAGCACCAGTTCCGAGTAATGGCGGATCACGTCGTCGACGCTCCAGCGGCCATCGGCCTGATACCAGACACAGGCATGCGTCAGCATGTTGAACAGGGTGCGCGCCATCAGTTTGGGTTCGGCGCAGCTGAGCGAGCCTTCACGCACGCCTTGCTCCAGCAGATCTTGCAGGCCCCTGAGGTAAACCCGTCGCGCCTGGCGGACCTGGGTCAAGGATTGTTCATCCAGGCTGCGCAATTCCAGGTTGCCGAGAATGGCCTGATCCTGATGTTCCAAGTGATAACGCACATGGCAGGCGATGAACGTGCGCAGTTTCGTATCGGCCCGCGCAACGGCGGGGCGGCTGCGTGCCCATGCCTGGGAAATCCCCTGGAAATATTCCAGAACCAGCTCCAGCAGCAACTCGCCTTTGCCTTGGTAATAGAGGTACAGCGTCGAGGGGTTGATCCCCGATTCAGCCGCCAGTTGCCGAAGGCTCATCGAGCCGTAGCCATTACGCGAGATCAGTTTGATGGCAGCCTGGCGGATATTGGTTTCAGTCATGTTCATGGTGTGATCCTGCGGTCATCGATCTCAAAGTCAGCAGAGCCAATGTGGCGAGGGGGCAGTTGTGGCGAGGGAGCTTGCTCCCGTTCGGCTGCGAAGCAGTCGTATCTCTGCCGATGCGCAGCAACTGACAGATTGTCGGGGGCCGCTTCGCAGCCCAGCGGGAGCAAGCTCCCTCGCCACAGTGGTTTTGCTTGTTGCTTGTCGGTTACTGCAGATTGCCGGCCACCGCGATGGTCTGGGCCGTGATGTAGTTCGACTCCGGCGAGCAGAACAGGTACACGGCGTCGGCCGCTTCCTTCGTGGTGCCCGGGCGGCCGAGCGGGTTGCGCTGGGCGAACGATTTGGCCGCTTCCGGGCTGATGCCGACACGGATGTCGCGGCCTTCGATGTTCACCGTGGCGCCGGCATGGGCGTCGGCGCTGGTCATGCGGGTTTCGATGAAACCGAAGGCCACGGCGTTGACGTTGACCTTGAAGCGGCCCCATTCCCGGGCCAGCGCGCGGGTCATGCCCAGTACACCGGCCTTGGCGGAGGAGTAGTTCATCTGCCCGGCATTGCCGTTGAGCGCCGACACTGACGAGATGTTCACCACTTTGCGGAACACTTCGCGCTCTGCTGCGGCGTCCGCCTGGGCCTGCGCCTTGATGATCGGGTAGGCGGCACGCAGGATGCGGAACGGTGCGGTCATGTGGCAGTCGAGAATCGCGTACCACTGCTCGTCGGTCATCTTCTGGATCACGTCGTCCCAGGTGTAGCCGGCGTTGTTGACGATGATGTCGATGCCGTTGAAGTTGTCCATCGCGGTCTTGATGTAGCGCTCGGCGAAATCCGGGGCGCTGACGTTGCCGTGACACACGGCGGCTTCGCCACCCATCTTGCGGATCAGTTCTGCGGTTTCATGGGCCGGATCGGCGTCCAGGTCGTTGATCACGATGCGCGCGCCTTCGCTTGCCAGTTTCAGGGCGATCTGCTGGCCGATGCCACGACCGGAACCGGTGACCAGTGCGACTTTGCCTTCGAGTTTTGCCATGGGGTGTTGCTCCTCAATTCTTGGGTTTGTTTACAGAGCGATCACAGCGTCACCAACAATTTTGGTGTCGCCGTATTGGTTGGTGGTGCGCACTTCGACCTTGATGCGTTGCTCGCCGTCGACTTCAAAGCGCTCGACGACGGTGCCGGTGCAGGTGATCTGATGACCCAGGTGGGTGATGCCGAGAAAGCGCACGCCGAACTCGCGCAACTGGCGCTGATCGACCCACTGGGTCAGCAGGCGACCGAGGTAGGCCATCGACAACATGCCGTGGGCGAACACGTCAGCCATGCCGGCTTTGCGCGCGTAATCGGTGTCGATGTGAATGGCGTTGTGGTCACCGGACGCGCCGGCGAACAGCGCCAGGGTGGTGCGGTTGATCGGCGGCAGCGCCAGCGGTGGCAGGGTGTCGCCGATGTTGATTTTTTCCAGGCTTATGGCGTTCATCAATGTTCTCCGCTTCAGCTGTTGCGCTGTACGAGCACGCTGCGCAGGTCCGCGACGTGCTCACCGTGCTGGTTGGTGACTCGGGTCTCGCGCACCACGAATTCCAGCGCGCCGCCTTTTTTGTCGTAGATGTCGGCGATGCGTACGTCGAAGCGCAGGGTGTCGCCGGCATAGGCCATGCGGTGATAACGGAACGATTCCTCACCGTGCAGGATGCGTGCGGTGACGATGCCCAGCTCAAAGCGCCAGGCGTTGGACGGGATCTGGAATTCCAGCGAGAACAGGAAGGTTGGTGGCAACGGCAGGTTCGGATGCCCTGCATCGCGAGCGGCCTGCTCGTCGAAGTAGATCGGGTTGGTTTCCCCGGTGGCCTTGGCGAAGAAGCGCAGTTGCCCGGCTTCGGCGGTGGCGAGGAAGGTGGGCAGTTGTCTGCCGATGTGTTTTTTGTCGATCATCTGAGTGACTCCTTGATTACCCGGTCGCTTCAGTTTTTCTGGTACACGGTGACGACGCAGGCGCCGCCCAGACCGAGGTTGTGCTGCACGGCGATGCGCGCGTTCGGCACCTGGCGCTGTTCGGCGGTGCCGCGCAACTGGTGGGTCAGCTCGTAGCACTGGGCCAGGCCGGTGGCGCCCAGCGGGTGACCCTTGGAGAGCAGTCCGCCGGAGGGGTTGGTTACCCACTTGCCGCCGTAGGTGTTGTCGCCGTCGTTGACCAGTTGCTCGGCGCCGCCTTCAGCGCACAAGCCGAGGCCTTCGTAGGTCAGCAGCTCGTTCTGGGCGAAGCAGTCGTGCAGCTCGATCACGTCGATGTCTTGTGGACCTATGCCGGCCTGGTTGTAGGCGATGTCCGCTGCCATGCGGGTCATGTCGAAACCGACCACGCGGATCATGTCCTTGGCGTCGTAGGTGCTCGGCAGGTCGGTGGTCAGGGCCTGGCCGGCCATCAGCACGTCGGTGCGCAGGCCATGCTTTTTCGCGAAGGACTCGGACACTACGATGCTCGCGGCGGCGCCACAGGTCGGCGGGCAGGCCATCAGGCGGGTCAGCACGCCTTCCCACAACATTGGCGCAGCCAGGACTTCTTCCGGGGTGACTACGTTGCGGAATACGGCCAGCGGGTTGTTGGCGGCATGGCGGCTGGCCTTGGCGCGGATTTTGGCGAAGGTCTCCAGCCGGGTGCCGTACTTCTGCATGTGCGCGTGACCGGCACCGGCAAACTGGCGGATGGCGGTCGGCAGGTCGGGCATGCCCACCAGTTCGTTGGTCAACTTGAGGGCGCGCTCGGTGGCCGGGGCGCGGTCGGTCCAGGCGGATCTCAATGCGCCCGGATTCATCTGCTCGAAGCCAAATGCCAGGGCGCAGTCCACCGCACCGCTGGCCACGGCCTGCCGGGCCAGGAACAGCGCGCTGGAGCCGGTGGCGCAGTTGTTGTTGACGTTGATCAGCGGGATGCCGGTCATGCCCACGCGGTACAGGGCTTTCTGGCCGCAGGTGGAGTCGCCGTAGACGTAGCCGGCGTAGGCCTGCTGGATGTCACTGAAGTCCAGCCCGCAATCGGCCAGGGCCAGGCGAATCGCCTGTTCACCCATGATGTCGTAGGGCTCATTGGTCCCCGGTTTCTTGAACTGGATCATGCCGACGCCAGCAACGAACACTTTATTGCTCATCGTTGTTTTCCTTGTTGTTTGAGAGGTTCAGAGCTTGCGCGCGATCATTTCGCGCATGACTTCACTGGTGCCGCCGTAGATGCGGTTGACGCGCATGTCGACGAACGCGCGGGCAATCGGGTACTCCATCATGTAGCCGTAGCCGCCGTGCAGCTGGACCATGTCGTCGATGCATTTCCACAGGGTTTCGGTGGTGTGGAGCTTGGCGATGGCGGCTTCTTCGAGGGTCAGCCGGCGGCGCATGTGTTCGCCCAGGTAGTAGTCGACCATCACCCGCAGGGCGGTGGCCTGGGCCTTGATGTCGGCAAGTTTGAATTTGCTGTTCTGGAAGTCCCATACGGTCTGATTGAAGGCCTTGCGGTCTTTTACGTACTCGATGGTCAGCTCCAGCAGGCGCTCAAGCTTGGCGGCGGCGGACACGGCGATGGAAAAACGCTCTTGCGGCAGCTCACCCATCAGGTAGGTGAAGCCCAGGCCTTCCTCGCCCAGACGGTTGCCCACCGGCACGCGGACGTTGTCGAAGAACAGCTCGGCGGTGTCCTGGGCGTGCTGGCCGACCTTTTCCAGCTTGCGGCCATGCTTGAAACCGGCGCGGCCGGTTTCCACGGCAATCAGGCTGATGCCCTTGGCGCCAGCGGTCGGGTCGGTCTTGCATACGACGATCACCAGGTCGGCGGTCAGGCCGTTGCTGATGAAGGTCTTGCTGCCATTGATCACGTACTCGTCGCCATCGCGCACGGCGGTGGTGCGCACAGCCTTGAGGTCGCTGCCGGTGCCGGGTTCGGTCATGGCGATGGCGAGGATGATTTCGCCTGCGCAGATGCCCGGCAGCCATGTCTGTTTCTGTTCTTCGTTGCCGCAACGGTTGATGTAGGGGGCGATCACGTCGGAGTGCATGCCGAAGTAGGCGCCGCTCACGCCAGCCCGGGCGAACTCTTCGTTGAACACCGCGCAGTGGCCGAAGTCGCCGCCGCCACCACCGTATTCGGTGGGCAGGGTGATGCCGAGCAGGCCTTCGCGGCCGGCCTTGAGCCAGGTTTCCCGGTCGACCTGGCCGGCCTTGTCCCAGGCGGCCTGGCGCGGCAGGCATTCACGCTCGAAAAAACGGCGCACGGTGGTGCGGAACATCTCATGGTCGTCGCGGAAAACGGTTCGGGCGATGTGCACGCAAGACTCCTCAAAAATGCCAGGCCGGCCTTAGGCCGAGCGCTTACGCAAGACGCGAACTGCGCCTGTGATCTGAGGGTTACGATAGGTGGGGGGGCGCGAGTGAACGCCACCCGAGGTGGGTGGCGGTTAAAAAATCACTGAAGACAACACAATCCCTGTGGGAGCGGGCTTGCCCGCGAAGAGGCCAGCAAATTMAACATCTGTGTTGACTGACACACCGCCTTCGCGGGCAAGCCCGCTCCCACAGGTTTCTCTATTGGCAGTTAGTGAGTACCAGTGCCTGGATCACCCTGCGATTCCAGATCCCGCACCCGCGCCACCGCTTCATCGCGGCTGCCGACGCCGAGCTTGCTGTAGATATGGCTCAGGTGCCATTTCACGGTTTCCGGGGACAGCCCCAGCGCACGGGCGATTTTCTTGTTGGGCAGGGCCTGGGCCAGCAGGCGCACCACTTCGATCTCCCGTTCGCTCAAGGGCTCGATCCCGGCCGCCAGCGGTTTGCTGGTTGCCGCCGTCGCAGGCTTGGTTTTCGAGACCGCAGGCGCTGTGGCCCCGGCGGCCTGCAGGCGCTCGACATAAAACGCCAGCACCGGGTCAAGGACTTCCCGGCTGGTGATATCGCAGATCAGTTTCAACCCGTCCGGATGGGCGTCGATGAGGCTGCGCACCAGGCCGAAGCGCTGCCCTCGGCGCAGCGCCTCCATGACCTTGTCCCGCGCCTGCTCATGGTGACCCCGTTCGGACTCGATCACGGCACTGAGCACCATCAGGCGTACCGCTCCGAGTTGGCGGCGGTGCCTTTCACAGGTTTCGATCAGCTGTTCTATGCGTGCGTAGGCGCCGTCCAAGTCGCCCTGTGCCAGTTGCCAGCGAGCGCGGGCGTTCTCGGCCAGGATGTGGATTTCCTTGAGTGCCGTGTGCCCGGCGTCCGGGTGGCGCGCGTCGATGGCATCCAGGCGCGCCAGCTTGGCTTGGGCTTGTGCGGTTTCCCCGAGTGTCAGCAACCAGCGCACCTGCCAGGTCAGGCAGTAGGCTTGCAGGCGCTCCAGGCCGAGTTTGATCGCGTACTCATCAAGCCGCTCGACAAATGCCAGGGCCTCCTGATGGTTACCCGCCAGCCATTGCACATTCCACAGCACTTGCAGCACACGCAGCACGGAATCGGGAATCGAGATCCGTTCGAGAATGTCGATCCAGCCCGAGAGCATCTTGAACGCGGCGTCGAGGTCGTTGGTTTCGTACAGCACTTCGCCAAGCAGCGCAGCGGAGAGATAAGTCGCGTCGGCACCGCCCTTGCCGCATTGGCCGGCTTCATGCAACACATCGCGGTAAACCCGTTCCGCCTGGGTCATCTGGCCTTCAAGGGCCAGGCTCAAGCCGATCAGGCAACGACCCTGAAGGCTGCCCGCCGTGGTCCCCAGCAGCGGCTGGCCATTGATCAGCAGGTTCGGCCGGTCGAGTTGCACCTGGCGGGCCTTTTCGTATTCACCGCGGTGCATGTACAGCCAGGACAGGATGTTGGCACAGGAGCCGATGGCCACGCTGTTGCTGCCCGCAGGCGGGTTGAGCAATTGCGGCAGGACCGTCATGGCCGCATCGGTGTCATCCCGCTGCAGGGCCAAAGAGGCGCGCAGCAGCGAGATCATGAAGCGGTCATGGACTTCGCTCTCGGGAACGTCGCGAAACAGTTGTTCGAGGCTGGCGGTGCAGGCCACGAAGTCCCTGGCATACAGCTGCATCCGCGTCTTGAGAATGCGCAGCTTGACCCGGGCCTGTACCTGTTCGACCGGCAACAGCCGCACCAGCTCGATCAACATGCGCAGGTCGCCATGGGCGTACAACGCCTCGCAGTGTTGTTCCACCAGATCGGCGGCGGCCGACGGGTCGCCGCCCATGACCGCATGGTGCACCGCTTCATCCAGGTGATTGTGCTCGCGGAACCAGCTCCATGCGCGAACGTGCACCGCTTGTTGCTCGGCGTTGCTGCGCGAGTCGAAATACTTGAGCAGGGTTTCGCGCAGCAATGGGTGCAGGCGATACCAGGTTTCGCGCTCGGCGCTGTCTACCGGAATCAGGAACAGGTTGTCCCGCTCCAGCCGCGTCAGCAGCGCGTTCGCCTCGGCAACCGCCTGCGGGTGACCGCTCAAGGCAGCGCACAACGAGGCGCAGAAGCGGTTGCACACGGCCATGAGCAGCAACAGGTCCAGGTCTGTCGGTGACAGGTGGGACAACACTTCGACTTCGAAGAACCTGGCGAAGGCTTGATCGTCCCGTAGCTGCGCTTGCACCGACGTTGCCTCTGCGGCGGCAGGCGGGCGATTCTTTTTGCGGCTGACGGCGAGCAGTTGCAGGCCGGCGACCCAGCCATCGGTCAGCTCATGCATCATCCGGGCGTCCCGGGCGCTGATCTCGCCCAATTGCGCCTTGAGGAACTGTTCGGATTCGGCGGCGGTGAAACGCAAGTCCCGCAGGTTCAGCTCCAGCACCAGTTCCTGGCTGCGCAACCGCGCCAGGGACAACGGCACGACGCTGCGCGATATCAGCGCCAGGTGGAGGTTGGCCGGGGCGTAGTCGATCAGCCATTGCAGGGCCTGGTGAATGCCCACGTCAGTCAGGTGGTGCAGGTCGTCGAGTACCAGCACCAGCTCACGGCCACGGCTGGCAATGCTGCGCACCAGGGTGATGACGGTGCGTTCCACGGCTTCGCTGTCGAGGCCGCGACCTTCCAGTTGAGTCGCTTCGCGCACGAGCGTCGGGTCGATCTGGCCGAGGCTTGCCAGCAGATAGTCAAGAAAGCGCGCCAGTTCGTTGTCATCGGCCGACAGCGTCAGCCACGCCACGTCGAACCCCAGCGGCAACAGCGCCTGGCGCCAGGCGATCAGGGTCGAAGTCTTGCCACACCCGGCTGGTCCCCTGAGCACGATGCAACGCAGGCGGCGGGCCTTGAGCATTTGCTCCTGCAGGCGCTCGCGGGAAATCAGGCGCCCGGCGCTGCGCGGCGGAGTCAGTTTGGTACTGACGATCGGGGACTGAACCGGATTGAAGACCTGGCTGGCATGGGTGTCCGATGCATTGGACTTGCGGTGTTTATCCATGGGGCTGTCCGATTCTTTTTTGTTTTGTGAGTGCGCCGAATCTCATCGAGTGTAACCCAGACCATGGGCGGGATGACCCTGTCTTTGGCGGCCACCACCCGATGCGGGTGGTGGTCGGTGGGGCCGGGATTGATCTACTGGATGGCACAACAATAGGAGTGCTGCTGGCGCTCCAGAAGAATCACGGAGCGTTGGCGATGGGCGTACTGAGCGGCATTCGGGTGGTGGAGTTTGAGGCAATCGGGCCGGCGCCGTTTGGCACCATGCTGTTGGCCGACATGGGCGCCGACGTGGTGCGCATCGACCGGCCGCAGAAGGCCAGTGACCTGGGGCCGAAGCTTGAGGGCAAGCGGGCCGACATCACCGGGCGCAACCGCCGTTCGGTCACCCTCGACCTGAAGCACCCCGACAGTGTCGCCGTCGCGCTGCAATTGATTGAGCGCGCCGACGTGGTGATCGAAGGGTTTCGCCCCGGCACGATGGAGCGCCTGGGCCTCGGCCCGGAAGTCGCGCTACAGAGCAATCCGCGTCTGGTCTACGCCCGTATGACCGGCTGGGGCCAGACCGGCCCGATGGCCGACCGCGCTGGCCATGACCTGAACTACATCGCCTTGTCGGGTGTGCTGTCGAGTATCGGCCCGGCCGGTGGTCGGCCGGTGCCGCCGCTGAACCTGGTGGGTGACTACGGCGGTGGCGGCATGTTGCTGGCGATGGGCGTACTGGCGGCGCTGCTCAATGTGCAGCGCGGCGGCGCCGGGCAGGTGGTCGATGCGGCGATGACCGAAGGTGCGGCGCAGCTGGGCTCGGTGATCTGGGGCCTGCTGGCCGGTGGTCACTGGAAAGAACAGCGCGGCAGCAACCTGCTCGATGGCGGTGCGCCCTGGTACGACACCTACGAAACCCGCGACGGCCAGTACATGGCGATCGGGCCGATTGAATCGCGCTTCTATGGGCAGATGCTGGACATTCTCGGACTCTCCAACGCGGACCTGCCCAGCCAGCACGACCGGGCTGGCTGGCCGCGGCTGCGGGAGGCATTCACCGCTGCGTTCTTCGGTCGTACCCGCAAGCAGTGGGAGGAAGCCTTCGAAGGCAGCGACGCCTGCGTTGCGCCGGTGTTGGGCCTGGCCGAAGCAGCCAGGCACCCCCACGGCGTTGCCCGTGGCAGCTTCATTGAGGTCGACGGGGTAGTGCAACCGGTCCCGGCTCCGCGTTTCCTCGGCACGCCATCGGCGCAACCGCAACCGGCGCCCGCGCGTGGAGAGCATGGCGGCGCAGCACTGCGTGACTGGGGCTTCGACACCGCGGCCATTGAGCGCTTGCGTGAACTGGGCCTGGGTTTTGGCGCCTGAAAAACAACATGAAGAATCGCGCAGCGCAGGAGTTACACCATGGCCATTCAGTTCAAGATCATCGATCACGTGGCACTCATCACGCTCGATGCGCAACAGTCGAACAACGCGCTGACCGTCAGCGATCTGATGCACCTGCGCAAGACCCTGGGTGCCTGCCAGGATGACGAGCAGGTGCGGGTGATCGTCCTGACCGGTGCCGGCGAGCGCGCGTTTTGCAGCGGTGCAAGCCACAAGGAGTCGTTGCTGGCGGCATCCGGTTTTGTCGCCGGCACCCTCAAAAGCCGCGAGACCGAAGCCGAGGAGGGCGGCTACAGCCGGCTGTTCGACCTCAGCGACCTGGACATCTGGAAACCGGTGATTGCCGCCATCAATGGTGCCTGCCTGGGGGGCGGTCTCGAGCTGGCGCTGCAATGCGATCTGCGCATTGCCTCGGCCAGCGCCACGTTCGGCTTGCCCGAGGTGTGCGACGCGACCATTCCGGCGGCCGGTGGCGTGCAGTACTTGCTGCGTGCAATTCCAGCGGCCCATGCCATGAAAATGGCGCTGACCGGGGAATCGATCAGCGCCGGGCAGGCCTTGGGCATCGGTTTGATCATCGAGCTGCTGCCCAAGGACCGTCTGCTGCCGGCGGCGCTGGACCTGGCCGAGCGTATTGCCGCCAACGGCCCGCTCGCGGTGCAGTCGATCAAGCGCCTGGCCTTGCAGAGCGCCCATCTCGCGCCCCGGGACTTCGTCACCCAGGCCCATCTGCATTGGGGCTTGCTGCGCGACAGCGAAGATCACGCCGAAGGGCGCATGGCCCAGGTCGAGCAGCGTTCGCCGAAATACACCGGTACCTGATCCGTAGCGTCGCGTTCGTTACCTGACAACAATAATTCACAGGAGAACCTCATGTATCTGACCCAAGGCCTGCACCGCGTGCTGCAGCAACGTCCCCATGCCGTGGCGACGGTCTTTCGCGACCGCCGCCGCACCTATGCCGAACTGGCCGACCGGGTGGCTCGCCTGGCCGGGGCCTTGCAGCAATTGGGGATGCGGACCGGCGATCGCGTCGGTCTGCTGGGCCTGAACTCCGACCGGTTCCTTGAGTATTTCCTGGCGACCTGGTGGGGCGGTGGCGTGGTCAACCCGGTGAACATTCGCTGGAGCGTGCCGGAAATCGTCTATTCGCTGGACGACTGCGACACCCGCATCCTGCTGATCGACGACACCTTCCTGCCCCTGGCCGAAGGCATTGCCAGCAGCGCCAGGGTGCGGCCGTTGCTGATCCACATCGGCGACGGGCCGTTGCCAGAAGGCATGCTGTCCTACGAGCAATTGATTGGTGAAGCCACGCCCGTTGACGACGCGTTTCGCGGCGGCGACGACCTGGCGAGCATCATGTACACCGGCGGTACCACCGGCCGACCGAAAGGCGTGATGCAGTCGCACATGAACCTGTGGACCGCTGCCGTGGCCCGCGCCGCCGACGTACCGGTGCCGGCGGACGCATTGACCCTGCACATCGCGCCGATGTTCCACCTGGCGGCGTTGTCGCGGGTGATCCTGATTTCGCTGCTGGGGCTGCCGAGCATTTTCGTTCCGGCCTTCGATGCCCTGGACGTGATGCGCACCATCGAGCGCGAGCGCATCACCGATATCCTGATCGTGCCGACCATGCTTCAGGCGCTGATCATGCACCCCGATTTCGCCAGGCATGACCTGAGCTGCCTGCGCAGCCTCACCTACGGCGCCTCGCCGATTGCCGTGCCCTTGCTGGAAATGGCGCTCAAGGCCTTGCCGAATGTCGAGTTCACCCAAGGCTACGGCATGACCGAAGCGGCGCCGCCGATCTCTGCCAACGGCCCGGAAAACCACAGCGCCGAAGGCATCGCCAATGGCCGCCTGCGCTCGGCCGGGCGCCCGGGGCTGGGGGTCACGGTGCGCATCGTCGACGAAAATGACAACCAAGTGCCCTGCGGCACCGTCGGCGAAGTGGTGGTGCGCGGCCCGAACATCATGCTCGGCTACTGGAACAACCCCGAGGAAACCGCCAAGGCCTTGCGCGGCGGCTGGATGCACACCGGCGATGGCGCTTATATGGACGCGGATGGCTTTATCTACATCGTCGACCGTTTCAAGGACATGATTGTCAGCGGTGGCGAAAACGTGTATTCCGGCGAAGTGGAAAGCGCCATCGCCAGTCACCCGGCCGTCGCGGCCTGCGCAGTGATCGGCATTCCTTGTGCCCAGTGGGGCGAAGCGGTGCACGCGGTGGTGGTGCTCAAGCCGGACAACGAGGTTGCAAGCGCCCAGATCATTGAACACTGCCGTCGGCAGATTGCCGGCTACAAGACCCCGAAATCCGTGGAGTTCCGTACGGCGTTGCCGTTGTCCGGTGCCGGCAAGGTGCTCAAGCGCGATCTGCGTGAACCGTTCTGGCGCGGCACGGATCGGGGCGTGAGCTGACAGCATGTACATGACCCAATGCCTGCAACGCACGCTGCAACAG
The DNA here is from genome assembly GCF_056402255.1 of Pseudomonas sp. P4_B4. NCBI lineage: Bacteria > Pseudomonadati > Pseudomonadota > Gammaproteobacteria > Pseudomonadales > Pseudomonadaceae > Pseudomonas > Pseudomonas sp. P4_B4. The sequence goes on from NZ_JBFUHS010000003.1 coordinate 270,184, forward strand.
AACCCGGACCACATCGCGACTATCCATGGCGAACGTCGCCACACCTACCGTGAATTTGGCGAACGGGTCGCTCGCCTGGCGGGCGCCTTGCAGAAACTCGGCATGGCGGCCGGTGACCGGGTCGGCATGCTGGCGCTGAACTCCGACCGCTACCTGGAGTACATCATGGGTGTTTGGTGGGGCGGCGGAGTGCTCAACCCGGTGAACATCCGCTGGAGCGTGCCGGAGATCGTCTATTCGCTGGACGATTGCAGTACTGGCATCCTCATCGTCGATGAGCACTTCGCAGCGCTGGCCGAAGGCATTTGTGCCAGGGCCCGTCGTGCGCCGCTGTTGATTTATGCGGGTGACGGTGACGTGCCGGCCGGCATGTCGGGTTTCGAGCAATTGATTGCCCAGACTGCGCCAGTGCAAGACGCCGGGCGGGGCGGTGAAGACCTTGCCTGCATCATGTACACCGGCGGCACCACCGGGTTTCCCAAGGGGGTCATGCAGTCGCACCTGAACCTGTGGTCGGCGTGCATGCCTCGCATGGTGGACATGCCGCCGATCCGCGGCGGCCTGCTGATGCATGTCGCGCCATTGTTCCATGTCGCCGGTATGGCCCGTGCACTGATTCAGTTTCTGACCGGTGAAAGCCATGTGCTGGTGTCGAGCTTCGACCCCTTGCAGGCCTTGCAGATGATTGAGCGCGAACGGGTCACCGAGACGTTGCTGGTGCCGACCATGATCCTTGCGCTGTTGGCTCATCCTGACTTTGACAAGTATGACCTGGGCAGCCTGAAACGCCTGACCTACGGTGCTTCACCCAGCGCCGGGGATATGGTCGAGCAAGTGCTGGCCAGACTGCCGGACATCGAACTTTCACATTCCTACGGACTGACCGAGGCCTGCCCGGTGGTGTCCAGCAATCTGCCGTGCAATCACACGCCAGAGGCTCGCATCAGCGGCTTGTCGCGCTCGGTGGGGCGTGGCGGTCTGGGTGTCAACGTGAAGATTGTCGACCCGCAGGGGCAAGAGGTTCCCCGTGGCACAGTGGGCGAGATCATTGTGCGCGGGCCGAACATCATGCAGGGCTACTGGAACAAGCCCGAAGAAACCGCCAGGGTGTTGCGAGACGGTTGGCTGTACACCGGCGACGCGGCGTGGATGGACGAGCAGGGCTACCTATTCATCGTCGACCGCTTGAAGGACATGATCGTCAGCGGTGGGGAAAACGTTTACTCGGCGGAAGTCGAAAACGTTCTGTCGCGGCACCCGGCCGTGGCGATGTGCGCGGTGATCGGCATTCCCCATGAACAGTGGGGCGAGGCGGTGCACGCGGTGGTGGTGCGCAAGCCCGGTGCCCAAGCCGATGAGGAGCAATTGCGCCTGTTTTGTCGTGAATTCATCGCCCCCTACAAGTGCCCCAAGACCGTGGAGTTCCGCGACGAGCTGCCACTGTCGGCGGCGGGCAAAGTCCTCAAGCGCGAACTGCGCCAGTAACCCCACCACAAATCCCCGTAGGAGCTGCCGGAGGCTGCGATCTTTTGATCTTGTTTTTGAAAAGCAAAGTCAAAAGATCGCAGGCTTCGCCAGCTCCTACCTTGATGGTGTTTCATTTCAAGCCCTCCGTACAACTGTTCCGCAAATCCGCTACCCGATCCGGGTGGCTTCATCACCCACCCCCCGCCAATACAGTGGACCCACGAACCAGGCGCGTGCCTGCCTGGCAACCCACTGGAGATCCCGATGCACATCAACCGTACCGTCTACCGTGAAGACCACGAAATGCTGCGTGAAACCGCGCGGCGTTTCTTCGAGCGTGAATGCCTGCCCAAGCAGGCGCAGTGGGACGAGGCCGGGCAGGTCGACCGGGAAACCTGGCTCAAGGCTGGCCGCCACAACCTGTTGTGCCTCACCGTGCCCACCGAATACGGCGGTGGCGGTGGCGACTTCGGTCACTCGGCGGTGCTGATCGAAGAGCTGTACCGCGCCGGTGTCTCCGGCTGGAGCCTGGGTGTGCATTCGGACATCGTCGCCCCCTACATCGTGCGCCTGGGCACCGAAGAGCAGAAGCAGCAATGGCTGCCGAAAATCTGCTCCGGCGAAACCGTGCTGGCGGTGGCCATGACCGAACCGGGCACCGGTTCCGACCTCAAGGCGATCCGCACCACCGCCGTGCGCGACGGTGACGAGTGGGTGATCAATGGCAGCAAGACTTTCATCAGCAACGGCCTGACCTGCGACATGGTCGTGGTGGTGTGCAAGACCGACCCGAGCGCTGGCGCCAAGGGTTGCAGCCTGATCATGGTCGAGTGCAATCGCGAGGGTTTCCGTCGTGGCCGCAAGCTGGAGAAGGTCGGCCAGCACGCTGCCGACACCGCCGAGTTGTTCTTCGACGACGTCCGTGTGCCGGTGGGCAACCTGCTCGGTGAAGAAAACAAAGGCTTCATGCACTTGATGGAGGAGTTGCCGCAAGAGCGCCTGGTCATCGCCCTGTACTGCGCCGCCAAACTCGAACGCCTGCTGGAGCAGACCGTCGAGTACGTCAAGGACCGCAAGGCCTTCAACCAGACCGTGTGGGACTTCCAGAACACCAAATTCAAGCTGGCCGACATCAAGGCCAAGGCCACCGCCGTGCGCCTGACCATCGACCACTACATCGCCGAACACATGCGCCGTCGCCTGACCGTGCAGGAGTCGGCCATCGCCAAGCTGTACGCCACCGAGACGCTTTGGCAGTGCATCGACGACATGGTCCAGCTCCACGGCGGCTACGGCTACATGCTCGAGTACCCGATTGCCCGCGCCTTCGTCGACATGCGCGTGACGCGCATCTTTGGTGGCACCAGTGAAGTATTGCGCGAACTGATCGCGCGCCAGTTGTGATCCTTCCCCCTCATTTTCAGGTGACACCATGAGCGAAAAAGTACTGGTTGCCGGCGTCGGCATGATCCCGTTCCGCAAGCCCAGCGACAGCCCGACCTATGTGCAGATGGGTTCAGAAGCGGTACGTCTGGCCCTGGCTGATGCGGGCATTGACTACAAACTGGTGCAAGAAGCGTATGCCGGTTATGTCTACGGCGACTCCACCTGCGGCCAGACCGTACTGTACGAAGTGGGCATGACCGGGATTCCTGTGGTCAACGTCAACAATAACTGCTCCACCGGTTCCACCGCGCTGTTCCTGGCGCGCAAGGCCATCGAGTCCGGTTCGGCTGATTGCGTATTGGCGGTGGGTTTCGAGCAGATGCAGGCCGGCGCATTGAAATCCCACTGGGACGACCGCCCGCCAACCCGTGAGCGCTTCCTGCCGATCCTGCGCGGTCTCACCGCCGATATGGATGGCATGCCCCAGGCCATCCGTACCTTCGGTGGTGCCGGGCGCGAGTACATGCACAAATACGGCACCAAAATGCAAACCTTCGCCGCCGTGCGCGCCAAGGCCAGCCGTCATGCAGCCAACAACCCGCTCGCATTGTTTCGCAAGGTGCTCAGCGTCGAAGACGTGATGAACGACCCGGTGATTCTGCCAGGCGTCATGACGCGGCTGATGGCCTGCCCGCCAACCTGCGGTGGTGCCGCGGCAATCCTGGTGTCCGAACGTTTTGCGAAAAAGCATGGCTTGCGTCGCGACGTGGAAATCGTCACCCAGGCGATGACCACCGACACCCCGGAATCCTTCAACTTCGAACAGCCGTCGCTGCTCGATTGGGTCGGCACCCACATGACCCACGCCGCCGTGGGCCAGGTCTACGAGAAGGCCGGTGTCGGCCCGCAGGACATCGATGTCTGCGAACTGCACGACTGCTTCGCCCAGAACGAAGTGATCTGCTACGAATCGCTGGGTTTCTGCCCCGAGGGCGGGGCCGAGAAGTTCGTCATGGACGGCGACAACACCTACGGCGGACAGATCGTCATCAACCCGTCCGGCGGCCTGCTTTCCAAGGGCCATCCGTTGGGCGCCACCGGCCTGGCGCAGTGCTACGAGCTGACCCGACAATTGCGCGGCAGCGCCGATCAACGCCAGGTCGACGGTGCACGTCTGGCCATGGCCCATAACCTCGGGCTGGGCGGTGCATGCGTGGTGACGCTGTACGGCAAAGTCAGTGGAGGTGCCCAGTGAGCAGCTTGCTCGACGCCTTTCGCCTGACCGCTCTACCGCCACACGCCGAGGCCTTTCGTGCCGAGGTCAAAGGATTTCTGGCCGAGCATCTGCCGAGCGTCCCGGCGGATGTGCGGGCCCGCAGCTGGACCGGTTTCGACGCCGGTTTCAGTCGCCAACTGGCGCAACGTGGCTGGGTCGGCCTGACCTTGCCGGCCGCTTATGGCGGTGCCGGGCTGGATGCATTCAGTCGCTTTGTGCTGGTCGAAGAGCTGCTGTCGGCCGGTGCTCCGGTGGCGGCACACTGGATCGCCGACCGCCAGAGCGGGCCGTTGATCCTGAAATTCGGCAACGACGCGCAGAAGGATTTTTTCCTGCCGCGCATCTGCGCCGGCAAGGCGTTTTTCTGCATCGGCATGAGCGAACCGAACTCGGGGTCTGACCTGGCCAGCGTGCGCAGCCGCGCCACCCTTTGCCCTGAAGGCTGGCGTCTGAGCGGGCGCAAGATCTGGACCACCAATGCCCATCACGCCGACTACATGATCGCTCTGGTGCGCACCAGTGGTTCGCCCGAGGACCGTCACAATGGGCTGTCGCAATTCATCATCGACCTCAGGCAGCCAGGCATCAGCGTGCGTCCCATTGTCGACCTGGCGGGCGACGCGCATTTCTCCGAAGTCGCCTTCGACGACGTCTTGCTTGGCGAAGACGCGTTGGTGGGCGAGGAGGGCAGCGGCTGGAAGCAGGTGAATGCCGAACTCGCGTTCGAGCGCAGCGGGCCGGAACGTTTCTACTCCAGCGTGGTGTTGCTCGATCTGTGGGCCGACACCTTGCGCCGTCACGGCGCCACTGCACAGGAATCCGCGTTGCTCGGCAGTTTCCTCACGCAGCTGACCTGCCTGCGCAATCTCTCGCTGGCGCTGACGGCGTTGCTCGCCCGGGGCGAAAGCCCGGTGGTGGAAGCTGCACTGGTCAAGGACATCGGCACTGAATTCGAACAGGCGATCCCGTCAGCGATTGCCTCGGCGATCAGTGCCCATCCGGATGTACCCGTCGATGAGGAGCTGTACCGCACGGTCGCCTACCTGAACCAGGTCGCGCCGACTTTCTCGTTGCGCGGCGGCACCCGGGAAATCCTGCGCGGCATGATCGCCCGCGGCCTCGGCCTGCGCTGATGCACCTCGAATAGGAAAAACTTCATGTTCACTGAAGCCATTGAAAAGATCCTCAGCGACTTTTGCACGCCGGCACTGGTCCGTGCTGTGGAAGGCGGAGACAGCGCCGCAACGCTGTGGAGTGCCCTGGAAGACAGCGGCTTTCTGGAATTGCTGACGCCAGAAATCGCTGGTGGAGCGGGACTTGCGCTGAATGCACTGCTGCCGATTTTTGTCGCCTTCGGTCGCTGCGCGCTGCCGGTCCCGGCGGCGCAAAGCATTGCCGCCCGTGCGTTGCTACGTGACTGCCCGAGCGCGCCACCGTCCGGCATGGTGACCCTGGCCGGCACAGCCTGTCGCCAGCCCGATGGCCTGTTGTGTGTGCCGCGTGTGGCGTTTGGTTTGTTGGCTGATTTTGCCCTGGTCAACCTGGAAGGCGAGTTGCTGCTGCTCGATTGCAGCCTCGCCCGCCGCGAGTCCACCGGTGTTCACGGCAGTCAATGCGCCACCTTGTACTGGCCGCAGGATTCACTCGGCAGCGCAATTGGCAATAACGGCGAAGAAGTACGTGTGTTCAACGCCGCCATTCACGCCGCCACCATCGCCGGGGCCATGGAGCAGGTTCTCGCCATGACGCTGGAGTACTGCAACGACCGGGTGCAGTTCGGCAAGGCCATCGGCAAATTCCAGGCCGTGCAGCATCAACTCAGCGTGATGGCCGAGCAAGTGGCCGCCGCGCGCATCGCCGCTGAACTGGCGTTTGCCGGCGATTTGCAGGTGCCGGACCTGATGGCGACGGCCATTGCCAAAGCGCGGACCAGCATGGCTGTGCCTCAAGTCACTGCCATCGCCCACGCACTGTTCGGCGCCATCGGCGTGACCGAAGAACTGGACTTGCAACTGTTCACCCGGCGCCTGCACGAGTGGCGCATCAGCGACGGCTCGGAAACCTGGTGGAACGGCATCGTCGGCCAGGCGTTTCTCGCACAACCGGATGCCTGCGCCAGCCATTTCGTGCGTCACGTCACCCTGTCCCCATCGGCCTGAGGATCATTCATGAGCGCGTTTTTGAAATACGAACAGGAAGGTCATGTCGTCACCCTGACAATGAATGACCCCGAGCGACGCAACCCGCTGACCGGCAACAGCGCCGTGCCGGAGTTCCTCGAAGCCATTGAGCGAATCGAACGCGACAGCAGTGTGCGTGCAGTGATCATCACCGGCGCCGGTACGGCGTTCTGCTCCGGTGGCAACGTGCGCGACATGGATCGCTACGCGCAGATGTCGGGCATGCAATTGCGTCAGGAATATCGCACCGGCATTCAGCGCTTGCCCTTGGCGTTGTTCAATCTGGAAGTACCGGTGATCGCCGCGGTCAATGGCGCGGCCATTGGTGCGGGGCTGGATCTGGCGTGCATGTGTGACATCCGCGTGGCGTCCGAGCACGCGAAGTTTGCCGAGAGTTTCGTCAAGTTGGGGATCATTCCAGGCGACGGCGGTGCCTGGTTGTTGCCACGCATCATCGGTTTGTCCCGCGCCACCGAACTGACCCTGACCGGACAAATGATTGACGCTCGCCAGGCCGAGCAATGGAACCTGGTGTCCCGCGTTGTCCCCGCCGAGCAGTTGCTGGATACGGCGCGGGACATCGCCGCGTCGATTGCCGCCAACCCACCTCACGCCGTGCGCCTGGCCAAGCGTTTGTTGCGCGAGGCCTTGCACACCCGACTCGACACGCTGCTGGAAATGTCGGCGACGTTCCAGGTGCTGTCGCACCAGACCGCCGACCACCGCGAAGCCGTGGCGGCGTTTATCGACAAGCGGGCACCAACTTTTACCGGGTGAGTGTCACCGAGCGTAACGCACGGTGAGCGCCGTTCAAACCAGGTTGTTACGCGGCACAAAACCCCATCAATAACGCTGCTTCAAATCACCCGTTCGGGTGTGAGACCCCCAACGGAGCGCCGCTAGCATGGGCGCTCCAACACTTAATCCTTAACCGGAGAAACCGCATGACAACAAAAACAATGCGCGGAGTCTTCCAGCCGAGTCTGCTGGCCGTCGCTGTGATGGTTGCCACTTGTGCGAGCAATCAGGCTCACGCTGTGGCTTTCAATATCGGGGAAATTCAGGGCAGTTTCGATTCGTCGCTGTCGATTGGCGCGAGCTGGTCGGCAGCTGATCCAGACAAGCAATTCATCTCCAACTTCAACTCCCAGGGTGTCACCGGCGGCAAATCTGCGTCCCGGACCACCGACGACAACCGCCTGAACTTCAAGAAGGGTGAAACCTTCTCGAAGATCTTCAAGGGCGTGCATGACCTGGAACTCAAGTACGGCGACAGCGGCGCCTTCGTGCGCGGCAAATACTGGTACGACTTCGAGCTGATGGACGAGAGCCGTCCGTTCTATGACATCGACGACTCGGGACGTGACCGCGCGGCCAAGTCGTCCGGCGCGATGTTCCTCGACAGCTTCGTCTACCACAACTACTCGATTGGCGATCAGGTCGGCAATGTGCGCCTGGGCAAGCAAGTGGTGAGCTGGGGCGAGAGTACCTTCATCGGCAACTCGATCAACAGCATCAACCCGATTGACGTCGCCGCGCTGCGTCGCCCGGGTGCCGAAGTGAAAGAAGGCCTGATCCCGGTCAACCTGCTCTATGTGTCCCAGGGCCTGGCCGACAACATCACCGCTGAAGGTTTCTACCAACTGCAATGGGACAAGTCGGTGGTCGATAACTGCGGCACGTTCTTCGGCAATGACGGTGTGCCGCAAGGTTGTGATGACCGCCTGGTGATCGCCGGTCTCGACCTGCCACCGGGTGTCGCGAAGAACACCGGCGGTTTGGCTGCCATTGCTGCCGGCACCGACGACGCGTTCATCCCGCGCCTGAAGGACAACGATGCCCGCGACGGTGGCCAGTATGGCCTGGCGCTGCGCTGGTATGTGCCGGAAGCCAACGACACCGAGTTCGGTGCCTACGCGATGAACTACCACAGTCGCAACCCGTTCCTGAGCATCAATCAGATGAGCAACCCGGCCGGTGGCGTGGCCTCGGCGCGCAGTGCGCGTTACTTCATCGATTATCCGGAAGACATTCGTCTGTATGGCTTGAGCTTCCAGACCAACGTCGCCGGCGTATCGCTCGGTGGCGAACTCAGCTACCGGCCAAACATGCCGCTGCAGCTGAACACCGCTGACCTGTTGTCCGCCGCGACCTTCGGCGCAACGTCACCGCTGATCACCACCGGTTTCGCCGGACGCACTCTGGGGGCCGAGGTCAACGGCTACAAGCGCATGCCGGTGACCCAGGCGCAGGTGACCGCCACGCAGTTCTTCGATCAGGTCTTCGGCGCCAGTCGCCTGACCCTGGTGGGCGAGGTGGGTTACAACAAGATCAACGGCCTGGGCAAGGCGGACGGTACGGACCTGCGCTTCGGTCGCAGCCCGGCCTTCGGTTCCGGCGAACTGCCGGGCGCAGCGGGGGCGGCCACTTGCCGTGGGACCGCAGCGGGCCTGCCCAACGCCAGCAACCCGGCGCAGGAGTGCAACAACGATGGCTTCTACACCAGCAGCAGTTGGGGTTATCGCCTGCGCGGCAAGCTCGATTACCCGAACGTGATCGCCGGTATCAACCTGTCGCCGAACCTTGCCTGGTCTCACGACGTGCAGGGTTTCGGCCCGAACTTCGATGAAGGCTCCAAGGCCGTGAGCCTCGGTGTCGACGCCGACTACCAGAACACCTACACCGCCAGTCTGAGTTACACCAACTACTTTGGTGGCGATTTCAACACCAACGTCGACCGCGACTACGCCGCGCTGAGCTTCGGCGTGAATTTCTGATGCAACCCTGCCAGAGGAAACTGAACATGAACGCACGTTTAATTCTGCGCGCTGGCGCACTGAGTCTGTCGTTGCTGGCCAGCGGTGTGATGGCCGCGGTTTCTCCGCAGGAGGCGGCGCAACTGGGGACTACGCTGACGCCGTTGGGGGCGCAGAAAGAGGGCAATGTCAACGGCAGCATTCCGGCCTGGATCGGGGGCCTCAACCCCGGTGCGGCGGCACTCGACAATGGTTTTCTCGGCGATCCGTTTGCCGGTGAAAAACCGCAGTTCGTGATCACGGCAGCCAACGTCGACCAGTACAAGGACAAGCTGACCCCGGGCCAGCTGGCGATGTTCAAGCGCTATCCGGACAGCTACAAGATCCCGGTGTACAAGACCCAGCGCACCGCGGCGTCACCGCAGAACGTCTATGACATCGCGAAAAAGAGCGCGGTGACCACCGAGCTGACGCCCGATGGCAACGGCCTGGTGAACTTCACCCAGACCCGCTACTACCCGTTCCCGATTCCGAAGAACGGCGTGGAGATCTACTGGAACCACACCAACCGTTATCGCGGCGGCAACATGGAACGTATAGCGGCCCAGGCGGCTCCGCAAACCAACGGTTCTTACTCCATCGTCGAATACGAAGACAAACTGGCCTTCCCGCAATTGATGGAAGGCGTCGATGCGGGGCAGGCCGATAACGTCCTGTACTACTACAAGCAGGAAATCACCGCGCCGTCGCGCATGGCCGGCAGCGTGATCCTGATCCACGAGACTATCGACCAGGTCAAGGAACCGCGCCTGGCGTGGGTCTACAACGCCGGCCAGCGCCGCGTACGGCGGGCACCGCAAGTGGCTTACGATGGCCCGGGCAACGGCTCCGACGGCATGCGCACCGCCGACAACACGGACATGATGAACGGTGCACCGGATCGTTATGACTGGAAACTGGTGGGCAAACAGGAGCTGTACATCCCGTACAACAACTACAAATTGCAGTCGCCGAAGGTCAAGTACGACGACATCATCAAGCCGGGGCACATCAACCAGGACCTGACGCGCTACGAATTGCACCGCGTCTGGCACGTGCAGGCCACGCTCAAGCCCGGTCAGCGTCACGTGTATGCCAAGCGTGACATGTACTTTGACGAGGACACCTGGCAACTGGCCGAGGTCGATCACTACGACGGTCGTGGCCAGCTATGGCGGGTGGCGGAAGGTTATGCGATCAACGATTACGAGCGTGGCGCGCCGAACTTCGCGATGCTTGGCATCTACGACCTGATCGCCGGCCGCTACAACGTGCTGGCCATGACCAACCAGTCCAGGCATGCCACCACCTATGGTCTGACCGCGAAGATGACCGACTTCACCCCGGCTGCGCTGCGCAACGACGGCATTCGCTGACTGTTCGTTCCCGCCTCAAGCAACGCCCTGTTCGCAGGGCGTTGTGCATGGCGAGCCTTGCACCCACCTGATGCGGGTGGCGCGCAAACCGGTGTCCGGTTCAATGATGGAGTCCACTTCCCATCAGCGAGGTCCGCCATGTTTGTGCCACGGCCGCATCTGATCGATGCACTTGAGGGCAAACAGTGCCGCTTGCAACTGCTTTGCGCGCCTGCCGGATATGGCAAGACGTCATTGTTGCAGCAGTATTTGCAAGGCATTGCCCCGCCGGGGCAAGTGGTCTGGATGTCTTTGGGCGCACAGCCGCAGACGCTGGAGCACTTCATTTCAGGATTGGCGGGTGAATTGGGGTTGGCGGCTGATACTGCGCCGGATGCGGTATTGGCGTTTCTCGATTCAAGAGCTGTGGTGCCTGAGCTATTGCTATCGCGAGCAGGCTCGCTCCTACAGGGGAACGCGGTTAACTGTAGGAGCGAGCCTGCTCGCGATGAGGCCCTTGAGGTAGCCCCAATCCACCTGGTATTCGACGATCTTCCCGTCGATATGCCCACAGACCTGAACCACTGGTTCGACCAACTCCTGTCCCTCAAAAACCCGCTACTGCACGTGTTGGTCACCTGCCGCCAGCGCCCGGACTGGAATCTGCCGCGCTTGATGCTGACCGGCCAGTTGCAGGAGCTGGGCGCCGGGCAACTGGCCCTGCGCCCCGATGAGTTCGAATCGCTGATCGATGCCCTGGCGCCGCACACCGATGCACCGGCCAGAGAAAAACTCTGGCATGAGACAGGCGGGTGGTGCGCCGGTATTCGCCTGTCGCTTTCTCTGGAGCAGGTACGGTCGTCACCCTTGCTCGGCCAATACCTTGAGCGCGAACTGTTGTTGCGGCTGAGCCAGGAACAGCGCGAGGTCCTGTGTGGGCTCGCGCATTTGTCCCGATTCAGCGCGGACTTCTGCGAGCAGTTATGGGAAGGCCAGCAGGGCGCCCGGGTATTTCACAGCCTGCTGGATTGCCGGGCATTTCTGTTCCCGGTCGAGCAACAGCCCGGTTGGTATCGCCTGCTGCCCGCCGTGGCACAGGCCCTGCAAAACCAGTTGAGCGCAGCACCGTTGAATCGGCTGCGCCTGCGGGCTTGTCAGTTGCTCAGCGTGCTGGGGCATGTCGATGAGGCGGTGGAGCAGGCGTTGTGCGCTGATCAGCCCGAGGTGGCCGCCAATTACATGGAGCGCTTGTGGCTGAGCTGGATCCTCGGCGAACGGCATCTGAGCAAGCTGATGGACTGGCGTGAGCGCATCGAACCGCAGTTGCTGCACAGCAGCCCGCGCCTGATTTACCTGTGTGCCAAGGCGCTGTTGTTCAGTGGGCGGCTGGACGAAGCCGCCGATTGCCTGGCGCGGCTCGGGCACTTTCTGCCGTTGCCCGATACCCGGCGCAATCAGCGCCTGCTGGCGAACTGGCAGGCGCTGTACGGCACCTTGCAGGCATTGCGCGGCCATGCCGATTCGGCGCGCCTGCATTGTCGGGCGGCCCTTGACGAGCTGACGGCGGAGGATTGGCTGTCGGTGTTGCTGTGTCATTGCATCCTGGCGCGGATCGCGATGGAGGGCGGCGACCTTGTCGAGGCCCAGTCGCTGCTGGATCACTCACTGGAGCTGGCCCGGCGCCAGGGCAGTCATGAGTCGGAAGTGCTGGTCAACGTCGACCGGGCGCGCCTGCTGATGCTTCAGGGGCAATGGGGGCAGGCGCAATCGCTGGTGCGAAGCGAGCTCAACCGACTGACCGTGAAGGGCGCGCAACCTTACCCGCTGCTCGGGCGGCTGCTGTTCACGCAAGGCGAGTTGCTGTTGCAACAGGGCCATACCCACGAAGCCGAAGTGGTGGTGCAGGCAGGGCTGTTGCAGGTCCGCGACTGCTGCGCCCCCTTTGTGCTCAACGCCTACCTGCTGTTGTCGGAAATCGCTTCGCGCAGCCATGACCCGGAAAAGGCCTGCTGGCACTTGTACGAAGCCGAGCGGCGCATGCATTGGGGCAAGATCCACGCTGCATGTTACCAAGGGCCGATCGCACGGCAGAAAGCCCGGATCGCCGCCCGCGAGCAACCGGCCAACGACGACAAGGTTTCGCCGGTTCGCCTGACCGGCGTGGCGGATTACCAGGATGACCTGACGCCCCGCGAGGTCTCGGTGCTCAAGTTGCTGGCCGAAGGCATGTCGGTACGTGAGGTGGGCAGCCGCTTGTTCATCTCGGAAAACACCGTGAAAACCCACGCCAAGAACATCAACGTCAAGCTCGGCGCGTGCCGTCGCACCCAGGCCATCAACAGCGCCAAGGCCATGGGCATCCTCGCTTGAATCCATCGTCGTTGCGCCACCCACCTGATCCGGGTGGCGGCGCCGCGCCGGCGATGATCAACCATGCAGCCAGACCCTGTGCATTGCAGCCCGACCGTGGCCGCGTCCTGACAAAAACAAGAGAGGTAGTGATGAGCGCCATCGAGAGTTCGACGAGCTGTGACATCCGCACGATCCTGGAAAAACAACGCGCGGCTTTCCAGGCCCGCGAACCCTATACCCTTGAAGAACGCAGCGAGTTGCTCGACCGGGCGATCGGTTTGCTGGTCAATCATGAGCAGGAAATCATCGACGCCCTGACCGCCGATTTCGGCCATCGCAGCCCCGGTTTCTCCAAGGGCAGTGAAGTGCTGTCGCCACTGGCCACGCTCAAGCAGACCAAAGCCGAACTGGCGCAATGGATGCGCCCGGAACAGCGCCAGGCCCGGGCCGGTGAAGCCTGGGTGCAATACCAGCCGCTCGGCGTGGTCGGCATCGTCACCGCCTGGAACGTGCCCGGCTACATGGTGTTCAGCGGGCTTGCCGGCGCGTTGGCAGCGGGCAACCGGGTGATGATCAAACCGTCGGAATTCAATCCGCACACCTCGGCATTGATCGCCCGTCTGATTCGTTCGGTGTACTCCGAAGATGAAGTAGCGGTGGTTCTGGGCGGCGCGCAGGTCGGCCAGGCGTTCTGCGGCCAGCCGTTCGACCATCTGCTGTTCACCGGTGCCACTAGCATCGGCAAACACGTGTTGCGCGCCGCGGCGGAGAACCTGGTGCCGGTGACCCTGGAGCTGGGCGGCAAGTCGCCGACGATCATCTCGCGCTCGGCGGACTTCAACGATGCGGTGGCCAAGGTCGTGATCGGCAAGCTGCTCAACGCCGGCCAGTTGTGCGTGGCGCCGGACTACGTGTTTGTCCCGCAAGAGTCGGTGGACGCCTTCATCGGCGTGGCGAAAGCCGTGGTGGCGAAGTTCTTCCCGACGCTCAGGGACAACCCCGACTACACCTCGATCATCAACGCCCGGCATTTCGAACGCTTGCAGGGTTACCTGAGCGAGGCCCGCGCCGCCGGTGTCGAGCTGATCGAACTGAACGCCGGTGCTGAAGATTTCAGCCAATCGACACTGAACAAGATCGTGCCGACGCTGCTGCGCAACCCCGGTGACGATTTGCAGGTCATGCAGGACGAAATCTTCGGCCCGTTGCTGCCAATCAAACCCTACGAAACCCTCAGCGAGGTCATCGCCCAGATCAACGCGCGGCCGCGTCCGCTGGCCTTGTACTACTTCGGTAACGATGCCGCCGAAGAGGCCCAGGTACTCAGCCGCACCTGTTCCGGTGGCGTGACCCTCAATGGCGTGATGAGCCACGCCAGCACCGAAGGTTTGCCATTCGGCGGCGTCGGCCAGAGCGGCATGGGTGCCTACCACGGCATCGACGGTTTCCGCACTTTCAGCCACGCCAAGGCCGTCTTGCGTACAGCGGCCAACCCGGTCTGAACCCCACATCATTGTTGAGAGAACTGCCATGAAAGCTGCCGTATTCCATCAGGTTGGAGCCCCGCTGGTCATCGAAGAGGTGGGCATCAGCAAACCGGGTCCGCGCGAAGTGTTGATCCGCACTAAAGCGGTGGGTGTGTGCCACTCGGACCTGCACGTCATCGACGGCTCGTTTCCCTATCCCGGCCCGATGGTGTTGGGGCATGAAGCCGCCGGTGTGGTTGAGCAGGTCGGCTCCGAAGTGCGTTCGGTCAAGCCCGGCGATCATGTGGTCACCTGCCTGACTGTGTTCTGTGGCCACTGCGATCATTGCGTGACCGGCCATCTGGCGCGCTGCGTGTCGCCGGAAACCAAACGTGGCAAGGACGAAGAGCCGCGCCTGACCTACGTGCACAAACCGATGCCGCAATTCGTCAACCTGTCCGGGTTCGCCGAGCAGATGCTGGTGCACGAAAACGCCTGTGTGGCGATCCGCCGCGACATGCCGCTGGACCGCGCCGCCTTGCTCGGTTGCGCGGTCACCACCGGTACCGGCGCGGTGTTCAACACCGCCAAGGTGCGGCCGGGCGAAACCGTGGCCGTGATCGGTTGCGGCGGTATCGGCCTGGCCGCGATCAACGGCGCGGCGCTGGCCGGGGCAGGGCGGATCATCGCCATCGACATGCTCGACTCGAAGCTGGAGCTGGCCAGGCAGTTCGGCGCCACCGATGTGATCAACGGCCGCGACGGTGATGCCGCCAAGCAGGTGATGGAGCTGACCCGTGGCGGTGTGCACCACGCGTTCGAATGCATCGGCCTCAAGCAGACCGCCGAGCAGGCGTTCGCCATGTTGGCCCGTGGCGGTACCGCCACGGTGATCGGCATGCTCAAGCCGGGCCTGAAGATCGAACTCGACCCGCTGCAATTGCTCCACGAACGGCGCATTCAGGGTTCGCTGATGGGCTCCAACCGCTTCCCGGTCGACATGCCGCGCCTGGTGGATTTCTACATGTCCGGCAAGCTCAAGCTCGACGAGATGATTTCCCAGCGCATCCGCCTGGACCAGATCAACGAGGCGTTCGATGAACTGCGTCGCGGTGAGCTGGCGCGCTCTGTGATCGTTTTCGAATAAACACCGCAGTTCCCCTGTGGGAGCGGGTAAGCCCCAATGCTTTTGGAGTGGATGGATGGACATTGAATTCACGGTGCAGGAACAGGCCTTTCGCCAGGAAGTCCGGGCCTTCTTGCGCGACAATTTGCCTGGCGAACTGTCCGAGCGAATTTCGTTGGGCAAACGCCTGAGCAAAACGCATCAAGTGCAATGGATGCAGATTCTCGACCGCCAGGGCTGGCTCGCGCCGGGGTGGCCCGTCGAGTTCGGCGGCACCGGCTGGAACGCGGTGCAGAAGCATATTTTCGACGAGGAATGCTTTGCCGCGGGCGCACCGAAGGTGGTGTCGTTCGGCCTGAAAATGGTCGCGCCAGTGATCATCAAGTTCGGCACTACCGAGCAAAAAGCACACTTCCTTCCCCGGATTCTTTCCTGTGAGGACTGGTGGTGCCAGGGCTACTCCGAGCCGGGTGCCGGTTCTGATTTGTCGTCGTTGAAAACCCGCGCGGTGCGCGAGGGCGATCACTACGTGGTCAATGGCCAGAAGACCTGGACCACCTTGGCGCACTTTGCCGACTGGATGTTCTGCCTGGTGCGCACCGACCCCGAGGCTCGTCAGCAACGGGGCATTTCGTTCCTGCTGATCGATATGAAGACCCCGGGCATCACGGTGCGGCCGATCATCACCCTGGACGGCGAACATGAAGTCAACGAGGTGTTCTTCGACAACGTGCGGGTGCCGGTGGCGAATCTGGTGGGGCAAGAGAATGAGGGCTGGACCTGCGCCAAGTACTTGCTGACCCACGAACGCACCAGCATCGGCGGGATCGCGCAGAACAAGGCATTGCTCACCCGGCTCAAGCGCATTGCCGGCCAGGAAGTCCGTGACGGACGGCCGCTGATCGAAGATCCATTGTTCCGCGCGCAGATCGCCGAAGTCGACATGCAATTGATGGCAGCCGAAATGAGCAACCTGCGCACATTGGCGGCGACACAAAACGGCGATGTACCCGGTGCCGAAAGCTCGTTCCTGAAGATCAAGGGCACCGAGATTCGGCAGGCCATCACCTACCTGATCAGCAAGGCCGTGGGTCCCTATGCATTGCCGTTCATCGAGGATGAGCTCGGTTATGGCAGCGAACCGTTGCTCTACACCGACTACAGCAGCGCGGCCACCTACCAGTACCTGGATGCGCGCAAGGCCTCGATCTATGGCGGCGCCAATGAAATCCAGAAGAACATCATCGCGAAAATGATCCTCGAACTCTAAGGCGCCACGACCATGGATTTCAAACTGACAGAAGAGCAGCTGATGCTGCAGGAAACCGCCGCGCGCCTGGTGCGTGACGTTTACGGTTTTGAGCATCGCGAGCAATACCGCCAAAGCAGGCAGGGATTCAGCGGCCCGTTCATGCAGCAACTGGGTGAACTCGGACTGTGCGCCGTGCCCTTTGCCGAAGCCTATGGCGGCTATGGTGGCAGCGGTGTGGAGAACATGCTGATCATGACCGAACTGGGCCGGGGGCTGTGCCTGGAGCCTTACCTGCACTCGGTGATTTTCGCCGGCGGCCTGGTCGAGCAGTTGGGCTGCGCAGCCCAGAAAGACACGCTGTTGCCGCAAGTCGGCAGCGCCAGCCTGCAACTGGCCGTGGCCCTCGATGAGCCGCAGAGTCACTACCAGTTGCACGACGTTCAGACCATCGCCGAGCCAGTCAGCGGCGGCTGGAAACTTAGTGGCCGCAAGTCGGTGATTATCGGTGGCCAAAGCGCCGGGCTGATTCTGGTGTCGGCGCGCACCAGCGGCGGTGTTCGGGACGAGAAGGGCATCACACTGTTCCTGGTCGACCCGCAAGACAACGGCGTCAGTCGACGCGACTTTGACACACTGGATGGGCGGATGGCCTGCGAGCTGTACCTTGAGGACGTGTTCGTCAAAAGCAGTGCGGTACTCGGCGAAGTGGGGCAGGCCTTGCCAGCGCTGCGTTATCAGCAAGGTCGTTGCATCGCCGCGCAATGCGCTGAGGCTGTTGGCAGCATGGAAGCGGCGTGCGCGTTGACCCTCGATTTCCTGAAAACCCGCCAGCAGTTCGGTCAGCCCATCGGCAAGTTCCAGGTGCTGCAACACCGCATGGTGGATATGCGCATCGAACTGGACCAGGCCACCTCGATAACCCTGCTCGCCGCCTGCGTGGCCGATCAGGCCGACAGTGACGAGCGCAGCCGCATCCTGGCAGCGGCCAAGTTCATCGTCAGCCGCGCCAGCCGTTTTGTCGCGGACCAAAGCATCCAGTTGCACGGCGGTATCGGCCTGACCTGGGAATACATGCTGTCGCACCATGCCAAGCATTTGCTGATGGTGGCGCGCCAATTCGGCGACGACGATCACCATTTGCAGGCTTACGCGAAGTTGATGCCGGTGGCGTGAGGCGTCGCGGGGGTGGTGGCTATCGCTGCCTGACACCTTCGAACGAACCTGTGCGCACCTCGCCGCTGCGGGTGTAGCGGGCGATCAGCACCCCTCCGGGGGAGCTGATCGAATTCACCAGGGTGAAGGCCGATGCTTGTGCGTTGTCGTCGAACAAGCGCTTGCCGCACCCCAGCAGGATGGGATGAATCATCAGCCGTAACTCGTCCACCAGGCCGGCGGCAAGCAGTTGGCGCACCAGGTCGCCGCTGCCTTGGGTCAGTAGCTGAGGACCGTCCTGGCGTTTGAGCGCGCTGATCGCGTCGACCAGGTTGCCCTCCAGCGCATGACTGTTGTGCCAGGCCAGCGAATCGGCGTGATGGGTGGCCACGTGCTTGGGGGCGGCGTTGAACAGGTCAGCGATGGTGTGATGGGGTGCGTCGGCCTGAATGTGCGGCCAATAGGCGGCGAAGATGTCGTAGGTACGACGTCCCAGCAGCAACTCGAAAGGCTGTGAGAACAGGTCCTGTACGGCCTGACCGGTGGTTTTGTCGGCGTAGGGCACGATCCAGCCACCGAAGCGGAATCCGCCACTGGAATCCTCTTCAGGCCCGCCGGGCGCCTGCATGACGCCGTCCAGACTCACGAACGCGGCAACGGTCAGTGTGCGCATGCTGTTCTCCTGGTTGATCCTGGTTCAAGCGGTTAGGCAGGGAAGTGTGCGATTCCTTGAGAGCGTTCCCTGAAAGATAGTCGAACCAGACGCTGGGAAATCGACAACAAAATGCGCGGTTTTTATTCCTTGTGGGAATGCATTG
This sequence comes from Pseudomonas sp. P4_B4, assembly GCF_056402255.1. Classification (NCBI taxonomy): domain Bacteria; kingdom Pseudomonadati; phylum Pseudomonadota; class Gammaproteobacteria; order Pseudomonadales; family Pseudomonadaceae; genus Pseudomonas; species Pseudomonas sp. P4_B4. Next base: position 288,809 of record NZ_JBFUHS010000003.1, read on the forward strand.
CATAAAATTAATGAATTTTTATTATCGGTTTGTGTGGCGTAGTTTGATTTGAGGACATGGAGAGTCGCCTTGAAATCATCCTCTGCCCACACCGCTGAAAAGTTTAATACCTCCCGGGCCAACGAGTACGCAAAGCAGAGTCGTATTGCATTGGCAGGGTATGACGCCAGCCCGGACGAAGTGAAGATCAAGCCTGGAAAAATTCTCAAGGCGCCGATCCCCCGCATTCCGAGGCGGCGGTCCAGAAGTTGTTGCATGACTGCGGATTCGCAGAGGCCACGCGTTTCTTCAGCAGCCTTTTCCGGGGCGCCTGGCTGGCGTGTAAAACGGGTTGAAGGCGACCGGTTGAATCTACAGGCAATTGCTGCCTGTCGTGGAGGGCTGCATCCGCCCCAGGATGTGTCTACAAAATCCAGGGCGATTCAAAATCCGGAAATTCGTGTTAACGGGTTGTTGACGGTGCGGTGTGCAGACTGAGGCTTCGATTCCTGGAGGAGCTTCACATGGCACGTTCGATGGCAAAATGGCTTGCAGCATCCGCTCTTGGACTATCACTTTTACAGCCAGCATTCTGCGCGACTCAAAACTCGCCGAAGGTCTTTGGCTGGATCGAAGAAGGTGTGTTGATGCCTGAAAATATTTCAGTGAAGATCAAGCTTGATACCGGGGCATTGACCTCCTCACTGGACGCCAAGGACTTGGAGCCATTCCAGAAAAATGGCGAAAAATGGGTCCGTTTTAATGTTGAGGTAAAAGACAGCGAAACTGGCAAGCTGGTTACTGCACCGTTCGAGCGGAAGATTGAGCGGAACGTGAAAATCCGAGGTGCCGGTGGTGCCGAACATCGACCAGTGGTCCTGATGAAGATCTGTATTGGCCATCAGATCTATAACGAACAGTTCTCGTTGAAGAATCGGGGCAAGATGAATTACCCCGTGCTCATTGGACGAAGAACGCTGGAGAATGTGGGTCTGGTAGACGTTTCTCACACTTTCACCAGGGAACCGAAGTGCGATAAAGAAACAGCCATCAAGTAGGCATTGATGGCCGTCCAAGCCGGGCTAAAGCTGAAAAACGGCGCAATCGGCTTTCACTTTGGCGGACATATCGGTTCGCAGATGACCGGGTACGCGCGATGTTAATGAGTCAGCCATGCGAATTTTGATTATTGAAGACAACCCGGACATCGTGGCCAACCTCTACGAGTATTTTGAGCCCCTTGGCCATGAACTCGACAATGCCCGCACGGGGCTGGCTGGGCTGGCTCGGGCGACCGAACAACGTTTCGACGTGATCATCCTGGATGGGATGCTGCCGGGCTTGGACGGGGTAGAGGTGTGTCGCCGCTTACGCGATGAGCTGCACTGTAATACGCCGGTTTTGATGCTTACTGCGCGGGACACGGTTCATGACAAGGTAAAGGGGTTGCAGGCAGGCGCCGATGATTACCTGGTCAAGCCGTACTCGCTGATTGAGTTGGAAGCACGGCTTCATGCGTTGATGCGGCGAGCGAGTGCCTTGAGAACGGATCAAGTACTACGTTTTGGTGAGTTGGAATTTGATTGCGGAATTTTTGAAGCTCGTCGCGCAGGACAGCGGATCGAGTTGACACCTTTCGGGTACAAGATATTGGCGGCACTGCTACGCGTGGCGCCAAGCCTGGTAACCCGTGAAGAGCTTGAGCAAGAGCTTTGGAAAGATGATCCCCCGCTCAGCGATGCCTTGCGAAGCCATATCCACGCCCTCAGGCAGGCAATCGACAAATCCTTCCCTGAGTCTGCGCCAATGCTGCTTACTGTTTCCGGAATAGGCTATCGACTGGTTGACCATGATGTTTCAGAGTGAATCGTTACGCGGGCGCATGATTGCAGCCTATGTACTGCTGGCGGTCATTATCGTTGGCTTTTTTTCCGGTGCGACTTTCTACGTAGTAGCGAAAATCGAGAAGGAACTCATCGATACCCGACTTGCGCGTGCAGCCGATCTTTGGGCTGCTGATTCATACCATGCCGTGCAGTCACAAACACTCGATCTCAGCTTTTTTAAGGGCACGTCGATTCCACAGCCTTTTCAAAAATTAGCGTTTGGCACTCACGAAATGAAATTGAACGGACGGGGACTGCACGTACTGATCGGTGAGGCAGGTGGCGAGCGCTATGCTGTCGTGGATGACCAAAGCGACTTTGAGTCTATCGAATCCTCTTCCTACATCACCCTGGGTATTGCGTTTCTGGGCGGCATCGGCTTAGCCATCTTGATCGGCAGAGCCAGTGCAAACCGGGTAATCCTGCCATTGACCAAACTGGCTCAATCGGTTCAGAACAAACACTCGACAGGCAGGCTGCCCGGCCTCGATGCTACGGACGAAATTGGTGTATTGGCACGGGCAATTGATGATCGAACCAACCAGTTGAGCCATGCCTTACAACGTGAACGTTGGTTCACCGCCGACGTCAGTCATGAACTGCGCACGCCCTTGACGATCATGCTCGGCGCAGCGGAAGTGCTCACCAGTCGCTTGCAGGATCGTCCGGAACTTCTGGGCATGACTGAGCGTATTCGACGTAACGCTTCGGAAACTGCCCAGCAGGTCGGGGCCTTATTGCAGTTGGCCCGGGTACCGGAGGTCAGCGACCTTGTTTTGATCAACTTGCGGACCTTGATCGAGCGTGAACTGGAGCGCTGTCAGCCTCTGCTCCGAGGAAAAGCCCTGACGCTCGACTTTCATTGCACCGACGATGTTTTAGCATTGGCCATTCCTGAACTGGTCACCATCGCGGTGAGTAACTTGCTGCGTAACGCTTGCCAGCACACAGAGCAAGGCGTCATCAGCATTTGCTTGAACTCATCGGGGATTGTGGTCGAGGACAGTGGCGCGGGTTTACCTGAAGCCGTACGTGCCCGGCTGTTTGATCGATTCGTCAGAGGAGACGATGACTTCATCAGCGGTTCGGGTCTAGGCCTGTCTATCGTCAAGCGTGTGACAGAACATCTTGGGTGGAGTGTTCGGCATGACCCCAGCCCGAACGGTGGTAGCCGTTTCACATTGCTGTTCTTCAACCGCGCGTAGTTTGCCAACAGCCTGCCGATTCGGAGCCTGAAACACCTCTCCATTCACGGTTGGCCATCAAAGAGTTCCAGCAATGACCTTTTCCAGGATTTCCCCAAAGGTGCCGAGATGAAAGACCTCCTTGAACATCTGCGTCGGTGGGCAAAAGGACTGAAACGACAAACCATGGTGTTATGGTTCTGTTACCAGCACCCTGAAACGCCGTGGCTACCAAAATGGATTGCGATTTTTGTGGTGGCCTACGCACTGAGCCCCATAGACCTCATTCCAGATTTCATCCCGGTATTGGGCTACCTGGACGACGTCATCATTTTGCCTCTCGGCATTCTGCTAGCAATTCGGCTGATGCCAACCAAGGTGTTAGGCGAATGCCAACTCAAGGCAAATGAGTGGGAGAAAGGCCAAGTGAAGCGCCCGGTGAACAGGGTCGCTGCAGTGCTCATCGTTTTGGTCTGGGTAGCGGCGTTGGCAGGCTCGTGGTTTGTATTCACTCACCCCTGAGTAGTCGGATTTTCACTATGTACGGCGCCTCCTTCGATTTGGGTTTGAGCTTGGTACAGGAAGAACTACGAGGCTTGGGGCCTATCCGTACCAGCGCAGCGAGGCTTGACGGCAAAGGTGTGGGCAGGGTCGACAAACCAAGGTCAATCATGCGAAAACCTGGGAGCCGGCGTGGATGGACTCTCGCCATTGGAGCAAGGACGCCAAAAGATTTTCTCGGTATCGTGCGTTGAAGCGGTTACATGGACAGATTCCAATGTCTGGCTGTGGATTCAACCAGTCGCCTGCACGCTCAATGCTGCGTAAATCATATGTTGGCGATAATGCTGGCTTAATTCAGATACGGTGATATCGCCTGAATCAGGGCCTTCGGCAGGCTGCTGAGAGCAAGCATCCAATTGTAAGAGCAATTTTCAGCGACTACACTCCGGCCCATGAAACGCTATCTGCGGTTTTGCCTCATTTTCGTGATTAGCCTGGCGCTTCCTCTCAGCGGGATGGCGGGCGTCCAGGCACCGACAGAACCGTGCCCGATGAAGACGATGGGCATGGTGATGATGGACGACATGGGGATGGACTGCTGCAACGACATGAAAAGCCCGACAGAGCATGGCAAACCCTGCAAGCCAGGCCAGGAATGCAAGACGGGTGGCATGCTGCAAGTCTCGATCCTCAAGCCTCCTGTAACCGTGTTCAGCCCCGTAGTGGTTTCCTTCTTCAGTGATTCCCTGCCCGTACAAACCCCGTCCGGGGTATGGCGACCGCCTCGCGTTTGATTCCTGTCCCACATTGAGCCTCATTCCGCATTAGCGGGATGGACTGGCTGCGCGCATGTCTTTTGACGCGTGCAGTGGATGATCACAGGAATCGTAAACATGAACTCCAAGTGCTATTGCACAGGTTGGTCCCTCGTGGCCGGTCTGGCGGCAAGCGTACTGGCATTGCCTGGCTTCGCTGCCGCATTGACACTCGATGAAGCGTTGCGGCTGGCTGAAAACAATGCACCGTCGCTGACCRCACAAGACGCTAAAATTCAGGCTGCCAGCAGTGCGGCTATTCCAGCGGGTGAATTACCTGACCCCAAGTTGCTGGCAGGTGTGCAGAACTACCCCATCGGCGGCCCGGATCGCTGGAGCATCGACCAGGACTTCATGACCATGCAAATGGTCGGGGTCAGGCAAGATATGCCCAACAGCGACAAGCGCAAAGCGCGCATTGAGGTCGCCGATGCGGCCGTTGATCGAGCTGCGGCAGAGCGTCGGGTCGAACGCCAGAAGGTACGCCAGTCCACGGCGTTGGCCTGGATCAGTAGCTACTCGGTTGAGCGCAAAGATGCGCTGTTCCAGGACTTCTACAAAGAAAACCGCCTGCTGACCGATACCGTCCGGGCCCAGATTGCCGGTGGCCGCGCTCAACCCGCCGATGCGGTGACGCCCAAGCAAGAAGCGGCTCAACTGGCGGAGCAGCAGGACGATCTGGTTCTCCAGAGAGCGCAGGCCCGAGCGGCCCTCAAACGCTGGATTGGCTCCGCCGCCAACGACAAGCCTGTGGGCAGCTTGCCGCAGTGGCCTGTCGATTCCTCAAGCTACGCCCATAAACTGCAACACCACCCCGAGTTGGCAGCGTTTGCGCCGATGACCCGCGAAGCGCAAGCCAAGGTTCGTGAAGCCATGTCGGAGAAACAGTCGGACTGGAGCTGGGAACTGGATTACCAGCACCGTGGCCGTGAGTTTGGCGATATGGTCAGCGTGCAGTTTTCCTGGGACTTGCCGCTGTTTCCTGACTCCCGGCAAAACCCGAAAATCGCAGCCAAACAGGCTGAAGTCAGTCAGCTTGAGGCTGAGCGCGAAGCCCTGTCACGCGAGCACAGTCAGCAACTGGAAAACGAACTGGCTGACTATGAGCGCCTGAATCGTGCGGTAAGCCGCAACCAGGAAAGCCTGCTGCCGCTGGCCAGGGAAAAGGTCGAACTCAGCATGGCCAGCTACCGTGCCGGCAAAGGCGATTTAAACGCCGTTGTTACCGCCCGACGTGAACTCATCGAAGCCCGCCTCAAACAGATCGACGTGGAAGAGCAGCGAGCGCTGACCAGTGCGCGTCTGTTTTTTGCTTATGGGGAGTCCGGCCAATGAACCTTACAAAATGGAACGGGGCATGGCTGGTTGGCCTCTCGCTGGCATTGGGTGTTGCCGGTGGTTACTGGCTGGCTCCCCAGCGCATGAGCGGAGTACCCAGTACCGCCCCGCAGCAGAGCCCCAATTCACCGGATGAACGCAAGGCTCTGTATTGGTACGACCCCATGTACCCGCAGCAAAAGTTCGATAAACCGGGTAAGTCCCCCTTTATGGACATGCAACTTGTCCCCCAGTACGCCGGGGGCGTCGGGGATCGTGCGACCGTCAGTATCGATCCGAGTCTGACCCAGAATCTTGGTCTGCGTTTTGCGACTGTCACTCGTGGCGTCTTTGAGTCCAACCTCGACGTGACAGGTGTCCTGGCGTTCAACGAACGGGATGTCGCGGTGATTCAGGCTCGTACAGCGGGCTTTGTGGAGCGGGTCTATGCCCATGCACCCGGTGATGTGCTCAAAGCCAACGCGGCATTGGCGGATATCCTGGTGCCGGAGTGGGCGGCCGCCCAGACAGAGTTCCTTGCACTCAAGCGCAACGGTGATGCTGACCTGTTGGCTGCGGCCCGCCAGCGACTGAGGCTCACAGGGATGCCGGCTGCGCTGATCATCCAGGTAGAGCGCAGTGGCAAAGTCCAGCCGAACCTGACCCTCACCAGCCCCATCAGCGGCGTGCTGCAAGAGTTGAACGTACGTGCGGGTATGACCGTGTCGGCTGGCGAGACTCTGGCGCGTGTCATTGGCTTGAGCAGTGTCTGGCTCGCCGTGGCCGTTCCGGAATCGGATGCCGGAGCTATCACCGTGGGGCAGGCCGTCGAAGCGCGCTTGCCAGCCTTTCCAGGGGCAACGCTCAGTGGCAAGGTCAGCGCGATTTTGCCTGAAACCAATCCGGACAGTCGCACCCTTCGCGTACGTGTCGAGCTACCCAATCCGGACGGGCGCTTGAGACCAGGTTTGACGGCGCAGGTCCGCCTGAACCGTGCAACTGAGCAAAGTGTGTTGTGGGTGCCGAGCGAAGCGGTGATTCGCACTGGCCGACGTGCCTTGGTGATGCTCGCCGAAGACGCCGGCCGCTACCGCCCGGTGGAGGTGCAGCCCGGGCAGGAAAGCGATGGCAAGACGGCGATTTTGAAAGGCCTGGAAGAAGGCCAGAAGGTGGTTACGTCTGGCCAGTTCCTCCTCGACTCGGAGGCCAGTCTCAAGGGCATTGTTGCTCGCACGGAGCAAGAGTCGCCACCCAGTGGAGCAGCCGCCAGTTTGCATGAGGCTGACGGGCAGATCGTCGAGATCGACGATAAAGAAGTCACGCTCGCTCATGGTCCCTTCAAGACGCTGGGCATGCCTGGCATGACGATGACGTTCCCACTCGCCAACCCGGCGCTGATGCAAGGCCTTAAAGCGGGTGACAAGGTTCGGGTCGCGGTGAGCCAGACCGACGATGGCTTGCGTGTCGAGCGTCTGGACAAATCGGGGAGTCAGCCATGATTGCTGCCCTGATTCGTTGGTCGGTGGCCAATCGCTTTCTCGTATTGCTGGCGACACTGTTCGTCACCGCTTGGGGCATTTGGTCGGTGCAGAGCACGCCCATCGATGCGCTGCCAGACCTCTCCGATGTGCAGGTGATTATCCGCACCCCTTATGCAGGACAAGCGCCGCAGATTGTCGAGAATCAGGTGACCTATCCGTTGGCCACCACCATGCTCTCGGTGCCGGGCGCCAAGACCGTGCGTGGTTACTCCTTCTTCGGTGACAGCTTTGTCTACGTGCTGTTTGAAGACGGCACTGACTTGTACTGGGCCCGCTCGCGGGTGTTGGAGTACCTGAGCCAGGTGCAGAGTCGGTTGCCGGCCAGCGCCAAGCCAGCGTTGGGACCCGATGCGACGGGGGTGGGATGGATCTACCAGTACGCACTGGTGGATCGCAGCGGCGGACACGATTTGGCGCAGCTTCGCGCACTTCAGGACTGGTTTCTCAAGTTTGAACTCAAGACGCTGCCCAACGTTGCGGAAGTGGCCACGGTGGGTGGCATGGTCAAGCAGTACCAGGTGCAGCTGGATCCGCTGAAACTGGCCAGCCTCGGTATCACTCAGGCTGAGGTGACCGAGGCTATCGGCAAGGCCAATCAGGAAACCGGGGGCGCGGTGCTGGAGATGGCTGAGACCGAGTTCATCGTGCGGGCTTCCGGTTACTTGAAGACACTCAATGACTTTCGGGCAATTCCACTCAAATTGGGTGCGGGTGGTGTTCCGGTGACCCTTGGCGATGTCGCCACGATCCAGTCGGGACCGGAAATGCGCCGTGGCATCGCCGAACTCGACGGCGAAGGCGAGACGGTCGGTGGCGTGGTGATTTTGCGCAGCGGCAAGAATGCTCGCCAGACCATTGCAGCGGTCAAGACCAAACTCGACGAGCTGAAAAGCAGTTTGCCGGCCGGGGTGGAAATCGTCACCACTTACGATCGCAGCAAGCTGATCGATCGCGCGGTGGAAAACCTCAGCCACAAACTGATCGAAGAATTCATCGTTGTCGCGTTGGTCTGCGGGATCTTTCTCTGGCACTTGCGCTCATCGCTGGTGGCGATCATTTCGCTGCCGGTGGGGGTGCTGATTGCCTTCATCGTCATGCGCTACCAAGGCATCAACGCCAACATCATGTCCTTGGGCGGGATCGCCATCGCCATCGGCGCCATGGTCGATGCCGCCGTGGTGATGATCGAGAACGCCCACAAGAAGATTGAAGCGTGGCACGTGGCCAATCCTGGAGAGGAACTGAAGGGTGAACATCATTGGCATGTGATGACCGAAGCCGCGGCGGAAGTGGGACCAGCGCTGTTCTTCTGCCTGTTGATCATCACCCTGTCGTTCATTCCGGTGTTCACCCTGGAAGCGCAAGAGGGGCGACTGTTCGGCCCTTTGGCTTTCACCAAGACCTACGCCATGGCCGCAGCGGCGGGGTTGTCAGTGACCCTGGTGCCAGTGCTGATGGGCTACTGGATTCGGGGGCGAATTCCCAGTGAACAACAGAACCCGTTGAACCGGTGGTTGATCCGGATCTATCAGCCGGCTCTGGACGCGGTCTTGCGTCGACCAAAGATCACTCTGCTGGTGGCGCTATTGGTTTTTGTCAGTGCGTTATGGCCATTGTCGCGCTTGGGTGGCGAGTTTCTCCCGCCGTTGGACGAGGGCGACCTGCTCTATATGCCTTCAGCTCTGCCAGGATTGTCTGCGCAGAAAGCCGCGCAACTGCTGCAACAGACTGACCGCCTGATCAAGACCGTGCCAGAAGTTGAACACGTTTTCGGTAAGGCCGGTCGCGCTGAAACCGCGACAGATCCGGCGCCTCTGGAAATGTTCGAAACCACGATCCAGTTCAAACCACATGAGCAATGGCGTCCGGGCATGACCCAGGAAAAATTGGTGGAGGAACTGGACCGTGTGGTGCGAGTGCCCGGTCTGACCAACATCTGGATACCGCCGATTCGTAATCGTATCGATATGCTGGCAACGGGCATCAAGAGTCCCATCGGTGTGAAAGTTGCCGGTACCAACCTGACGGAAATTGATGCGGTCACCCAAGCGGTCGAGCGAGTGGCCAAAGACGTGCCCGGTGTCAGTTCGGCTTTGGCCGAGCGCCTGACCGGTGGTCGCTATATCGATGTGGATATCGACCGCAAGGCTGCCGCCCGCTATGGGCTGAATATCGCCGATGTGCAGTCCATCGTGGCTGGCGCCATAGGGGGTGAAAATGTAGGGGAGACGATAGAAGGGCTCGCACGCTTCCCGATCAACGTACGTTATCCACGTGAGTGGCGCGACTCGCCAGGTGCCCTGGAGCAATTGCCCATCTACACCTCGTCAGGAAGCCAGATCACCCTTGGCACCGTGGCGAAGATCAGAATCACGGACGGTCCGCCAATGCTCAAGAGCGAGAATGCACGGCCCTCTGGTTGGGTATACATCGACGTGCGTGGCCGGGACATTGCCTCGGTGGTCGCCGATCTGCGCCGGGTCGTCAGCGATCAGGTCAAGTTGCAGCCCGGCATGAGCCTGAGCTACTCGGGACAGTTCGAATTTCTCGAAAGAGCCAACGCTCGACTCAAGCTGGTGGTGCCGGCCACGCTGTTGATCATCTTCGTGCTGCTCTACCTGACTTTTGCCCGCTTCGACGAGGCCTTGCTGATCATGGCCACGCTGCCGTTCGCACTGACTGGCGGGGCATGGTTCCTCTATCTGTTGGGATTCAACCTGTCAGTCGCCACCGGGGTCGGTTTTATCGCCTTGGCAGGGGTGTCTGCGGAATTTGGCGTGATCATGTTGTTGTACCTGAAGAACGCCTGGGCCGAACGTGAAGACCTCGGCGACAGCACTGAGCACGGGCTGGTTGCGGCCATTCGTGAAGGCGCCGTGCAGCGCGTTCGACCCAAGGCCATGACCGTGGCCGTGATCATCGCCGGTCTGTTACCCATCCTGTTGGGCAGCGGCACCGGCAGCGAAGTCATGAGCCGCATCGCCGCGCCCATGGTTGGCGGCATGATCACGGCACCCTTGCTGTCCCTGTTTGTCATTCCGGCAGCGTATCGCCTGATGCGCCGCCGTCACCTCCGGGTTGTACTCACCACCCCTCAAGGAAAAATCGTATGAAACTGACCCTGATTGCAGTTGCCAGCACCGTAGTTACGCTGTCTTTTTCTGCCCTGGCAGAGGACATGCCGGGCATGAAAATGGACGGTATGGAAGGCATGGAAATGAAGCAGGAGTCGAAGCAAGTTCCAGCCGCCAGTGCCGAGGGTACGATCAAGGCTATCGATCCTGCGAAGCATACGGTGACCCTCGCCCATGGCGCTGTTCCCGCCGTGCAATGGCCGCCGATGACTATGGCCTTTTCAGTGACGGAAGATCAGCTGTCAGGGCTGACGCTTGGAGACCGTGTATCGTTTTCTTTCCGAGTTGAGGGTGGAAAAGCAACGATTGTGTCCATTAAAAAGTAAGTACCGGTGATGGAAGTGGCCGGCACGCTTTGTCGTGCCGGACATAACCCATTAAATCCGCATGTTCAGGAAAACCGGCACGTCAGTGGGATCGCTGGCAGAAGGGCGATTCCCACCAGCAGATCACCCAACTATTTGAACGAAAGCTCGCCTTGTAAATGCAATTGCTAATTTGTATCATTCGATTTCAATTCAGCGAAGCAGGGAACGCAGCGCCAAAACAATAATAAGGTCAAGGCAATGCTCAAAATGCTTCTCGTGTACGGTCATCTGCTCGCTACGTGTATTGCCCTGGGGAGGGTGTTGCAGGCGGATCACAAGCTTTGGAGTTGGCGCAAGGAAATACTGGACCAGGCGAGGCTTGAGTACCTTGATGAAACCCAGAAAATCGTCAGCCTCGCACTGCTGGCCCTTTGGGCAAGCGGACTGTTGCTGGTGCTTCAGGGTTATCTCATTGAAGGCGACGCGTATCTGCTCAATCAGAAACTCTGGGCCAAGGTGACGGTCGTCGCGCTGCTGAGCCTCAACGGTGCACTATTGCATCGAGTCGGCTTCCCGCTGCTGCAAAAGGCTCCCTTCGTCGCACTGCGCACTGCAGGCCGCACGCGGCTCGCCTTGTTGGGTGCGCTTTCCATGAGCGGTTGGCTATTCGCCGCTTTCCTGGGGGTGGCTCGAGCCTGGAATCACGTGTTGCCTTACCTGCATGTGATGGGCGCATTCGCCGCATTCTCGTTACTGGCTTGTTGCGTGGCACTGGCAGTCGCCGGCAGGGCGGGCAATGCCGGTGCGCAAAAATCCTCGGTACCGGGGTAGCTATCGACGAAGCACGCCAAAAGCCAAGCCCATTTCACCCCCACATGGGCAACCCCCATCTCCATCCCCATCCGTGTCCCCAGCCGTCGGTCGGCTTTCTCCTGCGCCGGTTGACCCGGAGCCAGAAAGGTCTAATTTCATTGTGTGGGAAAAAATCCCACGCAATGAATTCAGGAGAAACTGTAAGTCAGACGGATTGCTCCAATGCCGCTCCCGGATTGCAACGCGTATTGCGTTGACACTGCTCGCGGTAAATCACCAGGAGAATGCACGATGAACACTTACCTGCTTTTCAAGAAAGGATTACTGGCACTGGCAATTGGTGGCGTCCTTTCGGCTTCCATGGTTTTGGTACCGGATTCCGTTTCCCATGACTCGAGTGCCTACGCCAAGGATGGTGGTGGTGGTGGTGGTGGTGGTGGTGGTGGTGGTGGTGGTGGCGGAAGCGGCGGTGGCGGTGGCGGCAATGGTGGTAGCGGTGGCGGTCACGGCGGCAACAGCGGTAGCGGTGGCGGTCATGGTGGCAATAGTGGGAACGGTGGCAACAGTGGCCATGGTGGCAATAGTGGGAGCGGCGGCAACAGTGGCCACAGCGGCAGCGACCATGGGAATTCAGGCCATGCCGGTTCTGGAGCCTCGAACTCCGGTCGCGGTGGTACCCATGCAGAGGCGGGTGACGACCACGGCAACCACGCTCGCGGCGAAGCCGGTGACGACCACGGCGTCCATGTTGGCGGTGAGCCTGGTGATGACCACGGTGTCCACGTTGGCGGTGAGCCTGGTGATGACCACGGTGTCCACGTTGGCGGTGAGCCTGGTGATGACCACGGCGTCCACGTCGGTGGCGAGCCTGGTGATGACCGAGGCGTCCACGTCGGTGGTGAGCCTGGTGACGACCGCGGCGTCCATGTCGGCGGTGAACCCGACGACAACAGCCGGATCTGATGCGTTTTGTGGCCTCATGCCAAACCCTGGGGACCGGTTTTGCATGAGGCGCGACAAAAAATACGCGCGTGCGTTCATGGGATTATTTCCCACGTAGCTATACTGGGGTTATCTATCCAGGAATTCGCTGAATGCAATCGTCGACGCTGCCCACCTCGCTCCTCAAAGCCTTGCGACATGTCATGCGGCCGCTGGTACGCCTGATGCTGCGCAAAGGCGTCACCTACCTGGTGTTTGCCGACCTGCTCAAGGAGGTTTTCGTCGAAGTGGCGGACCGTGAGTTCCGTCTGGGCGAGAAGGCACCGACCGACAGCCGCATCAGCCTGCTCACCGGCGTGCATCGCAAGGATGTACGGCGCTTGCGTAATACCAGTGACCCGGCTTCTTCCACGCTTCCGGAAAACATCACTTTCGGAGCGCAACTGGTCAACGCCTGGGCCAACGCGCCGTTCTGCAACGACGCCGGCCAGCCACTGGCACTGCCTCGATTGGCCCGTGTCGGCGGCGACCGCTCCTTTGACGCCCTGGTGGCGAAGGTCAGCACGGATATCAGGGCGCGGGTGGTGTTGGACGAGTGGCTGCGTCTGGGCGTCGTGCGCCTTGACGAACAAGATCTCGTGCACCTCGAAGCCCAGGCCTTCGTGCCACAAAAGGGCTTCGATGAGAAAACCGCTTACCTGGGCCATAACCTGCACGATCATGCCTGCGCCGCGGTACACAACCTGAGCAGCGAAGGTCCGGCCTTTTTTGAACGCAGCGTGCACTATGACGCACTGTCCCCGATGAGCGTCGAGGCGTTGCGCGAGGCCGTTGCCAGCGAGGGAATGCAGGCCCTGTTGAGTTTCAACCGACTCTCCGCCGAACTGGAGTTCCGGGACCTGCCCAGCCTTGAACCACGCCAGCGCATCACGGTCGGATTGTACTTCTACACTGAAGCTTCCGATCCCGATTCACAAACGGCCCCTAAGCCATGACCGTCAATTTGCGCCTGATTCGTACAATCGCCCTCACTCTGGGCCTCGGGCTTCCGATTGTGCTGCAAGCCGCCCCAGCCTGTGTCAGCCAGAATGACGCGGGCACCAGCACAGTGCCAGTCATCCAGGCTCCGGGCGGTACCGGCGGCACGGGCGCAGCGCCTGGCGGCATGGGCGGTACCGGCATCGACACCGACAACGGCGGGATCGGCGGTACCGGCGCACCGCTGAAAAAGCGCCCTGGCGGCATTGGCGGCACCGGTGCCGTTGCAGGCGGCGTGGGTGGCACGGGCATCGGCAGTGAAAGCGACAACGGCGGGATCGGTGGCACCGGCATTGTCGGCACCATCACCGGGTTCGCCTCGATCTGCGTCAATGGCGTGGAAGTGCACTTCAACAACAACGTCCCAGTCAGCGAGAACGGCATTGCCACCACCAGCACCCACCTGGCGGTAGGCCAAGTGGTTGCCGTGGAAGCGTTCAATTCCCAGCGAGGTCTGGAGGCCGGGCGCATTTCTATCCTGCACGCCTACGAAGGTCCTTTGACAGCCCTGCCGCGCGCTTCCATGCCCATGCGCGTCATGGGGCAACCGGTACGCCTGGCCAACGGTGCTCAAGTCGCTCCCGGTCTGCGCCTGGGTGATCCCGTACGGGTCAGCGGGCTGCGCGATGCTCGTGGCGAAGTGGTGGCCAGCCGCATCGACCTGGCGCCCGGCCTCAAGGAAGCCAGTGCCATCGGCTCGGTGGATCGCAGCGGCTATCTCCAGGGAATCAAACTCAGCAATCACCCAGGCCCGGCGCAGGAAATGCTGGTGCGCGGCCACTGGTCCGGTCGCGAGTTGGACGTGAACCAAAGCCGCCCCGATCCGAGCCTGCCTTTCATTGGCCGGGCACACAATGCGGTGATCGAGGGCCTGGTACAGGGCCGGCAGGACCACCGTTTAGTGGTCGGTGGCTTTAATGTGACGCTGGCGCGCGACACCGTGTTTGTCGGTGTGCAGGCTTCGGAACTGGCGCTGGATCGACGCGTGCGGGTCAACGGCGTGTTCACCGGCGCGCGAGACGTGCAGGCAACGCGTATCGAATTGCCCCGCGAGCGCTCCGATTCGCCAGCCGGCAACCGGCACGGACGACCCGGCACCAGCGAGCAAAACACCGACGACTCAAGTGGCTCGAGCAACTCGAGCGGCTCCGATAGCTCCGGCAGCTCCAATAGCTCCGGCAACTCCGGCAACTCCGGCAGCTCGGGGAACTCGGGCAGTGACAGGAGCGGCCGCTCCGAGAGCGAAGGCAGCGTTGTCGACGATACTCGCCACGGGGGCAATGACAGTCATGGCGGTGGCGACAAGATAGATAGCGTGGACAAGTCCGGCAAGTCGGAGCGTATCGAGAGGGTCGAGCAACCCGACAAAGTCGAGAGGGTGGAAAAGGTAGAGAAAGTCGAAAAGGTCGAACGCCCGGAGAAAGTCGAGAAAGTTGAACGGCCAGAAAAAGTCGAGAAGGTAGATAAGGTTGAAAAGGTCGAGAAGGTAGAGAAAGTTGAGAGGGTCGAGCCGGTCGAAAAAATCGATCACTCCGGCAGGTCGGGTTAAACAGTGCAGTCATGATGCACTATCGTCATAAGTGACTAGGCTTGGTAAGTCACGCAACAAAGCATGCGTGTGAACTTCGATGACGCAAGACACGAGGTGAGCATGAACCCCAAGCGCATCCTGCTCGTAGGTTGGCTTGCCAGCCTGGCCTTGCCAGCCTTGGCCGATACCTTCACGACTTCGATCGGAACCGACTACTCTCGGGGCGACTATGGCACCGGTACAACTTCCGAAACCTGGTACGTCCCGCTGGTGGGCAAATACCAGACCGGCCCCATGACCTACAAGCTCACTGTGCCTTGGCTACGCATCACTAATCCTTCGGTCGGCCCTGACGGCGAGCCGTTGCCCGGCGGCTGCGGCAAAGTGGAAAGCGGTTTGGGCGACACCGTCGCCGGTGCCGACTATGCCGTGCTTGACGGCAGCGTCAGCGGGCTGTTCGTGGACCTGATCGGCAAGGTCAAGTTGCCCACAGCCGACGAAGACAAATGCCTGGGCACCGGCAAAACCGACTATTCCGCCCAGGTCGATGTCGCCAAAGCCTTCGGCCCTGTGACCGGGTTCGCTACCCTGGGCTGGAAAAAATTCGGCGACCCGTCGGGCTCCAACTTCGACAACCCGATATTCGCCGGCCTGGGCTTTGCCATGCCCGTGTTCGTACGCACCACGGCGGGGGTGTCCTACGACTGGCGGCAGAAAGTCGTTTCCACGGGCGACCAGATCAAGGAACTCACCCTCTTCCTCACGCACAAGCTCAATCAGAACTGGAAGTTTCAGTTGTATGCCGTCAAGGGTTTTTCCGACGCCAGCCCGGATGGCGAGGCTGGACTGGTGTTCAGCCACACCTACTGATACCCGCCTGTTTCTCTTCACTGATGCGCTTCACCGCTTCGACCCAGGCGGGTCCGTACGCGGCAGTGCGCTTCGAAAAACCTGCCAGGCCCGCTAGCTCTCACCCCAGGTTCCCTGGGTAAATCCGAATGTCATCTCCTGATCTATTCCATTGAAAAAATTGTCTCGTTTAACCAGCCGATCGGGTGAGGGGCGACTCTCCAATGGGGCAGGTTGAAGTTTTTGCTCAACGCTGCATTTGTTCTGATATTTGGTCGTTGACACTTGGGCTAATAGTACTAATCTGAGTGTGTGGGAATATTTCCCACGCGAATATGCTAACTGGCTCTGAGGGATCGTACGGAAACCGCGGTGGCTCGTTATTGCTGCAGACTTATGGCCGTGCCGGTTGGCTGGCCGCTCCAATGGGCGGCCGGGAACTCACTGGACATTGCGTTCGATACGGAGATGGCGACGCAACTCCAAGCGGAGGTGCATCATGCTGCTCAAGAAATGTTTGTTGGCTCTGGCAATTGGCGGGGTCCTGTCGGCATCGACTGTTCTGGTGCCCGATTACATCGGTAGTTTCTCCAGCGTGTATGCCAAAGATGGCGGCAGCGGCGGAGGTGGAGGCGGAGGCGGCCACGGTGGCGGTAGCGGCGGAGGCGGCGGTGGTCACGGTGGTGACGGCGGAGGCGGTCACGGCGGCGGCAGCGGTGGTGGCAGCGGCGGTGGCGGTGGTGGTCACGGTGGCGGCGGTGGCTCCGGCAGTGGAGGCTCCGGAGGCGGTGGTCACGGTGGTGACGGCGGAGGCGGTAACGGTGGTAGCGGCCATGGAGATGGCGGCGGTCATGGTGGTGCAGGCCATGGCGCTGACGGCCGTGGAGGCCCAGGGCGCGGCGACGCTGACCATGGTGGTATGGCCGGGAACAGAGGCCCGGGCAATGCGCATGACAACGACGATGACCATGGTGGAATGGTCGGGAACAGAGGCCCAGGCAATGCGCGTGACAACGACGCGCGTGACAACGACGATGACAACGACGCGGATAACGCTGCAGATGCAGCCAGGGAAGCCGCAGAAGATGCTGGTGATGCTGCAAGGGAAGCCGCAGAAGACGCCAGGGACGCTGCCAGGGAAGCCGCGGAAGACAGAGGCGCTGCCAGAAATGACGCTGATGTAGCCAGAGACGCGGCCAAGGCTGATGCAGATGCAGCCCGGGACGCCGCCAGAGCTAAGGCGGATGCAGCCCGGGACGCCGCGAGAGCTGAGGCGGATGCAGCCCGGGATGCCGCAAGAGCTGCTGGCGTACCGCGCGCAGATGCAGATGCAGCCAGAGACGCTGCCCGGGCCGCTGCGGATGCAGCCCGGGATGCCGCCAAGGCTGACGCAGATGCCGCCAGAGACGCAGCCAAAGCCAAGGCGAACGCAGCCAGAGAGGCTGATAAAGCCAAGGCGAACGCAGCCAGAGAGGCTGATAAAGCCAAGGCGAAGGCGGCCAGAGAGGCTGACAAAGCCAAGGCGAAGGCGGCCAGAGAGGACGTGGCGGACGCCCCGGACGCGCCAGACGCGCCGGATTTCGACGCGGTTGAGGTAGAGAACTAGGCCTGCACGTTCGGCAATGAACAAGTCAGGCATACCCGTCGATGACGTCCCGGGAGTTTGAAGGACGTATCGGCAATGAGTCGCAAGCCCCGAAGAATCGAGGGGCTTGCGACTTTTTTTCGACTTCGTGTCTTTGAAATTTCCTGCCGCAATACCGCTCATCCATGGTGGTTTGTGCGAAAACCCGCGCGGTTACCTGAGGTTTTTGCACGAATCTTCACGACTGCCGCTCGTATCATTTCACCCGGAAACCACGGTGAGCATTGCGATGACAAAAAACACAACGTTGTGGGACATCAGTCCACCCTTGAGTACCGATACACCGACCTGGCCGGGTGACACGCCCTTCCTTGAGGAGCGCGTCTGGACCTACGGTCCCGAGTGTCCGGTGAATGTCGGACGCATCACCCTGTCGCCGCATACCGGCGCCCACGTCGATGCACCGTTGCACTACAGCGCTGACGGCGCGGCGATTGGCGATGTCGGGTTGGACGTCTATATCGGGCCTTGTCGCGTTTTGCATTGTCTGGACAGCGGCGAGCTGGTGCAGCCGGGGCAACTGGAAGGGCGTTTGCACGATGTGCCCGAGCGGGTGCTGCTGCGAACCTATCGACAAGCACCGCTGACGACCTGGGATTCGAACTTCACGGCGGTTGCCAAGGAAACCATCGACCTGTTGGCGAGCCTTGGCGTGCGCTTGATCGGCATCGATACACCGTCGCTGGACCCGCAGCAATCCAGGACCATGGATTCCCACGGCGCCGTGGCCCGCCATCACATGGCGATTCTTGAAGGCATCGTGCTGGATGAGGTCCCGGAAGGCGATTATGAATTGATCGCCTTGCCGCTGCGGTTCGCTCATCTGGACGCCAGTCCGGTCAGGGCGATTTTGCGGCCGTTGAGTACTACACAACGCGTGTAACCCATTCAACAGATCCGAAGTGGACGCCGGTGCCCGGTTCCGGCGCTCCCTTCGGGTGAGCGGTGTCAGGCATTGCTCTCGGTGAATTTCTCGTAGTACAGCTGCACGCTGTCCAGTGCCTGTGCCTGCAACCAGGTTTTGATCGACTCCACCATCGGCGGCGGCCCGCAGACGTACATGTCGACCTGGCCATCACGCAGTTCGGCGATGTCGAAGTGTTCGGCAATGTAGCCGCGCTTGCCGGTCCAGTGTGGCGACGGTTCGCTGACCACCTCGGTGTAGCGAAACCCCGGGATGCGTTGTTCATACGCCTGGATGCGCGCCTGTTCGCACAAATCGGCCGCATCGCGCACGCCGTAGTACAAGTGCACGGGCTGCTCGCAGCCGCGCTCGGCGAGTTCGTCGAGCATGCCCAGCAATGCCGAAAGACCGGTGCCACCGGCCACCAGGATCAATGGCCTGGCGACGTGCCGCAGATAGAAAGCCCCCAGCGGTGCCTCCAGGGCGATTTCGTCGCCCACCTGGCAGCGTTCGCGGATGTAGTCGCTCATCACCCCATCGGGAAGCAGGCGAATCAGGAATTGCAGCTCATTACTGGCGCTCGGCCGATTGGCGAACGAATAGGAGCGCTTGTTCTCGGTCCCCGGAATCAGCAGCCGGGCGTACTGTCCGGGCAGGTAATCCAGCGATTGTCCCGCATTGCCCAGGTGCAGATGCAGGATCGCCGTGCTGGCCGACACCTGCTTGACATCGGTGACCCTTGCCCTGAGTTGATCGGGGCCGGCGGCGTTGCACAGGCTGGACGCGAAGTCGAAGTAGAACGCGGCGTCGGATTTGACCCGTGTCTGGCAGGTGAGCATCTTGCGTTGTTGCAGGTCCTGGCTGGAGAGGGCTTCCTCATCCACATAGTCCTGGCTGTAATCGCCTGACTCGCAACGGCCCTGGCAGGTTCCGCAGACGCCTTCGCGGCAATCCAGGGGAATGTTGATGCCATTGCGCAGGGCGGCGTCGAGCAGGATTTCGTTGGGTTGCACGGGAAAGAACAGCGTTTTGCCGTCGGCAAAGCTGAACGCGACCTTATGGTTCATGCCCCGGTCTCCTTGGATTCAGAGGTGGTAGAAATCGAGTACCGAGTTGATGGTGTCGTTGAGCAGCAACACGTGCTTGCGGGTGATCAGCCAGCTATCGACGTGGGGCGTGAGGTGATAGGTCGCGCGGCCATAAAACTGCTCGGATGTCGCCAGGCGGTAGTACAGCGTGTGCCAGTTCAGGCGTACCTCCAGCTCGCCGTTTGCAAGGGCGCCGATCCGCACGTTGCTGATCTGATGCAGGGTGCGCGGCATCGGCGTCGCGGACGCGGACTTGCCGGTGCGCAGGCGGAATACGCGGTCCTCAAGGCCTGAACGATTGGGGTAATAGATCAGCGACATTTCGCGTTTGGGGTCGCGGGTGTAGACGTGTTCGGAGTCCCATTGCGGCAAGTGGAACTCGCTGTGCTCGGCGAACAGCTGGACATAGGCATCCCAGTCCTGGGCGTCGCACAGTTCGGATTTGCGATAGAAAAACTGTTCGATCTGGTACTGCAATTGCGCATTCATCATTGCACCTCACGGAGTTTCAGGGATTTCGCGTCCAAGCCATCGAGCAGGAATTTCTGCCAGTTGCTGTGCTGGTTGACGTAAAGCCCTTCGTGGGTGAATTCGGTGCCGGTCATGGCCGGGGCAATGCCGATTGACTCGCTGTTGGGCGTGCCGCCGCTGGCCCAGCGGTGACTGCCGCGGGAGATGTCGCTCCAGCGTTCCAGGCGCGCCTGGAAACCACGCTGGGCTTCACGAAACTCCACCAGGTCATCCGGTGTGCCCAGGCCCGAGACGTTGAAGAAGTCCTCGAACTGGCGAATGCGGTTTTCGCGGTCGGCGTCCGACTCGTTCTTGACCCCCAGGCACTGGCTGATGATTTCGGTCTTGTTCCACGCCACCGGACGGATGATGCGCAATTGCGAGCTGATCTGATCGAGGAAAAACAGGCTCGGATAGATGTTCAGGTTGCGCAGGCGATGCATCATCCACTCGGCCTTTTGCTGGCCGTGTTCTTCGACCAGTCGCGGCATGATCGTCGCGTAGCCGGAACGTACCGACGGGTTTGGCATGTCGCTGAACAGCAGGCTGTGACCGTTATCGAACGCGAACCAGCCGTCATCGGTGTTGGCGTCGCCGGCGCCGAGCTTGCTGTAGTCGAGGGTGCCACTGGCGGCAGTGCCGTTTTCGCTGTTGACCTGCTGGCGATGCTGCACCGTGGCCACGTAGTTGTAGTGCACCGTGCTGACGTGATAACCGTCCAGGCCGTTTTCGTTTTGCAGCTTCCAGTTGCCGTCGTAGGTGTAGGCCGACTTGCCGGGCAGCACTTCCAGCTCACCGGTGGGCGACTGGGCGACCATCATGTCGAAGAACACCTTGGCGTCGCCGAGGAAGTCTTCCAGGCTGTTCTCGGCCTGCACATCAAGGCTGATGAAGACGAATCCCTTGTAGCTCTGGATGCGGGCCTTTTTCAGGCCGCGTGTGGCCTTGTCGAAGCCTTCCGGGTACTCGCCCGGTGCCTTGACCTTGACCAGGCGGCCATCGCTTTTGTAGCACCAGGCATGGAAGGGGCAGGTGAAGGTCGACTGGTTGCCCTTGCCGACGCGGGTCAGCGTCGTGCCGCGATGCTGGCAGGCATTGATCAGTGCATTGAGCTGACCGTCACCGTCGCGGGTGATGATCATCGGCTGGCGGCCGGCGCGGATGGTCACGAAGTCGTGGTTGTTGGCCAGCTCGCTTTCGTGGCAGGCGTAGATCCAGTTCTTCTCGAAGATCAGTTCCATTTCCAGATCGAACAGCTGCGGTTCGGTGAACATGTCCCGGGCGATGCGGAATACGCCTTCTGCCGGACGGAAGTCCAGGCAGCTTTCGATAAACGTTTTCCATTGCTCGACGTTTTTTTCGCCACTCATGAGGTGTACCTGTTTTTATTGGGGCTAATCGGTACGTTCATTAGAGAGAGTGGGGCGTGCCTGGGTCTATCCGCTTTGTGGGCGAAGGCAGTCCATAAAGTTTGGCGGTAACACTCAGGGGGCGGGCTGGGCAGCGAATACCCAGCGGCATGCACCAGGCGATAAACGGCTGCTGCGGTTTGCGGTAATCAGGTACTGTTCGAGCGGGCGTTCGATACCCTTTGATGGCATTTTCCGGCTCGAGTCGCCAAGCGTTATCCACTTAATTGGCGATTGCTATCCACCGGGTCAGCACCGCGATCTTGTGGCTTGGAACTTGCCTTTGCAAACCGCATACGCGCCATCAGAGCGCGCCGAAAAAAACCTTGAGTGCACCGTGATGAGCAGCAAAGTCGATCCGCAGTTTCGCGACATTCGTGTCGACAGCGATGACCTGGAGGCCGCCAGAAGCTGGATGTCCGGTATCTGCGGACCTCATCGGCTGGTGAGTGCGAACCCCGAACGGATCCGCTTTCATCACAACGCCAACATGTTCAAGTCGATGGCCACCACCCTGGGCACGATCGAATACGGTACCGATGTCACCATCGATATCGAGGACGCCGAGCACTTCAGCAGCTACAGCCTGAGCTTGCCGCTGGTGGGCGAACAGGAGCTGAGCAAGGCTGGCAGCGTGGTCAGGTCTGACCGTGATCAAGGGGTCATCATTTCCCCCAATGAACACCAGCTGCTGGCGATTTCCGGTGACTGTCGCAAGGTCCAGGTGGTGATTACCCGAGTGGCGATGAGCGAGGCTCTGGAAGGGATGCTGCAACGGCCCCTGGATGCGCCGCTGCGCTTCGAGCCGGTGATGGATGCGATCGATGGGCCATCGGCGTCGTGGTGGCGCATGGCGCGTTATTTCATCGACGAGATGGAGCGCAGCAGTGAACTGTTCGAGCAGGTGGCCTTTACCCGGGACATTGAAAGCTCGCTGATCAAAGGCTTGATCCTTGCCCAGCCAAACAACTATTCGCAGGAGCTGCGGGACGCGCTGGGCGTGAAGTTGCCGCACTACCTGGTCAGGGCCCGGCAATACATCCACGACAACGCCCGGGAAGCGCTGCATCTGGAGGACATCGAAGCCGCTGCCGGCGTTTCGCGCTTCAAGTTGTTCGACGCGTTCAAGAAGTACTTCGCCCTGTCGCCGATGGCCTACCTGAAAAAGTATCGCTTGAACGCCGTCCGCCAGGAGATCCTCGAGCACGGCACGGTGCGCAGTATTTCCGGGATCGCCATGGGCTGGGGGTTCATGCACCTGGGGCGTTTTTCTACCGAGTACCGCAAGCTGTTCGACGAAACCCCGAGCATGACCTTGCAGCGCAACGAAGCCCGGCGCCAGCAGGGACTTTGAAGGGCCGCCGCGGCCTTACTTGCGTACCACCAGATCCAGCAATTGCTCACGCTCCTTGATTTTTTGCAGGACGATTTCCGAACGAATATCGGTGACGCCGGCGGTGCGGTTGAGGTGATTGACGATGAAATCCGAGAAGTGCTTGAGGTTGCGGGCCTGGACCCGCAACACATAGTTGCTCGCCCCGGTAATGACATAGGCGGTGACCACCTCCGGCCACTGCTGCACCTTCTTGATGAAGGTCTCGTGCCAGTCCTCGACGTCCTGTCGCAGCGACACATGAACGATCGCTTCCAGCTCAATGCCCAGCCGCTCGGCATTCAGCACCGCGCGATAGCCGGTGATGATCCCTTCGCTTTCCAGCAGGCGTAAACGTCGCAGGCAAGCCGAGGGTGACAAGGCGACTTTCTCCGCCAATTCCTGATTGCTGATACGGCCATCCTGTTGCAATTGATGCAGGATTCTCAGGTCTGTCGAGTCAAGATTCATGGTTTGAATAAATCCGCGTTTATTGGGGTTTGATTCGAACATTCTGCGAAATAATTACTACATGGCCGGTTACTTTGCACGAAAATTCTTCAAAGGTTCGTTCATTATCTCTCCATCGAAAGGCAAGTGAATCGCCTTGAATCAGGGCGCCTGAACCGGCTGATGCAACCTGCCCGGATGGCGTCGCATAACAAAAAACAGGACACCCGATGACGACAAGAAACAGTTGCCTGGCGCTTGATGCCCAGGACGCGCTGGCGCCCCTGCGCCAGCAATTTGCGCTCCCCGAAGGGATTATCTATCTCGATGGCAATTCCCTGGGCGCGCGGCCGGTCGCTGCATTGGCGCGGGCGCAAGCGGTGGTCGCCGAGGAATGGGGCAATGGCTTGATCCGCAGCTGGAACAGCGCAGGCTGGCGCGAGCTGTCCGAGCGTTTGGGCAACCGCCTGGCCGGTTTGATCGGTGCGGGGGAGGGTGAAGTGGCGGTGACCGATACCACTTCGATCAACCTGTTCAAAGTGCTGAGCGCTGCCTTGCGCGTACAGGCTACAAGGTCGCCGCAGCGGCGAGTGATCGTCAGCGAGTCGAGCAATTTCCCCACCGACCTGTACATCGCCGAAGGCCTCGCGCAGATGCTGCAACAGGGTTACACCCTGCGCCTGGTCGACAGTCCTGAAGCGTTGCCGCAAGCGATTGACCAGGACACGGCGGTGGTCATGCTCACCCACGTCAACTACAAGACCGGATACATGCACGACATGCAGGCCCTGACCGCGCTGAGCCACGAGTGTGGCGCGCTGACCATCTGGGACCTGGCCCATTCCGCCGGCGCGGTGCCGGTCGACCTGCACCAGGCGGGTGCCGACTACGCCATCGGCTGCACCTACAAGTACCTCAATGGCGGGCCGGGCTCGCAAGCATTTGTCTGGGTTTCGCCACAGTTGTGCGATCTGGTGCCGCAACCCCTGTCCGGCTGGTTCGGCCATTCGCGCCAATTCGCCATGGAGTCGCATTACGAGCCGTGCAGCGGCATCGCCCGCTACCTGTGCGGCACCCAACCGATTACCTCATTGGCGATGGTCGAGTGCGGCCTGGATGTGTTCGCCCAGACCGACATGGCCAGCTTGCGCCGCAAATCCCTGGCCCTGACGGACTTGTTCATCGAACTGGTCGAGCAGCGTTGCGCGGCTCACGAACTGAAGTTGATCACGCCCCGTGAGCACGCCAAACGTGGCAGTCACGTCAGCTTCGAACACCCCGAAGGTTATGCGGTGATCCAGGCCCTGATCGAGCGGGGCGTGATTGGTGACTACCGCGAGCCGCGCATCATGCGTTTTGGTTTCACCCCGCTGTACACGACCTTTACCGAAGTCTGGGATGCGGTACAGATCCTCGGCGAGATCCTCGACCGGAACACCTGGTCGCAAGCGCAATTCCAGGTTCGCCACAGCGTGACCTGAACCCTCCGACATCCGATTCCTGCCGCAGGATTTTCTCCGCGGCAGGGCTTCGGCCGCCGGCAATAACCAGTTCTGCAATCACAATAATAAGGAGCACGCAGAATGAAACTGTCCCTCTGGCCTGCCTTGCCGCTCGCCATCTCCAGTTGCCTTGGCCAAATGGCCTGTGCCGCTTCTGACAACGGATTTGTCGAAGACAGCAGCCTCACCCTGACCAACCGTAACTTTTATTTCTACCGCAATAACCTCAACAACCCGGGCGGGCAGAACTACCGGGACGAGTGGGCCCACGGGATCATGCTCGATTACCGCTCCGGCTACACCCAGGGCACGGTGGGGTTCGGGGTCGATGCCTATGCGCAGTTGGGCCTCAAGCTCGACAGTGGCAAGGGACGCACGGGCACGGGTTTGCTGCCGGTCGATTCCGATGGCCGTCCCGAGGATGAGTACTCCGAAGCGGGTGGCGCGGTGAAGGCGCGGATTTCGCAGACCGAGCTCAAGTACGGCAACCTGACCCCACTCAACCCGGTGTTCGGCAC
The DNA here is from genome assembly GCF_056402255.1 of Pseudomonas sp. P4_B4. Lineage (NCBI taxonomy): Bacteria > Pseudomonadati > Pseudomonadota > Gammaproteobacteria > Pseudomonadales > Pseudomonadaceae > Pseudomonas > Pseudomonas sp. P4_B4. The sequence goes on from NZ_JBFUHS010000003.1 coordinate 314,048, forward strand.
CGGCAATGCGCGACTGTTCACCAGCGTTGCCACCGGCTTTCAGCTGACCAGCAATGAACTCAAGGCATTGCAACTGGACATTGGTCACTTCACCGCCGGCAACGACAGTAATTCGACCAATGCCAATGGCGCGCTTAAAGCGCTGTACGCCGGCGTGGAAACCCGCAGCGTCGATTATCTGGGCGGCAGTTACGCCCTGAGCGATCAACTGAGTGTCAGCCTGTACGGTTCGCAGTTCACCGACATCTGGCGCCAGTACTACGGCAATGCCAACTACACCTATGCCCATGGTGAAGGCCAGTCGCTGAACCTGGATTTCAATCTCTATCGCACCAACGACAGCGGCCAGAGCCTGGCCGGCAAGATCGACAACACCACCTGGTCGCTGGCCACCGCGTACAAGTTCGGTGCCCATCGAGTGACCTTGGCGTATCAGCGGGTCGATGGCGATGAGCCGTTCGATTACCTGGGTTTCGATCAGCAGCCGGGCACCTCGATTTTCCTCGCCAACTCGATTCAGGTCCTCGACTTCAACGCCCCCAACGAACGCTCCTGGCAACTGCGTTACGACCTGGACATGGCGCCTTTCGGCGTACCGGGCCTGAGCTTCATGTCGCGTTACGTCAGTGGTGACCACATCGATGACAGCCATTACGAGGGCGGACCCAATGGCGCCTATGGACGTTACGGCGATGACGGCAAGCGCTGGGAGCGCGACCTCGAAGCGCGCTATGTCGTGCAGTCAGGCAAGGCCAGGGACCTTTCAATACGCGTGCGTCAGGCCAGTGTGCGCTCCACCTCGCAGGTCGCCCGCGCCGACACCACCGACAACAACGAAGTGCGGGTGATCATCGAGTATCCACTGAGTATTTTCTGATCCGTGTCCTGCTGTGCGTGGCTGATCCCCACCGTTAAACCTACGACGTGCTCTTCAAGAAAGACAAAATCCAGAGGACATAAAAATGACCGATAACTCCGGTTTCGAAACGATATCCAAGCGTGAACACGGCCTGCGGCGTCAGCTGACGTCGGGGCAGATGAGCATGATCGCCATTGGCGGTGCAATCGGCACCGGGCTGTTCATGGGCAGCGCCTATGCCATCGGCTATGCCGGGCCGAGCGTGTTGCTCAGCTACGCCATCGGCGCAATCATCACCTTGCTGCTGATGGGCTGCCTGGCGGAAATGACCGTGGCCCATTCGACCTCGGGTTCGTTCGGTGCCTACGCCGAATTTTATGTCAGCCCGCTGGCCGGGTTCCTGGTGCGTTATGCCTATTGGGCGGCGATTGTGCTCGCGGTCGGCACGGAAGTGACGGCGGTGGCGATGTACATGAAGTACTGGTTTGCCAACGTGCCGGAGTGGATATGGATCGTCTCGTTCTCCAGTGTGTTGATCGTGCTCAACGCCATCAGCGTGAAGACCTTCGGCACCTTCGAGTACTGGTTCTCGACCATCAAGATCGGCGCGATTGTCGGCTTCATCATCCTGGCGGTGTATGTGGTGTTCGGTTCCGGCAACCCGGAATACGGCGTGCACAATTACACCGCTCACGGCGGTTTCTTCCCCAATGGTCTGCAAGGGATGTGGATAGCGGTGATCGTGTCGATCTTCAGCTACCTGAGCGTGGAGATGATCGCGGTGGCCGCCGGTGAGGCGAAAGACCCGGAACAAGCAGTGAGAAAAGCCTTTCGCGGGACTATCGTGCGCCTGGTGGTGTTCTACCTGCTGACCCTGGCGTTGATGCTGGCGATCGTGCCTTGGGTCCAGGCTGGCCATGCCCAGAGCCCGTTCGTCACGGTGATGCAAGCCATCGGCATTCCCGGCGCCACCGGCGTGATGAATTTCGTCATCCTGATTGCGGCGTTGTCAGCGATGAACAGCCAGTTGTACATCACCACGCGCATGATGTTCAGCCTGTCCCGTGCCGGCTACGCACCAAAATCCATGGGAGTGTTGAGCAAGACCGGGATCCCGCTGAACGCGCTGTTGCTCTCCAGCTCGGGTATCGCCCTGGCGACGTTGCTCAACATCCTGTACCCGGAAAGTTCGTTCACCCTGATGATGGCGATCTCGATGTTCGGCGCGATCTTTACCTGGTTCATGATCTTCCTGACGCACTTCTGTTTCCGTCGTTTTCACGAACGCAATGGCAACCGCAAACTGTCGTTCCGCATGCGTCTGTTTCCCTACAGCACATTGCTGGGGCTAGTACTGATGGGGGCGGTGATGATCACGACCTACTTCACTGAAGCCTTCAAGATGACCCTGGTGTTCGGTGTGCCGTTCCTGCTGGTGCTGTCGATTGTCTACGGTATTTTCTTCAGGAAAACCAGGGCGGTCACGGCGCTGAGTGCGCAGCCCAAGCTATAGCCTGAAGGTCGTGCCGGGGCGGTGAAGTTCAGTCAGGTCGATGCCTGGGCAATGCCCGGAACCTGACGATGCGTCGCCCCGGGCTCGATCAGGTTTCGGATTGATACTCGGGTTGTTGTTGATTTTTCAGGGTGCATTTCAATGGCGGGTGTTGGTCGATTCTGTTGAAAAAGTCGGTCTCGGTGGCCGTCGCCTGTTCAGAGCTCAAAAAGCGTGCGTTTTGGGCGTTGCTGCGTAAAAAACCAAGGCAATTCCGCCGTCCAAACGATTCAGATCTCAACGTGGGCAACGGTCCTCAAGAGTCTTGATTAACCCGTTGTCTTAATGCCCACAGCCCTCCAGTTAATTATGTGGGGCGCACAACATCAAAGGTGAATCGGAGCCGCGGTCCGGAAAAGAAACCGCGGCGACCGATCAATCAGGCGGCGGGGAGCAGGCCTTTCTGTTTGGCGACATGAGTCGCCAGTGCGTCCATCAAGTCCGGGGACAGGCAGTCATAGGGTTCCAGGCCGATCGAGCGCAGGCGCTCGCGGATAGCCTTCATTTGCGCTGGCGGTGTGCCGGTTTCGATGATGGAGGACACGAACGCCGCAAATCCCGGCGCAGCCCATCCGCTCTGTGGCGAAAGCTCGGTGTGGACGAAGTCCAGGCCATAAAACGCATGGTCCTTGTTCTCGATGCGCCCAAAGAGATGGGCGTGACACTGCTTGCAGGCGTGGCGCTGGATGGTGGCGGTTTCATCGACAATCGCCAGTTTTTCGCCGTGGGCAATGACGCTGACCTTATCTCGAGGCACCACGGCGATGACGGCGAATGTCGCGTTTTGTGGTTTCCAGCATTTGCTGCAGCCGCACGCGTGGTTATACAGAGTTTGTGCGTCGATCTTGACCTCGACCTTGTCGGTCGCACACAGGCATTGCAGGGTGCCACCTGTGAAATTCGCGGCGGCGGGTTGGATACCATTGTCCAGTGCAGGGTGAAGTTGCAAGGTGCTCATGCTGGCGTCTCCGTTTCAGGGTGTCAGACAAAAGTGCCTGGGGCCGTGCCCCAGACCGGTAGTTCATCGGAACTCGATGACGGCGCGGATTGATTTGCCTTCATGCATCCGATCGAACCGCGGCGGATTTCGAAAAGGACACAGTGCATAAACGAGTGACCTCCTTCGGTGCGACCGGTCGGTTACCCAGATCAAGAATAGTCTGCGATGACGCCTCGAGCGCACGGACGAGTGTGCCGAATTCAGAACGCCAGCGAGAGCCAGGCGCGGTACCCCACTTGACGCATCAATGGTCACACAGTGGATCGTTTGTAGGGACGGACTTCATTACCGTGGTGTCTGTTATCAGCATCCCTGCCTAAGGCGGATAATCGGGGAGGCGTATCAGTCAAAAAGCGTCACGGCAGATCCTCACTGTTGCCGCTGACGCGGCCCCCAACAGCCAAATGCGCGCCGATGTTGGCCGCACGGACCAATCTATGCTTTCTACTACCGACTGCGCAGGCAATCCAAAAAAATCTCAACGTTGATCGTATCAAGTGTGTTTTCACACAGCCTGGGCCCATGGCTGACATTCAAGACAGGCTCCATATGGCCGATGTTGTGCCCCTTGGGAGACAACGATGGCCAATCGAAGAGAAAAATAAACGGTTGCTGCCGACGAAGATCCAAGCTACTTGCCATTCCTGGCATGCGCTACCTTTGTTCGAATACCATCAAAATACTGGGACTTCAGCTCTGTCGTTAACGGCCCAAGGATGAGGTTTGCTTTGAACCGGGCCAACAGATGCTCAATCATCCGATCTACCTTGGCGTAGGCAGCAGTGACGCTTGAAGGCACCGGCGGATCAAACTCAATCCCTTCCATCTCGATATCGAGTCGTTTCAACACGGGTTCGGCGTCCAGGATCTGGTGGCGTATCTCATCCGGCGAGCATCGCATGTTTGACCTCCTTGTTTGCTGTACGTACAAGCGGCACACCTTTTGTTAACTGCTGAATCGGGTGAAGCCGACAGGGCTGGTGTGTACTGTCTTAAAATTGAAACAAAATTGTCGCGCAGAAGTATTACTGAAATATTTAATTCCTATGATCGAGGGAGTTTTTTCAGGTTAACTCTCTCATGCGTCGAGCTGTGTTCAATCAAGTTGGCGGTCCGCGTTTTCTTAAGAACGTTCTAAAGTTGATGAGATGAATTGGAGATCTAAATTCAGCCAATCTTGGGAGGCCTCATGGCTATGGTCGAAGCTCGGCGTAGACTACTCTGGCATGGCATGTTCTTAGTGTTCCTGGGTCTTTGCACAGGCCTGTTCGAGCTGCAGTTCAGCAATCCGCGTTTAGGGCTTGCTGCGCACCTCGAAGGAGTAATGAATGGAATCCTGCTCTTAGCGTTTGGCGCAGTCTGGATGGAGATACACCTTGGCACACGCACAAAGGCAGTTGCGTACTGGACGGCTCTTTACGGCGCCTATTCAAACTGGGCGTTTACGGTACTGGCTGCCACTCTCGGGACGATGTCCGTGTCGCCTATCGCGAGTGGTGGACGCATGGGGGAACCGTGGCAGGAGAGCTTAGTGACGGCAGGGTTTGGAACTGTGGGAGTCGCCATCATAGTCGCTGTTGTTCTCATGCTGTGGGGGTTGAGCAACACAACCGCCACTCACTGAATGGGCAGAGGTGACGCGCTTTGAGGTAGAGGTTAAAAGTTCGCTCAGCCTCATCGGTTGCCAGCTTGTCCTCAGCCTCCTGAAATCCTGCCGCGATCCTTAGCAGTTCCTGGGCGTCAGCCTCAAGGCCAGACTCCGAAAGCCTCACAGCTACCTGCATCAGATCGACGCCCGACCATTTGAGCAGGGCGGCCGCCTGCTTCAGGTCTCGGCGCAGGTCTTGGTTCGGTTTGGTGAGCCCCATGATCCCCACCTAAATATCACCGCCAGGCCAGCTACCCATCTCTGTAATGCGCACAATCTTTCCTGCCTTCACCTCGTCCGCATGCGCAATCAGCCGGTCTGCCAGCCGGTGCAGCTTTTCGATCTTCAGCGTCGCTTCCTTCATCTCGACCTCGTTGTACTGCTTTGCTGCTCCGAATAAGTCATGGGCAGCCTGTGCTATGGCATGCGAAGCAGCTTTCAGGTCGCGACACAACTGTTGGTTGGACTGGACTGAGGGCATGGGATGGGACTCCGGCGAGGTGGCGGATCAACTAGTACCGCCCTAGCACCCTGCTTGGGGCGAGGATGTTGCCGACGTAGTGGATCTTCTCGATGTCGCTGCGCTCGATCGTGCGGCGCTCACCATAGATGTTGTACCGGTGCAAGTTGATTGGCCGGGGCAGTTACTAGCTCCTAAGTATGTGGTCGATGGTTGTGGTGGTTATACGRCCAAGAGGATGTCGCGGTATCGGCCGATGGGCTCGGTGGCGGGGCGGCCAGCTCTTCAAGGTGGGCGATGATGTCGTTCGGCTTGAGCACCAGTACGTCACTGTCCAGGGTGTCCAGAATCATCTCGGCAGTGTTGCCGATCAATGCGCCGGACAACCCGGTACGGGCCACGCTACCGATTACCGTGAGTGCGGCTTCGAGCTTGTGTGCGATGTACGGGATCAACACATCGGCTGAGCCTTCCTCGATATGCAGGCGATCGTCGCTGATGTTGAATTCTGCCTGGAACGTCTTGCACAGTTCGCGATATAGAGCCTGAATGCTTTCCTTGAGCTGGAGTACGGGGTTGGCTGCCGAGAGCAGGGGGTAGGGGTGGGCGCTCATCATGTGTAGTGTGCCGCCGGCCATTGCGGCGATGTCGTAACCGTGGCTAACGATGCCTGAATGCAGGACGCGGTGCTCCACGTCACTGTTACCGGCATCAATGGCCGCGAGAATGGTGCCGCCGGTCCAGGGTCTTGCGGTTTTTACTATCAGTACCGGGCTGGGGCAGTATCGCAAGAGCTTCCAGTCCTCGGGGGTGAGAAGGGCTTTCATCAGTGATGTGTGGGGTAGGTGCTGCTTGATTACCAAGCCGCATCCCACCGCCTGTTGGGCGGCGATGATGGTTTTGTGTGAACTTCCGTACCAGGCCTGCTGGGTACTGACGCTATAACCTTCCTGTGTCAGTTCGACTTGAATGTCGTTCAGGTAAGAGCCATGGTGGTTTCCCTTGTCGCAGGCCAGCAGATGCAGGTGCGACCGGGTAGCGCCGGCAATCATTTTGGCTCTGTTCAAGATCAGATCCCTGGACTGCTGTGAATCCACTACCACCAACGTGTTGCGAATGGTGTGCATGAGTGTCTTCCTTTGCTGAGTACAGTTTTCTTGTGGGTGGCGGGGTTTCTTGGCCTATACCCTTTCGAGCTGGGTTTACGCGTACTGGCCAACCGTTGCCCGCCTGTTAGCCGAAAGTTCACTTACCTGCACCATGCAGTCGACATCTAAAGTCGAATCTTGCCCAATCAGTCCGATTGTGACGCTTGAATCGAGCAGGCATTGAAAGCCAGGAAACTGCCGCTGATCGTTTATGCAACTACGCAATATGACTCTCTAGCACTGGCGCCGTTGTTCCATTGCATCTATATTAAACAGAGAAAGTTGTAACGCGGTCGGTACACTTTGCCTCGGAGGAATCGCGTTACTTGTTGTCGGTTGCGCTATTGACAAAGGAAGCGCAATAGCATCTGCCGCCTCAATGCCTCGATTGGCTGCGCCTTTATCCAGCTGAACAAATTCCCCACCCCAAGTGGATGCCCAGATCTTGGAGTTATGGTCGAGTTGCTCTCCGGCGAGCGTTTTTGCTCGCGCAACTCAATGATTGAGTATGGTGGCTATTCTGCTTGATGCTTAGTTAGTTAGTCGGCTGAGCTAGTTGATTTTCTGCTAAGTAAACTCTAAATAAATCCCATTCGATCTGATGAAATAGCACATTTGCTGCTGATCGAAACACTTTAAGCAGATTCCCATTATCCAATGCCAAGTATGCCGAATAATTCAAGCAGACTTGTCGCGGGGGTTTCCAGAGTGCATTGGGCCAGATGCTGCCATAGACTCGATCGCTTGTTTTTTTCAAGCGCCGTTACGCGAAGAGACAATGTGCACGTCCGATGTCGCCGTGACTGGGACTTGCTTGAAGGCCGGATTTTGGCCGTAGCAGTCTGTCGAATCAGCTTGAGCTTAGCTTGAATGAACACGCAGCCACATTAAACAAGCTCTCCAAAGCACCCCCAAGGAGCAGCCATTGGCAGCTCCTTGGGGATCTCCTTCGTCATTCAGATTGTGCCAGGCATAAAAAACTACCCTCAGGCCTGCGGAACTCATCGAAATGAGCCTCGTAGGTGCTTATCGATGACAATCACTCCTCTGAAACCCCTGGGTGCTAAGCAGGACGCGGTGCTTCAACAGGCGGGGTTCCGTCGTGAAACATCGTCTTCAGTTGAGCACGCAGTTCTGGTGAGTCGGTGTGCTTGTGAACACTGACCGCATGCTGCGCGGCGGCCTCGAGCAGTTCGTTTTCAGAGTCTGCAGACAGTGCGATTGAGCAGTGGGAATCGCTCGGAAACTCGCGGCAGTCGATGTATTTACGCGCCATGAATGTTTTCCTCCCTACGACGAAGGCAGGCCGTGGCCTGCGTGAACGATCGCTCGACGCGTCTCCCATACATCAAACACGACTGCATGCCACATCGAGTGTGCCGATCGTTAAAGTATAGGCCCACCGATGTCAGGGTAGTTGTGCCAGACATAGAAAACGGCTGCGCGGAAACAGGGAACAGATCACGACGGCTCGGCATTTACCTGAAATCGTGGTCTGTCCCTTTTTATGCTGGTTACGTGGCAACTACTAATGACTTCACAGCCAGAAGTCATTCATTGTGGGTGTAGCCGGCGCTGCTGCCAGATTCCTGAGCTGCCCCATCCCGCCCTTCAAAAACGAACAGATTTTGCCACTCACGCTGAACGCAATCTGCCATGGTCTTATTAGTTTTTCAGGGTGCAGGGGGGGCGCTGACTCAATGCTGAACCGACGAATGGGTAGCTACTACATGGCCTCTGCGATCATGGGGATCTCGCCTTGGAACTGCCAAAAAATGCGAGGGTGGTTTCCTGCGCCGCCCTGGCATCCATTCACGCGCGCAATGCCTCAGGCGCTGCCAAAAAAGATGTCGGTACTCTGAACATGGGTCCCGGGCTGCACATCGGCCGATACTCCGAGACGGGATGGGAGATTCAGACTACGTAGGAGAGGAGACGGGATGACACCAAGGAATGGCGTCGCATGTTCCGCTTGTGAATGAGGACATGGCACTGGTACTCGAGGTCGCCTGGGCTTTAATCGATGTGTGCTGCTGGAGGCAGGTGGCCTTTTCCGTTCGTCTGTTCTTCCGGTAAGCACCTGAATGAGAGGCGCATCCAAAGGACCACCACCTATGCTTAGCACACCCCTCATTAGCGTCATCGCCCATGCCTGTAGCCGTCTCCTTCGAGTTACTTACCTCAAGGCTGCGTGTTCCCGCTGCCCCGCTGAACAGGCAGGTCATCGATGTATCAGAACTTAGCGCTGCTTGCCGCCTTCCTCCTTACCTACAGCATATTTGCGGGGCGTTTCGAGTCACGCCTGCTCAATGGCCCGCTTATGTTCATGCTTGCCGGTCTGCTTCTCGGCCCGGCATTTCTGGGCATTCTGCAACCCCGGATTGACAGGGATGGTCTCAAGTTCCTGGCTGAGCTGACGCTGGCGATCGTTCTGTTCAGCGATGCGGCCAATGCCGACTTGAAAGTCCTGCGGGCCAATGAAGGACTTCCGCTGCGCTTGCTGATGATAGGGCTACCACTGACCGTAGCGGGTGGTTGGCTGGTCGGCGTCTGGCTGTTCCCACAGGTCCCACCGTTGGAATTGGCAATACTGGCAACCCTTCTGGCTCCCACCGATGCTGCGCTCGGTAAGGCTGTTGTGAGCAATCACAAGGTTCCCGCGTCCGTGCGTGAAGGGTTAAACGTCGAGAGCGGGTTGAATGATGGAATCTGCGTTCCAGTGTTGCTTATGTTTTTGGCATTGTTGGTCGAACAGCAGACACAGTCCCCTCTCTCACTGGCATTAGAGTTAGTTGTTGAGGAACTGGGCATCGGTGCATTCATCGGTATTAGCCTTACGCTCCTCGCCTGGCAGTTGCAGCGCTACTCCGGAAAACACCAGTGGCAAACGCCCATGTGGTCACAATTGATCCTGCCCGGGCTCGCCATTCTGTGCTTTGCCACAGCGCAAACACTAGGTGGTAGCGGGTTTATCGCCGCGTTCGTCGGTGGGTTGCTCGCAAGTTTTCTGTTTACCGAGCAAAAGCACCAGATGCTCAAGGCCAGCGAAGAGTTCGCCAGCCTGTTATCGGTCATTACCTGGGTCGTATTTGGCGCACTGGTGATCCCTTGGGCCTGGAGCAGCCTCACCCTGAACATCTGGCTTTACTCGGTGCTCAGCCTGACCGTGATTCGCATACTGCCCGTGCTGATTAGCCTGGTGGGAACCCGCTTCGATTTCGAAACCCGCCTTTTCATCGGTTGGTTCGGCCCGCGAGGTCTGGCCAGCATTGTCTTCGCCGTCATGATATTGGCCTATCCCCTACAAGAAAGTCGTACCTTGGTGGCTACTGCCGTCTGTACCGTTTTACTCAGCGTGCTACTACATGGTCTGAGTGCCAATCCATGGGTTGCACGGCTGGCCAGTCGCGATCAGTGAGATTTTTCAGAAATACCACGATTTTTTACGGGTGTTAGCGTTGTGACGTGATGATCACTACAAACGAACGGCTTATCAGCCGTCATCTACAAAGGGCGGCGTGTAGTTGTTTGAAGCCAATTACGTGAGTGGCATCTTGGGTCGTTCTCTGCCGGTCGCCGATCCTGATCCCTCTAGGCAGTCTGTGCGCATGGGCTACACTCAAAGGTGCGCCGATTTAATCCTACTTGCGGGGGCGCTTGAGAAATACTCGCTAAAGCGGAGTAGCTACCATGCCTACTCTTTCGATTGATTCACACACCCGTCTGCTTATCGCCAAAGCCATCATCTCTACCACAGGTGAAGCCGAAGCTATTCGTATCGTCCCGCTGCCGGACGGCGGTCAACTATTGCTGATGTTCAACTGCGGGCATATCGCCGTCGACCTCGTATCGGATCAGGACGATCTGTTCGACTACCACCGCCTCGTGTTCGACGTATCTGCACAGGTCATTGCCGACATGGAAAGCCATCGCGGCGAATAGGTCGGGTTGTTCCGATCCTGAGAAACTAGGCCGTCTCGCGAGACGGCCTTTTCACAATAGTTCGCGACGGGCTCGCTGTTGGCGCAGTCGCTCAGAAACCGTAGGTTTGCGTGTCACTGGTGACACTGACCGGGCTGGACCATGTCCTTGCTCGGATGGACTGCCTGCGTAGTTCGCCAAGCTACTCTCGCGGGTCTCGCGCACCAACGCATGATCGGCGCGTTCGGATTCAGTCAATGGCAGCTCAGAGGCCCACCTGACCCTTTCAGGATCTGGCTCAGGTGGCGGTTCAGGTTCACGTGGTGGTGTGGGATTCTGCCATGCGCAGGCGTCCTGTGGTGTAACCTCGACGGCCATGGCGGGGTCAGCGTACACCGCCTTGCTCAATGCGAACGCGACCCGACGCGCTGCTTCGAATTCGGTCAGGTTGTTCGTATTGAATTGCTGGTTTATTTGAATGTCGGGATCGTCTTTCGGCATGGGTGGGAAAATTCCTAGGATGGATAGTCAACTGGACGACTTCAGCATTCAAATTGAGGCCCTGTCGAGGCACGCTGTGAATGGCCCTTAAGCTTTTAGCAGCTGAATGACTGCTTCTCGCAGCTTTTCGCGAATGACCGTTTCTGGCCCAGAGTGTGTAAAAACGTACGTCGAGGTGCATCACATCCAGCTAGCAAGCTAGGCCAACCGGCGGAACGCTCTGACGAACATAATAATTGTCGAATTCACTGCTTTCGACGAATTGGAAGCCACGGCGAGTATAAAAGCGATTCGAAGCGCTTTCTTTGAGAGCACCAACTTTAATAGGAAGCGCAACCGCATCCGCCTCTTTGAAAATCTGTGTGAGAACAGCAGAGCCTATCCCTGATCCTTGCGCGTTCGGTCTCACATACAAGTGGTCGAGCAAGAGTTCATTGTGGTGATGCTTGACCACTACAAAACCAACCCTCTCTCCAGATACCTCGATGTAGTGTGTGTTGTGGGCTTCAAAACCGCTAAGAAACCGCTCGCGCGCGCGCACTGGATCAAATCCCCGACACGCTCCAGACTTTCGCGCATAGCCTCAATTCGAATGGCTACAAGATTGTCCAAGTCGCTTTGTTGAGCTAGGACCAAAACGACTGGGGAATTTTGATTGGGTGTGACGGGCATATTTTGCGCTCTAACTACCATCCAGGGATGGCCAGTATAGAGAGCCTGATATGTGGTTCCCAGTTTGGCTTCACCGTCGAATACAGACATCCACCTCAAATGCGAATGAAGGGCTGCCTCTCTGTACTATTATTTTTGCGTATTCATTTACAGGGGGAAGCCAGTGAAACGCTTCATCCAAGGTGAACATCGAGGCCAAAGCACCTTACTTCCCGAAAGCCTCGACGACTACGTCAGCGATACCAATCCGGTGCGCGTAGTCGACGTCTTTGTCGACGAACTCGACCTGGTCAATCTGGGTTTTTAAGGTGCGATCCCAGCCGATACGGGCCGGCCTGCTTACCACCCGGCGATCTTGCTGAAGATCTACATCTACGGCTATCTCAACCGCATCCAGTCGAGTCGACGTTTGGAGCGAGAAGCTCAACGTAACATCGAGCTGATGTGGTTGACTGGGCGTTTGATGCCGGATTTCAAGACCATCGCCAACTTCCGAAAAGACAACAGCAAGGCCATCCGAGGCGTCTGTCGCCAGTTCGTCGTGCTGTGTCAGCAATTGGGACTGTTCGGAGAACATCTGGTCGCCATCGATGGCAGCAAATTCAAAGCAGTCAACAATCGCGACCGCAATTTCACCAGCGCCAAACTGAAGCGGCGAATGGAAGAAATTGAATCGAGCATCAACCGTTACCTGACGGCACTCGATGCAGCTGATCGGCAAGAACCAACAGCTTCCGAGCCCAGCGCCGTGCGGCTGGAAGAGAAAATCGCCAAGCTCAAAACTCAAATGAAGGAGCTTCAGGCGATCGAAATCCAGCTCAATGAATCGCCGGATAAACAGGTCTCACTGACCGATCCAGACAGCCGCTCCATGATGACTCGCGGCACTGGAATCGTCGGTTACAACGTGCAGACAGCGGTCGATACCCAGCACCATTTGATCGTTGCGCATGAGGTGACCAACGTCGGTTCCGACCGCGATCAACTCAGCTCGATGGCCAAGCAGGCCCGCGAGGCGATGGCGTCAGAAACGCTTTCGGTAGTGGCTGACCGAGGTTACTTCAAAAGCGAAGAAATCCTGGCTTGTCACGATGCCGGCATCACCGCCTATGTGCCCAAGCCGATGACCTCTGGAGCCAAAGCAAACGGGCGTTTCAATAACGATGCCTTCATCTATGACGCGGCAAAAAACGAATACGTTTGCCCGGCTGGAGAGGTGTTGATTTGGCGCTATACCAACGTTGAAAAAGGCCTGACGTTGCACCGTTACTGGAGTTCCAACTGCCAGGGCTGCGAACTGAAATCGAAGTGCACACCGAGCAAGCAACGGCGAGTTCGGCGATGGGAGCATGAAGCCGTATTGGAGGAAATGCAGAACAGGCTGAGCAACGCCCCGGAGATGATGCGGATCCGAAAACGGACAGTTGAGCATCCCTTCGGGACGCTCAAGCAATGGATGGGCGCGACACACTTCCTGACCCGAAAGCTCAACGGGGTGAGCGCCGAGATGAGCTTGAACGTGCTCGCCTACAACCTGAAACGGGTCATGAAAATCATCGGTACCACTAGCTTGATGAAAGCGTTAACGGCGTAAAAACCGGTCTTTTTACCCCATCCAAAAGACTTTAAGAGGCAGCTGAGCCGTTTTAACTGTTCCTGAAAACGTCTTGACCTTGATCAGTTTGCGAAACGTGAGCACGGTCTCCTAGCATCTATATAGAAAACCCAATCTGACGTTTTTACACACTCTGGGCCGATTTCGGCCTGTTACGACGGGCCGCAATCGAGCGATTCGGTTGAAAAAGTCGACCCGGCCAAGTGGGGAATTGATTAAATCCAGGCGTATATTGATAGTGTCGATCCTGATAGTTGAGGCGATAGTCAATCGTCGGTGGTGTGACAGGCGAGAGCGCTGGGGGAGCTAGATAACCCGGAACGTTTGGAGGTGTTACATGAGCCAATATCAACGACTCTTTCTGATAGCTGGTCCAGCCATGCGTCACACCCCAGCGTTGGAGCGAGCTGTCGCCATTGCCGAAGCCACCGGCGCAGCGCTGCACATCACGGTGTTTATCGAAGACTCCAACCTCTTGGGTTTGATGAGCGCCAGTGCGCGTTTTCGTGAGGCTTGTCAGCAAGAGAACGAAAAGTGGCTGAAGGATGAAGCCGATCTAATCCGCGGGCGCGGGGTCATGGTGAGTACCGAAGTGCTTGTTACGCGAACCGCGCTGCAGGAAATACTTCAGCATGTAGCAGAAATGCAGCCGGATCTGGTTATCAAGGACGTGCAACACGAGTCAGCGCTCAAACGCGTTTTCATTACACCTCTGGATTGGCAACTGCTGCGCGAATGTCCGGTGGCTGTGCATCTGGTCAGCGATGTCAGGTGTCCACTTCCGCGGGTGGTAGTGGCGGCAGTCGATCCGTCACAACCCGAGACTCAGATCACTGGCATCAACGACCGCATCATCCAGGCGGCGAACGGGTTGTCTATGCAATGCAACGCGGAGCTGCATCTGCTGCATGCCTACGATCTATCGTTGACACATATATCCGACGCAGGCGCTGGTGCAGTGACGATGCCAGGCTTCAGCATCGATGTACGCAAGTCACTGCATAAGTCATTTACCGCATTGGCCGACCACTATGGCGTACCCATTGAGCGACAACACTTCGTTACAGGGCCGCCTGGCAAAGCGCTAGCCGACTTTGCAGCGCATCACCGGGCCGATGTGATCGTCATGGGAAATGCGCATCGCAAGGGTCTGGGCAAATGGGTGGGCAGTACGACGGAGCAGGTTCTGTATCAAGTGCCCTGCAACATTTTCGCCGTTACGGGTTCTGCGGAGCAGTGAATGGGTTCGCTATTGAATGACTCGCAAAGAGCGCCTCAGCGACTGGGACGGGATTCTTTGCGGGCGCGTGTTGAGATATCCCGGTAGGTATCGCCAGCTCCAACCGACACTTTGCAGATGTTCAGCCAGACGAACACAAATCCATCCCTTTTCCCATGATTGCTCACCCTTGTTCCGTCTCAGCAAGAACCACTTCGGTTGGATTGGCTATTGCATAAAAAATACGGCATACCTCTGGAACCATTTTGATAGTGTTTAACACGTTCCACCCATAGCGGTCGCTGGCGGACCTCAAGAGTTAATCTCGGACACATAGCAGTCAGTTCTCTGACTGTCCGTATATGGCTGCTGATTACGATCGGCTGTTCTCGAAGCCAAATGGTCCGTAACGGCGGCGAGTAAATGTTACGGAACTGAATCTGACCTGCATCTCGTTTTCATCGTGGCGATAAGACGTACAAATAACGGGCACGATCTTAGCTGCGCAAGGGGATGCTGGCTTATTGTGATCTACACTCCTTGGGCGTGTGAGTTGGCGCTTCGCCACAGGATTTACTTAGTCGCCAAGTAAAGAGACAGACCTGAATTTCAGTTGGGTCGCGGTCTGGGTGGGGCATGCCAGTCGATCAGCAAAAACCCTTGTCTGGCAATCGTGTATCAGGCGAGTTCGACAACGCCTGGATTGAAGCCCTGATCGCCAACTTGACTTGGCACTACTGAAAAAAGTCGGGAGGGTTTCAGGCATTCAAATTACTTCACCGTGGTCATGAACACTCACGGTGCCAGCTTGCTCAAAACTAACGAGGTGGAAATGAACGGGAAGTCTAACCGGGGCTGGACAATGGCTGCGGCACTCGTCGTAGTGGGTTCAACGCTTCTCGCGGGGTGTGCGAGCAAGGCGGATTCGATCACGCAGGCAGACAAGGCCGATGTGGCCAAGGGCGTGCCCGCGCCGAGTCTCGAGCAGACTAAGGCGATCGCCGAGGAAGGCTTTATCTACGGCTTGCCGCTGGTCATGAACTACGCCGTGATGAACGAGTTTGCGGTGGACTCTAGTTCCAGCCAGTTCAAGGCCCCCTTCAACCAACTGCACAACGAGCATCGGGTCGCGACGCCCGCTGACACCGCCGTAATTACGCCAAACAGCGACACCCCATACTCGATACTCTGGACCGACCTGCGCGCAGAGCCTCTCGTGATCACGGTGCCGGCAGTCTCCAAAAAGCGCTACTACTCGGTGCAGCTAATCGACGGCAACACCTATAACTACGGCTACATCGGGAGCCGGGCAACTGCCAGCGCACCCGGGAGCTATCTGATTGCAGGCCCCGATTGGAAGGGTGCGACACCCCCTGGCATCGATAAAGTGTTCAATTCCACGACCCCCTTCGCACTGACGTTGATCCGGACCCAGTTGTTCAATCCAGCCGACATGCCGAATGTCGAGAAGGTTCAGGCGGGTTACAAGGTCCAGCCGCTTTCCGCTTTCCTCCATCAACCAGCGCCGCTCGCTGCCCCGAAGATTGATTTCGTACCGGCCACCACGGATGGCATCAAAGACAACTTCTTTGAGTACCTGTCGGCCGCGTTGGAGTATGTGCCGCCATCGGCTGACGACAAGGAGATCCGGTCGAAGCTGGCCAGCATCGGCATAGGCCCCGGCCGGAGCTTCGAATTCAAAGACCTATCGCTCGAGCACAAGGCGGTGGTCTTGCTGGGGATGAAGGCTGGCGACGAGAAGGTTGACAAGTTTCTCTCGAGCGGAATGAAAAATATCAACGGCTGGAACGTCGGCGCGTTCTTCGGCGACCAGGCATTCTACAAGGCCGACTGGCTGATGCGTGCCGGCGCCGCGAAGGGCGGCCTTTACGGCAATGACGCCGTTGAGGCGATGTACCCCTATACCCGCACCGACGGCAACGGCCAGACGCTGGATACCAGTAAGCGCAACTACACGCTCACCTTCCCGGCCGGCAAACTGCCGCCAGTCAATGCCTTTTGGTCGGTGACCATGTACGACGGCAAGAGCCAGCTGCTGATCAAGAATCCGCTCAACCGTTACTTGATCAATTCGCCGATGCTGTCGGCCATGAAGAAAAACGCGGATGGTTCACTGACGCTGTACATCCAGAAGGACTCCCCCGGCAAGGCCAAGGAGGCCAACTGGTTGCCGGCGCCTGATGACACGGTCTATCTGGTGATGCGTCTCTACTGGCCGAAGACCGCACCGCCTTCGATTCTTCCCGCTGGCGAAGGCAGCTGGCAGCCACCGGCGCTGGTGGTATCGAAGTAGTGCGACTCTTGCGACCCATTGCCGACACTCGCCGTAGGTCGGTGTCGGCCAGTGCTGCCTTTTTGCCAATAGCTGCCGATCATGACGGGCTGCTATTGGCCCAGAGTGTGTAAAAACGCTTCACCAAAATTGAAGTACGCGCATCTACGTTAAATCTGAAATTTATCGGCACGTCACAGATGTGGATTTCGCGTAGAAACGCGATTTCCAGTCCGATTTTGAGTACCTGTCGCGCTCAAAACCGTTTTTACACAGCCTCGGCCGATTGTTGCCTCTGGCTAGGGGCAGCAGTCAACCCAAAGCCGACGGTGGTGACAGGCAGAAAGCGGCCATTACCGGTAAGGTCTCGTCGTGCAGACGTAGAACCTTGAGTACCTCCATGTCGTCCTGGCGCGGAAGTCCCTGGTCGAGTAGTAGCAGTGCATACGAGGTGGTTTCCAAAGCGAGTACAGCAGCCTTACCGTCCGTGACCCAATCCACCGTGTATCCTTTCTGGCGCAAGCCTTTTTGCAAGCCGCTGCCGATCATCAGGTCGTCTTCTGCCAGTAATATTCGCATCGCCTGATCCCTCTCCTCACATCAGCAGTTCGTACTGCAGTGTGCCGAAGTCTTGACTCTGCGCATATCCCAAGGACATTGACTGGCCCTCAGTACTACGGATTATGGAACCCCGGTAGCACATTCATGCTGCTGTCGACTCGTGAACTTGGCGAATCCATCTGGCTCGCCACCGTACCTATGGACATGCGTTCCGGAACCGACACCGTGCTGGCGCGGGTATTTCACTTTATTGGTTGTGTACCGATTTTCGAGTAACTGTCCAAAGGCTGTGAGCTACAGTTGTACTGTCTCCTCTCCAGGGTTTTCAAGTCGTTCGGCTTAGTCAACAGCTTAGGGCCAGGCCTTGTCGAGGCCATGGCTACTCAATCCGATAGTCGAGCACGACTGATGAACTCTTGATACATCCTTTAGGAAAACCGGTGCGATGTATCAAGACGATTCACATCTGGCGTCATTGATGGCTGCAGCCCAGCTCGGCGATCAGGCAAACTACACGCGACTATTGCGCGAGGTTACCCCGATCCTGCGTAGGCTGGCCAGCCAGGGGTGGCCGATGGGTAGCCCCGCCGATATTGAGGACGTAGTTCAGGACACGCTGCTGACACTTCATTTAATCCGCCATACCTATGATCCAACTCGCCCTTTCATGCCGTGGCTGATGGCGATCCTGCGGCGGCGCCTCGTGGACGGTGTGAGACGTCGCTCGCGAACAGACCGGAAAGAACTCGTGATTGACGCGCTCGACGTAACCTTTGCGGTCGAGCCGACGAATGATACTTACGAAACCCCGGTGGACACGGAAACGCTGGGAAAGGCTATCGCCTCGCTTCCTCAAGGGCAGCGGCAAGCAATCGAGCTGCTCAAGCAGCGGGAAATGTCGCTCAAGGAGGCGTCGGCGGCGACCGGGATGAGCATTGCAGCGCTCAAGGTGGCCACTCATCGAGCGTTGAAAAGACTTCACGACTTGCTGCTGATGAAGTGACATGAAAACCGATGAACTTATCGATGTGCTCGCGGCGGATCTGAAGCCGGTTCGACACCTGCCTCCCCCCATCTGGCGTTTGATCGGGTGGCTCACCGTATCGGTGCCAGTCTTGGCGCTTATGGTCGCCGTAATGGGGATGCGCGCAGATATCGGGGTGAAGCTCGCCGAGCCGAATTTCCTTTCGCAGGAACTGGCATCGCTGGCCACGGCGTTAATAGCTGGCTGGGCCGCGCTCGTCACCTGTGTGCCGGGTGAACCGGGCTGGAAACTGTGGACACCCGTGGCTCCGCTGACCCTCTGGATAGCGACCCTGGGCCATCAGTGTTGGGACGAGTGGATACGCTTGGGGTTGAGCGGGATGGCGTTTCATTCCGACCTCATGTGCCTGCCGGGTATCGCGATGACCGGCGCTGTCCCGGCACTGGCGATCGTGCTGGCGATCCGGCGTGGTGCACGCCTGCCCACTCCCGGAGCGGTGTGGTGGGGCAGCCTGGCGGCTGCGGCACTCGCCAATGTGGCACTGCGGCTTTTCCATCCGGAAGACGCCGCGTTGATGGTAATCGTTTGGCAATTTGGCAGCGTACTGCTGTTCATGACCCTGCTTTCGCTGTGCCGACGCTATCTGGTTCCGGAACGGACGGTGTGCTCCCTTCACTGATCGGGCTGTCTCGCGGCAGGCAATGCGTCCTTCGTGATCGACCTGTAACCTTTTGCCTCCGATGACGAAGTATTGGTTATCGGTCTCGCATCGAGGCCGCTCACGTCAGGAACCTGGGCTATGAACCGTCGACTTTACGCCGCCACCACGTTGTCTGCCGCAATGGGGCTGGCGCTCGCGATGCAGGGTATACCGGCCGGCGCGCAGGAGATGAAAGACATGTCGAATGCGCCACCGATCGTGAAAGAAAACATGATGAACATGCAGAAAAATCACCTCGAAAAATGCTACGGGATCAATGCCGTAGCGAAAAACGACTGTGCCGAAGGCACCCATTCCTGCGCTGGCCAGGCCACCCAGGCACGCGACACGAAATCGTTCGTGCTCTTGCCCGCCGGGGTGTGCGGCAAGATTGCGGGCGGGGCAATGAAATCCGCCTGATCGACGGAGAGCGCGGCATGAGTCTGTCTCAATTCGGCCGATGTGCGACGTCTGGCCCGATCCCGCCTTCGGCGGGGGTCGGGCTGCGCTTCCCGCATCATCAGGTCTTCGTCGATACGCGTCCACCGGTCGGATGGCTGGAAGTGCATGCTGAAAACTACATGGGGGGCGGCACGCCGTTACGCTATCTGGAAACGCTGCGGCGCGACTATCCTGTCTCGTTTCACGGGATCGGACTGTCACTGGGCAGCGCGGATGGGCTCGACCCGATCCATCTTGAGCGCCTGCGCCTTGCAAGCGAGCGCATCGAGCCCGGCCTGATATCGGAACACCTGTCGTGGAGCGTAGTCGGACACACGTATCTCGCTGATCTCCTGCCTCTACCGATGACGGAAGAGGCGCTTGACGTCGTCTGCCAGCACGTCGAGCAGACGCAGACGCGGCTGGGTCAGCGCATTCTGGTCGAGAACCCATCGACCTACCTGCAGTTCAGTCATTCAACAATTCCGGAATGGGAGTTTCTGTCAACCGTCGCCGCGCGTACGGGCTGCGGAATTCTGTGCGACGTCAACAACATCTATGTGAGCGCGCAGAACCACGGCTGGGATGCGTCGGCCTACCTGCGGGCATTGCCGCCGGCCGCGATTGGCGAGATTCATCTGGCGGGCCACTCAGTCGTGGTGCTCGATTCCGGCTCCATGCTGCGCATTGACGACCATGGCTCACGGGTCGCACCTGCCGTCTGGTCGCTCTATGAAGAAGCGCTGGCCTGTTTCGGCCCGGTTCCGACGTTAATCGAGTGGGATACCCATATCCCTTTGCTGGACGTGTTGATCGAAGAAGCCGCGCACGCCGAGTGCTGCCTCATGCATTCAGCGCAAAGGAACGATCATGCCGTCCTTGCGTGAGTTGCAGGATGCGGTGCGGCGCAGCATTGTCGACTGTGACAATGTCGATGCCATGGCGCACGTCGTTGCCGACGGGATCGCTGCGCAGGAGCGTCTGTCGGTCTACCGCAACACCTTCACGCAAACCCTGATACGCGCGCTTCGCCTGTCTTACCCGGCTGTCGACCGGCTGGTGGGCACTGAATTTTTCGACGCAGCGGCACGCGAATACATCGTGCAGCAGCCCCCCCGCAGCAGCTACCTCGATGAATTCGGCGGCGATTTTGCGGGCTTTCTCGAACGATTTGCGCCGTGCGCGTCGATACCTTATCTGCCCGATGTGGCACAACTCGAATGGGCCGTCAGCTGCGCCCTTCACGCAGCCGATGCACCGGCGCTGACGATTGCGTCACTGCGTGCAGTCGAGGCTACGCAATACGCTTGGCTCAGCTTTGTGCCTCACCCATCCGTCAGCATGATTCGAACCGGCTACCCTGCTGACACGATCTGGCATGCGGTGCTCATGGATGATGACGCGGCGTTGGCGGCGATCGACCTGTCGGGCTGTCCGACTTACCTGATGGTTCAGAGGGGGAGTTCCGGCGTTCAGGTTGACCGCGTCGACGGGACGGTCTGGCGCTTTAGCCGTGCGCTGTGTTCGGGATGCATGCTGGGCCTTGCCCTCGACGATCATCCCGGCATCGATGCCACTGTGGCATTGGCCGGTCTCCTGGCACAAGGGTGCTTTGCCGGGTTCAACCTCGCATCGCATACAGGGCCAATTCAATCGCTAACGGAGTTGCCATGAGCCACCCGACTGCGCCGCGCGGGCCAACCCTCACGCTTTACCTGCATGCCTTGCACTGGCTCGAACGCATTCCCTATTGGTTCCTTGCCATTGTGTTACGACTAGCAGTGGCTACGGTGTTCTGGAACTCGGGCATGACCAAACTCGCCAGCTGGGACACGGTTATTGCGTTGTTCACCGACGAGTACCAGTTGCCGCTACTACCGCCGGAAGTGGCGGCGTATATCACGGTATCGATCGAACTCACGTCACCGGTACTGTTGATCTTCGGTCTGCTCACCCGACCCACGGCCGCCGTCCTGCTGGGCATGACGACGGTCATCGAGGTATTCGTCTATCCACTGGCGTGGCCAACCCATATCCAGTGGGCCGCCATGCTGCTGGTACTGCTGGCGCGCGGCCCCGGCAGACTCTCGCTGGACGGGTTAATTCGCAAGCACCTGCTAGGCGACGCCTGATTGCAGCATTGTAACCGGGTGGAGAACTGCGCGTACCCGGATGCCTTTGCCGGACGCTTACGCGGACTTGACCAGCACGCGTCGTAATCATGGCCGGCAGAGAGCGACCCGTTGCAGCCAGTCGCGACAGGCTCAAATTGGCCACAGGACACCTGAGTGAGTGATCTGCCCCGCTGCCGGTCGCGAGATATGCCGGCTAATCGTCTGGCGCGGCGAGTATGAGACGCTGCTCGAGTGGCTGGAGGCTTGGCTCACTGACCTACGTCGCTGGTACTACGGACCGAGATAGCGCGGTGCGGGTGGTCTAGAGACAAGGGTGAGCTGTGGCGCAGGGTTGCGAGGGGTCCATTCGGGTTCTGACAGTCCTGGCGCCCATGGCCTGCCCGAGGAGGCTCGCGATTGGAAATGGTTTCACCCCTTCGCCACTCCGCCATTACCAGCGGATCGACGGTGTCGATACGCCAGCCTTACGCCTTCTTTGGATAGTCCAGCCCTACTTTTGTTGGCTTGGTCTTGCCGATGCCCGACCACGACTTCGTATTGAACCTGAACTCGACGATAGCGCAGGTCGGCATCTGGTTGATCTCGCTCGTGAGGTGATGCGCGAGCTCGGCCAACTCGGGGTTGTGACCGACCAGCATCACGCGCTTCAGTTTGTCGCCAAGCTCTTGAATGACGTCGAGCAAGTTATCCATCTCGCAAGCATAAAGCCGATCATTCACCACGATATCCTTACTCCTGCAATCGAGCATCTTTGCGATGACCTCCGCAGTCGCAAGCGCGCGTGTCGCTGGGCTCGACATGATCATATCGAGCTTCACATTGCGCTCCGCCAGTCGCTTACCCATCTTCGCCACATCGCGTCTGCCCCGATCCGCCAATGGTCGGTCTCGGTCGGGTAACGAAGTATCGTCCCAACTCGACTTGGCGTGACGAACGAGGAATAGCGTTTTCATTGCACTTATCCTGGACGTGCTCGGGGGAGAGCCCATTCCTATTGGATGCGATGCTTGAGCGGCGCAATCGCAAGCGGCCTTCGGCTCGTAGCCGAAGACCGCATCCACGACGACATTGATTGAACCTACATCACTACCGTCTGCTTGCAAATGGGATTTTCACCTGAGGGCTCGGTCATGACCAGGAGGGCTCCCCATGGCGAAAATCGTCTATCGGATACCAGCCGCGACTGGCAGCTCCTGGCCGTTCTCTACCGGTCATGTCTCGACGAATCTTGCTGGTCAAATACGGTGCACATGACTGGTCAGGTCGAATACAAATGGGGGCAAGCCCGCGCAATTACCCAGCTGTGATCTGAAAATGGCCGAGAGGAAATTCTCATGCTCTGAGGACTCCATTCAAAGCATTTGGTCAAGTCCCATGCAAACAGCTGGTCAGTTCCAACGCAAATGGGTGGTCAGATGCAATGCAAACGGGTGGTCAAGTAGGGTGCAATTTTGCAGTTGCCAGTCCTGCGCAATGTAGAAGCAGTGTACGAGACGGGTAAGGAGCGCCGGGTAGAGCGCTGGGAACATGAAGCCATAGTCGATGCGATGCAGGTACGGCTGGAAAATGATCCAACGATGATGAGACGTCGTCGACAGACCGTTGAACATCCTTTTGGAACGCTCAAATACTGGATGGGAAGTACCCACTTCCTGACTAAAACCCCGCCGAGAGTAAGCACTGAGATGAGCCTTCATGTGCTCGCCTACAACCTCAAACGAATGATGAGCATCTTCGGCATCGCAGGATTGCTTAAAGCGATCAGGGCGTGAATCCAGCAACTTGATCGTCCGTGAATAGCTGTTTGGGCCGCTGACGCGGCCCAAACAGCATTACGAACGCCTATGTCGCTGACTAGTGGTATTCGCGCTTTCGCCTGCTGGTTTCGCAGGTAACGCACCCAACTCTCAGTTTTCGACGTGTTCAGTGCGTTTTCACACAGCCTGGGTCGATTTCTGCCCGTCACGAAGGGCTGCAATCGCCTGTGGATTCAACCGGTCGATGCAACAGATTGGCTCAATCGTTCAGCGGGTGTGTCGTAGTTCAGTGTTTTCCGAGGGCGGCGATTTATGCCACGGATAGCCCTTCGCGCTGAGTTGAAAGGCGTAATCGAATAAACGCTTCATGTACTCGCCATCGAATTTCTGATTGTGCGGAAAGTAAAAGTCGGAGCCAATGTACGCAAGATTGAAATCCGCTCCATCCTGCTGCGCCATACGGTAAATTCGCTCCAGGTCGCTGATCCCCTGAGTTTGAATCAATGCACTGATAGCTCGACCACCGATGCTCAATGTACGGCGTTTCGTCCCAGACCATTGCGGCTCCAGTGTCCCATTACGAATGACATAGAAATGACGTTCGAGTCGCAAAGGTGCTCCGGTGGCTCTGTTCAGCGCCATCTTGGTGCCAGGTGGGTAAAGGAACACCTGAGTGATTACCCCTCCGTCCACATGCATTTCCTGAAACTGTTTGCCGTCAACGTCCACATCGATCATGACGGGTGAGACCGCGCCGGGAATACTCATCGACGCGATCATGATGTTGCGGAAGAGGTCGAGCGCTCCCGGTGCTTCGCTAGAGGCAATAGTGCCCATGTTCCAAGTGACTGGCCGCCCTGAATCAAGGTCGGTTGTGCCGATCAGCAGGATTCGTCCTTTGGCGTATTCCGACGCAATCGCCGCAAGAGTCTGCGCAGTGACGTACTTTGTAATGAGCCGCGACAGTGGCTTGCTGTCCGCTATACCGTCGCTGGCAAGACGGGTTAACACGTTTCGCGAATGAAAAACGTCTTTTGGACCGATGGCGTTGGCGATATACCGAATGACGTCGTCGTACCCGGATCCCAGGTAAGCGAATGGGGCGACCAGGGCGCCCGCGCTAATGCCCGTGACGACCTTGAACATGGGGCGAGTCCCATGCGTGGTCCACCCCGTAATGAGTCCTGCTGCGAATGTGCCTGCGTCACCGCCTCCCGAAACTGCCAGCATATTTGCCAGCGGCAGGATGTTGTTCGGTTTCCCTGCCTTGGCGAGCGCCTCGCTCTCGCGTTTGTTGCCCTCGGTTGCATCCTGAATGAACGGAGTCAGGTCGTGGTCCAACCAGTAGCGAGCATTGGGAATGCCTGGGATGACCGCTTTTTCCGTTAACGTTTGCGGCACAGCATCACGGCGTGGCAAGCCCCCTTGCAGGAACATGTTCAGAGTTGAGGCGCCAGGTCTGAGCGGGAATGGTTTCAAAACGCCTCCTCCGGCCCCTGCAGTCGACAGCAAGCGCGCTCATCGTACCCGAGAAAGTCCTTGCCCATGGTGCCCGAGATGACTAAACGCCAGCCGACTGCGACACGTCATTCGAACGCCAGGCTGCTCATTTTGCGCTCCTTTACATGATAAAAAAACTCATTGGCCGCGCGCTCCAGGTTCTATACCAAAGCCCTTGAAATCTCCAGGTTATGGGGCAGAACGTGATATTCAGGACGGGTCACATCTCAAAAGGAACAGTGTTTGCACAAAATTTTCGGCGTTCCTCTGACGAGTTTCTCCATCAACTCGCGCGCGCTGTCGTGATGAATCAGCGCCGACACATCAGCTGATCTCCAAGGATGCGATCTTGCCGTTGTCGAGTACAAAGGTGTAGGTGAGTTCGACGGGGCTACCTGGAAAGTTCCCGCTCAGCCGAGCGAGCAGGGTGACAGTCTGTCCTTCCTGCGAGCTGCTCAAAGGTTCGATACTGTATTGGTACTTGGCCTGCGAGGCTTGCTTCCAGGCTTTGATAGCCTCCAGTCCCTTGTAGGTGTGGCTTTCGTCGCGCACGGTGGCGTCTGTGGCGAAACAGCGCTCTAACACCTCGATGTCGGTACCTTTTTCGCCCGCAAGGTAGCTGGCGAGCGGTTCAGGCAATTCGATTTTCATGGCGCATTACCTCGCTGATGAGAGAGTTGCTTCACCCAAATACTCGCTACAGGGTTACCAAATGGCAAGAACGCACGAAAAAGTAAGTTAGGTAAATATGAGAGCGATTTACACTCCGTCGACCGCCGCCTGCAGCGTGGAAGCCGTGCTCCGGCAACTCGAAGGCCGCTGGAAATGGGTGATCAGTCAGGGGCATTAGCCTCTGAAGCAAATGAGCTGGATGCAGCCTCAATCCGCTCTTGCAGTTGAGCGACATATGTTTGAGCATCTTCCAGGTTCTTGAACGATACAGGAGTGTCGTCAAGCCAGACTTTGCAACCGCTTCCTTGTTCATTTGTTTCAATTTTGACATTCATCTGCAGCGTCCTTATGCGTTTGGTGCGGCGGAGAGTAGCGCACTTTTAATGTGCTTCAAAATGAAACAAAGGCTCTAGAACAACGCTTTCGTTGAATCGCCGCATGTTTCGTTGACACTACTCAATGACTGCTCCTGGCCGAGAGCCGCCTCTGGCCACGTGCAGAAATCAGTCAGAAGTGAACGCTTGGCGCCGGTACCTACGGCCAGATTCGAGCCAAAGACGTCCTGAGGTATCAGACATAAAGCCGTAGGGTCACCTCACAGCCGCAGCCGTAAGGTTTCAAACAGCGCGCGGTCTTCCTTTTTGGCCGAGCGCGCATGGCGCCGAATGACCTGCAACAGGCATTCGGTGAAGCAGACCGCCGGATTGCTCAGTGCGCCATTGCGGCGCGTCACGATGCTCAGCTGTCGGGGCTCGAACTGCTCGGTCAGCCCCAGGGATACCACTCGCCCCAGAAATGGCGGGGCTGTGCTCACGATGGACGGCCCCCAGGTGCACATGTCGGCCCGCTCGACCATCATCTGCAAAATGGCCAGCGAATGAGCACGCACGATTCGATTCTCATCAATCTGCGCGCCGTGTTTCCAGAACAGTTCCTGCATCAGCCCATCGTGCCCGTCCGGCGCGTAGTTCAGAGTCCAGTTTTCTTCCAGTAACTCATGGATCGATCGCGCATGCTGTCGGGCGTGACCCTCGCGGACCAGCACCGAGGTCTGGTAATCGAGCAAGGTTTCGCAGGCGAATTCCTGGGTCGATTGTGTGGGGTGGAGTTGGCCAATCGCGAAGTCCATGCTGCCGTCGCGCAGCAGCGGTTGGGCAACGGCCATCAGGCTTTCGAACAGTTCCAGCTTGATTTGTGGCATACGTTCGCGAAAAGCCAACACGACTTCGGGCAGGAAGGTCAGGGCGACCCATGGGGTGATCCCGACGCAGAGCCGGCCTTGAGCCTTGCCACGCATGTGATCAAGCTCGGTCTGTGCGTGCTCCAGTTGCTTGATCACCAGCCGGGCGTGAGTCAGCAGCACTTTGCCGTATTCGGTGAAGTTCAGACCGCTTGCGGTTCGGGTAAACAGCGGTAGCTGTTGGCTGGTTTCTAACTCGCGCAGCGCTTTGGTCACAGCGGCCTGGGAAATCTCCAGCGAGCGAGCGGCCGCGCGGATACTGCCGGTTTCGGCGCTGGCAATCAGCGCCTGTAATTGATGCAGTTTCATCTGCTCACCCTGGTGACAACTCATGGTTGTCATCATAACCAAACTGCGTCTCCCCAGCCCTGCGTCCGTTCCCTAAGATCGACCTCAACAGCGCTTTCGCTGCTGCACAGCCCCTGTCGAAGGAGAACACCCATGAATGCCGGCCTGGTCCTGCCTGGTATTGCCGCGATGCAAGATGAAATGATCGCGATACGTCACAGCATTCACGCGCACCCTGAACTGGGTTTTGAAGAATTCGCCACCAGTGAGCTGGTTGCAGAGTGTTTGACTCAGTGGGGCTTTGAGGTCAGTACTGGGGTGGGCAAGACCGGGGTCGTTGCCACCCTGAAAAATGGCGAGGGTCGGTCCATTGGCTTGCGCGCTGACATGGATGCGTTGCCGATACAGGAAACCTCCGGTTTGCCCTATGCCAGCCGGCTCGACGGTGTCATGCATGCCTGCGGTCACGACGGTCATACAGCAGTCCTGCTGGCAGCCGGTCAGCATCTGGCCCGGACACGGGCATTCAACGGCACCGTGCACCTGATTTTCCAACCGGCGGAAGAAGGGCTGGGCGGTGCCAGGAAAATGCTCGAGGAAGGGCTGCTCGAACGGTTTCCGTGTGACGCGATCTTCGCCATGCATAACGTGCCGGGTTATCCCGTCGGGCATTTGGGTTTTTACAGCGGACCGTTCATGGCGTCTGCCGACACGGTGAACATCAAAATCATCGGCAACGGTGGCCATGGCGCGGTGCCGCACAAAGCCGTCGACCCGGTGGTGGTCGGTGCCTCGATCGTGATGGCCCTGCAAAGCATCGTCTCGCGCAACGTTAACCCGCAGGAGATGGCGATTATCACGGTGGGCTCCCTGCATGCCGGGAGCGCCTCGAATGTCATCCCGTTCAGCGCCGACCTGAGCCTGAGCGTACGCGCCCTGACCCCCGAGATTCGCCACTTGCTGGAGGTCAGAATCACTGAATTGGTCAAGGGCCAGGCCGAGAGTTTTGGCGCCCGGGTCCACATCGATTACCAGCATTGCCATCCGGTGTTGATCAACGATCCCGAACAGACAGCATTTGCCCATGAAGTCGCCCGCGACTGGCTGGGAGAGGAGCACCTGATCGATGACTTGCGACCGTTCACGGCCAGCGAGGACTTTGCTTTTGTCCTGGAAAAATGCCCCGGCAGCTATCTGGTGATCGGCAATGGCGAGGGAGAAGGCGGGTGCCTGCTGCACAACCCCGGCTACGACTTTAATGACGGCTGCCTGCCGGTGGGCGCGAGCTATTGGGTCAAGTTGGTCGAACGTTTTCTGTGTTGAGACGGCGCATTTTCGCCCGTTGTGCCGGTAAAAAATCTGCGGCCTGAAGAGGAATAAAAATGAACAAGATGATTGCAGCCGTTTCCCTGGTGTTCCTGACGGCCTCGAGCCTGGCGGGGGCGGCCGACTGGTCTGGCAAAGTGTTGAAGCTGGGGGTGGACCCGACGTATCCACCGCTGGAATACAAGAACCAGGATGGCACGCTGACCGGCTTCGGGGTCGACATCGCCGAGGCGTTGTGCGCCGAACTGAAAGCCCGATGCGTCTGGGTGGAAAGCAGTTGGGACGGGATGATCCCGGGACTGCTGGCGCGCAAGTTCGATGCGGTGGCGTCTTCGATGACCATCACACCCAAACGCCTGGAGCAGATTGCGTTTACCGACAAGGTGTCCAATGCACCGGCACGGTTAGTGGTCAAACGTGGATCGGGATTACAGCCGACCCTCGAATCGCTCAAGGGCAAACGCATTGGTGTGGAGCAGGGCTCGACACAGGAGTCCTATGCCAAAGCGGTTTGGGGTTCCAAAGGCGTGGACGTTCTTTCCTATCAGAATCAGGATCAGGTGTACGCCGACCTGGTCGTGGGGCGACTTGATGCTTCGTTGCAGGGTTCCATTCAAGCCAGTTACGGCTTCTTGAAAACAGCGGTGGGTAAGGACTATGAATTTGCCGGTGCCACTCTGGATGACCCTGGTTTCTTCGGTGTCGGTGATGGCCTTGGTCTGCGCAAGGACGATGTCGCGTTGCGCGAAGACTTGAACAAAGCCCTGGCAACCATTCTCGCCAACGGTACTTACGCGCGGATCAACGACAAGTACTTCGATTTTGACGTCTACGGCGCCCAGTAACGCGTCGTCGTTAGCTTGAGCAGGGCGCTCGTTCGAGCGCTCTATTGCCCCCTTCACCTCACCCTGACAAGAACAAGGAGAGTGAGATGCTTCTGGAAGGTTTTGGCCCGCAGATTCTGCTGGGTACCCTGGCTACCATCAAACTGGCGTTTTGTTCATTGCTGATCGCCGTCCTGGCCGGGAGCCTCAAGTAGTTACATTTCGATTTTCCAGGCGTGAAGGATAATTTCGAATACTAGCGCCAGCAGAGCAATCGACCGACCACTTCTGGCCGTTATCTACCTGATGCAAAAGCCGGTTATCCATGGCAACGCAGCCGGTACGATGCGCGCGGCTATCGGTTCAGCAGAGGTGCCAGCAATGCACACATGCCGCGCCAGTGCGAACCCTCCCAGTAAACCTGTTGGCAGGCGTCGCAGCGCAGGAAGTGCGAATAGAGGGCGCCAATGCGTGGCGGCACCTGCAGCCGTGCCAGTTCCGGGCTGATCTCGTGCAGCGGCAGGTTGCAATGAAGGCACAGGCTGAATGGCCGCGCGCTACGCGCCAGGTCGAGGCGCTCGTACAGTTCGCGCAGCTGCAGCGAAGGTTTCAGGGCATGCACGTAACAGCCGTGGCTGATGATCCGCCGCTTGAGCAGTTCGCGGTCGCGGGTCAGCACGATACGTCCTTGCTGCGCAGCGATCTCGGCGATCTCGCCATCCTCGAAGCCATTGTCGTAGAGGGTGTCGAAGCCGCTCATGCGCAGCAGGCTGGCCAGCCCGCCAAGGTGCGCATCAGCGACGAAGCGCAGCACCCGTAAAGGTTGCGCACGAACCTTGAGCAGCGGGCTGATATCCA
This sequence comes from Pseudomonas sp. P4_B4, assembly GCF_056402255.1. Classification (NCBI taxonomy): domain Bacteria; kingdom Pseudomonadati; phylum Pseudomonadota; class Gammaproteobacteria; order Pseudomonadales; family Pseudomonadaceae; genus Pseudomonas; species Pseudomonas sp. P4_B4. Next base: position 344,223 of record NZ_JBFUHS010000003.1, read on the forward strand.
GCGCTTCGAACTTGGGATACACCGCCAGCCGGTCACTGTCGAGGATCACCCGCTCCAGGCCCACCGACTCGCCGTTGAGCAGCACCAGCTCGACCTCGGTGTGCGGTACCCCGAGCGCCTCGATCATGTGCTTGACCGTCGCCCCTCGCGCGCACTCGCAGGTGAAGGTTTGCCGCCGCCGTTCGGCCGGCAGGAAATCGTTGAGCTCATCAAAGAAGCGGAAAGTTGCACTGGTCATGTTGAACAGTATGGCAGGGCTGCGGGATGTGCGAGTCTGGTCCGGACATCACCCATCTCGCTTGGGAGTGATCGACTTACCTGCTTATCACGAATTAGCCACTACAAAGCCTGTAACAGTGCGCCCGAAATCATTCCCGAAAAAGTAGTCTCTACCGGACCGGTCAGGACGACAGGTCCCACTCCATCCCATTGAACCGTTACAGTTCCGCCATCACATTCAACCTCAACGCAATTATCTAACAAGCCACGACGAATGCCGTTTACGACGGCGCCACAAGAGCAGGAACCTGAACCAAGCGGAATCGCTCCCCAGCGCTCCCAAATGCGCAAACGAATGTGCTTTGGGTCAATGATCTGGACGAAATGCACGTTCGTCCTGAGGGGGAAAAGGGGGTTGGTTTCAATGGTCGGCCCGATTGTCGCTATATCCACAGCTGCAAGATCATCCACAAAATAGGTGCAGTGCGGATTTCCCATGCTGCAAGCTGTTGGGCTACCCGCAAGTGGTAAATCAACAGTATTCATTTCCACAGCCAGAGGAATAACCGACCAGTCGAAAAGTGGTACTCCCATGTCGACGGAAATTGCGCCGGTTGAGGTCCGTTCGCAAGTGAGCAGGCCACGGTTGGTTCGCAGCGTTATCGACGCAGTATTTGATTCACGCATCAACATATCCGCGGCACCCCGCGTTGCGCTGCCACAAACGTCCAGTGTGGAGCCATCTGCATTCCAAAACATCAAGCGCGCATCTGCATCATCGTCATCGAGCACCACCGCGAGTTGATTGAACCCGACTCCTCGGTTCCGGTCACCCATTCGCCGAGCCATGCGGTCTGTCATTGGATTGAACGAGTTACGCGAGTCCACGATAACGAAGTCATCGCCATTGGCGTGCATTTTATGAAACCTCAGCGGCATAAATTGACCCTGGCAATGAGAAATGGAATGAGTTGATGTTTGAAGTCGATCTATCCCCATTCACATGGTTTTTGCAAGCTGTGTGGAAGCTCAAGAGGGGGAGGTGCCTGGCAGACAATTGCGTTGCGCAGTCAATCTTCAGGTACAGACAGTCCGTTTTTGGCCGATTACTGCCTTCCACGACCGGCTGAAACCGGCCAGAAGTGGTCACCTCTGCGCTTCACAAGCACGACTCTCAGGCGCGCTTGGGGAGCTTCCAGTTCGGGCGGATGAAGTGGCATGTGTAGCCATTCGGTATACGCTCGAGGTAATCCTGGTGCTCCGGTTCCGCTTCCCAAAAAGGTCCCGCCGGTTCGATTTCGGTGACAACCCGGCCTGGCCACAGGTGTGAAGCATCGACATCGGCAGCGGTGTCCTCGGCGATGTCGCGTTGCTGTTCGCTGAGGTAGTAGATCGCCGAACGGTAGCTGGGGCCCAGGTCATTACCCTGACGGTTGGGCGTGCTGGGGTCGTGTATCTGGAAGAAGAACTCAAGGATCTGCCGGTAGCTGATCACGGCAGGGTCGAAGACGATCTCGATGGCTTCGGCGTGGTTGCCATGGTTGCGGTAGGTGGCATTCGGCACATCGCCGCCGGTGTACCCGACCCGCGTGTGCAGCACACCGGGATAGCGCCGCAGCAGATCCTGCATGCCCCAGAAGCAACCTCCGGCGAGAATGGCAGTTTCGGTTTGTCTGGTCATGGTCTGTCGTTCCTCTCGGAGGAGTTGGGTATAGCCATTGTTATGAGGGCGTGTTGGCCAATTCCAAGGTTTCGCGCAAACAGAACGGGAAAGACTGTAGTTGGCCGATTGATGCCTGTCGTGACGGGCACGAATCGGCCCGAAGCGGCCGGTCGGATGATCGAGGCCAGCCCAAAAGCGGACGTCTTAATTAGCGATCAGGTTGGTATCTACAAATCGGTAGGTGAACTCCATTGGGTCGGCAGTCAATCCCTTCTGCTGCATGTGTTTGGAATAGGAATCCCACGCGGCGTTGATATGGCTGGGAAGCTCATCTGGAAGATCCATCTGCTCGGCGACTATTTCAAACCACGTTCCTTGGGTGGCATAGGTCTCGCGTAGTTTGGGCTCCAGTTGAGCCAAGGCGTTCAATTGCTCTGGCTCAATCCTGCCGATGGATTTTAAAACGTAGAAATCCAATAGCTTTAGAAATGGTTTGCCTTCGTAGCGACTCACAGACGAATGGGGCAGAATTATTTTCCGTACCCCAAACGACTGCTTCTGGCCGCTTTCTGCCTGTCGCGAAGGACTGAAAACGACCGATTCTGGTGAAAAAGTGGCTCCCCTGTCGCGCCTGCGGTATTGGCGATCGGGTGAATTTCGAGTTCCAGTCTGAGGGTGCAAAAGCCACGGTTGTGTCCATTGAAAAGGTGAAATAATCACGAGACGCTTATCCCCTTCCCACAAGATGTAGGTTGGAAGGGGGGGTAGCTATCGAGCGATCCCGTTTGCAGGCTGTTGATGGTTATGTTGCAACTGGCGATGTTGTCTTGCCGGGCGAGCCCCGCGATGAACCCCGTCAGTCCGCTGTGCGCACCGTCCGTCAGACCAGACCCTAGATGGGTGATTTGACGGCGCTCAATGTGATGTTGATGATTCGAATTCAGCGAAGTTTTCGGCAATAGCAGTAAACAAATTTCTGGAGGGTTCCGAACGGAGTGTGATGTTTTTCCTTTTCATGCCCGAGCAATTCGAAAGGTGCACCAAACTCAGAGTGCAATTCGTCCGCGCTATAACGCCTCACAGGTAAACCGCTGCATTGGGTAGGCCCATCTTCTGCAAACGTGGCAACAATTACGTATCCACCAGGCTTTACAGATGTTAGTACTTTTTCGATATACGCCTGTCGCTCATCTGCAGTTGTAAGAAAGTGGAACACGGCTCGGTCGTGCCAGACATCATAGGTCTGAGGCGCAAGCGATACCCGAGTGACATCCCCCTCAATCCAGATGACTTTTTCTGCCTTACTGCCCAAGCGGTGTTTTGCTGTGGCAAGCGCTGAAGCAGAGAGGTCAAGAACACTCAGCTGGGTAAACCCGTTCTCTATCAGGTCATCAACCAGTGTCGACGCCCCGCCGCCCACGTCAATGATCGATGCGGAAAACGAGACGGCCGTCTGTTGAATCAATCGCAACGAGCTGGTGGCGTGTTCCTGAAACCAGCTGACAGCTTGCGCAGGCTTACTCGAATATACCTGTTCCCAATGCGCTTTCGATTGCATACAAGTCGTCCTCATTGATGTTTTAGTAAATTGTAGGCCCATTCCATCACTCGGTAGTTTCGCCCACCACTTGGCCTTTAAAGCCCCAATTCCAAGGCCAGCAAGTCCGACATCGGCTGCGGGCGTCTAATCAATCTGGCTTGCCTTTGCTCGATCAATACTTCCGGTAACAGGGGGCGGCTGTTGTAATTGGATGACATAGAGGCGCCGTACGCTCCCGCATCGTGGATGATCAGCAAGTCGCCAACCAGCGCCTCGGGCAGCAAACGCGGCGTCACCCCTGCTTCATCCTGCGTAAAGATATCGCCAGATTCACACAGGGGGCCGCCCACCACGTAGTCGTGCTCAGGGCGATTGATGGGAGCCCCCTCGGCATCCAGCAAGGTCATGTGGTGATAGGCGCCATAAAGGGCCGGGCGCATCAGGTCATTGAAGCCTGCGTTCACCAGGATGAAGTTTCGGCTGCCGACTTTTTTGACCGCGCGGACTTCGGTCACCAGACAACCGGATTCGGCAACCAGAAACCGGCCGGGTTCGATTTCCATCCGTACCGGATGACCAAGAAACGCTTCGATGTCCTGTCGGGCCTGACGCCATGCGTTGGCATAACGCTGGATGTCTACCGGCTCCTCGCCTTCGCGGTAGGGCGTGGAAAGCCCCCCGCCAATAGAAAACGCTTCGATATCGTGGTCGAGCATTTTCACGGCCGAGACCATTGCACAGCCCACCTGCTCCAGATGCGCGTAATCCACGCCCGAGCCGATGTGCATGTGCAATCCCACCAGCTTCAGCCCGAACTGCCGAATGACGTCGAGCGCTTCGTGAACCTGCTCATGCCAGATGCCATGCTTGCTGTTTTCACCACCGGTATTGGTCTTGCGGCTGTGACCATGGCCGAACCCTGGGTTGATCCGTAACCAGACGCGATGACCCCTAGAGCGTTCACCCAGTTGGCGGAGCATGTCGATCGACCCGGTATTTACCTCGATATTCAACTCGACCACGCGGCGCAGAGTCGCATCGTCGAACAGATCACAGGTAAAGACGATGCCTGCTGGTGTGCCGGCCGGGCTGAAACCTGCCAATAGTGCCCGCTCGATTTCACCCAGCGAGACGGCATCGACCCGAACGCCTTGCTCTCGTATCAAGCGCAGGATGTGCAGGTTGGAACAGGCTTTTTGTGCGAATCGAACAGTCTCGAAGCACGCCAGTTGATCGACGCGCGCCTTGATGGTCTGTGCGTCATAACACCAGAACGGGGTGCCATGTTCTGTGGCAATAGCGGCTAACTGCTGGAAGTCGGGCTGGTTGGGCATAGAGATAGTCGATCTGATCTAGGGAGTGGAGACCATCATGCCGATTGCAGAGCATTCAATAAAATATCTTCTTTTTAGTTATCAATTCAGTTCTGATATGGCCTTCAAGCGATCAATGAAGGTTGGGTATGAACGTCTCGTTGCGGCATATCGAAGTTTTCCGAGCAATCATGCAAGCAGGCAGCGTCACGGGAGCGGCGCGCTTATTGTTGACCTCCCAACCGACGCTCAGCCGGGAACTGGCCCGGTTTGAAAGCCTTTCGGGTTTGCGCCTGTTTGATCGGGAGGGCGGTAGGTTGGTACCGACGGCTCAGGCAGTAATGCTGCTCGAAGAGGTCGAACGCTCCTATATCGGGTTGGAACGAATCAATAGCGTTGCGCAATCGATCCGTCGTTTCGAACATGGGCAACTCAGCATCACCTGCCTGCCGCTGTTTTCTCAGACGCTATTGCCCAACGTTTGCAAGCAGTTTCATCAGCAGCATTCGGGCATAGGCTTGAGTATCACCGCGCAGGAATCGCCCTTGCTCGAGGAGTCTCTCAGCGCACAGCGTCACGACCTCGGCTTGACCGAAAGTGAACATGTGCCAAGAGGCACCCGAGGGGAATTGCTCTTTTGTGCCGACATGGTCTGCATACTGCCAGAGGGGCATCCTTTGCTGTCCAGGTCGCTGCTGACAATGGAGGACTTTCGCGGTGTCAATTTCATCAACCTGTCGGGCCTGGACATTTATCGTCAAAAGCTCGATGAGCACTTTCGTCTCGCTGGTGTCGATCGGCACACCGTGATCGAAACCACCAATGCCGCGTCGGTCTGTGCCATGGTCAGGCAACAATTGGGCGTGGCGATCATCAACCCATTGAGCGCCGTGCAAGAGTCAGGCAGGGGATTGGCTATTCGGCCAATCAACGTGTCCATTCCCTACCGAGTCATGCTGATAAGGCCTAATTTTCGACCTTCCTCAGTTTTCGTTGACGCCTTTTGCAAGGCACTGAGAGTTGAGGCGTTGAGTCTTGCCAGTGCCCTGGACAAGAGAATGGCGGGGGCCAGTCAGGTCGATACTCAGTAGGTTTTCTACATCCAGGTTTTGAACATAAGGTAGCCGGCAACCACAATGCATACAGCAGAAAAGCCCAGCTGTATCGATTTGGCGGGAATCCTGAGGGAGAGGACTCTTCCCAGCAGCATCCCGCTGACACTCGCAGCGATAAAAACGCCGCCCGTGACCGTTATGTGGGCTCCTGCATGAATGGCGCCTGTCACCGCAACAGCCGAGATCAGGGCGATAGTCATAAGTGAGGTCGCGACGATACCATGCATGCGGATGTCTGAAAGCTGTTGAAACGCAGGCACGATCAAGAACCCGCCTCCCACACCCAGCATCCCGGTGAGCAGCCCTGAAAGTGAGCCGACTACGGCAAGGCTTGCTGAGCATTTCGGTGTCCAGCGCAGTCGGCCGGTCTGAGGGTTGATCATGCAATTCTTTTCTTGCCAGCACTGCTGATTGTCGGCGGCCTTAGCCGAGTTGCCGTTCGCCTGTCGAATCATGCGTATCGCCACAATGACCATGACCATGCTGAACAGGGACGTCAGTACGGTGTTGGGCAGCAGATGGGCAAAGTACACGCCAAAACGCGAGAACACCGCCCCCAATAATGCCATCAGCAGGGCAGCCCGATAACGTACCAGACCTTTCCTCAGACCATCCACAGCCCCTACAGCTGCCGCTGCGCTGACGGCAAACAGCGCAACGGGCGCAGACTCAGTCATTGACCATCCCAAGCCGATCACTAGCGCCGGTACGGCCAGAATTCCACCCCCCGCACCCGTCAGGCCGAGAATGATGCCTATAGCGATCCCGAATATTCCACTCAGCAGCATGCTGGCTCCTCATTCGACCTTGGAGAGTTTGGTCAACCACTCACGGCCTTTGAGCATGCCGTTCCAGTAGAACCAGGGCAGGAACCGGGCCTTGAGGAACCATGCACTTTTTCGGGCAACCGTAGCGTCCAGGGGAAATGTGGGCAGCAGTTTCCCGCCGTAGCCGAACTCTGCCAGCACGACTTTGCCTTTTTCGACGGTCAGCGGGCATGACCCATAGCCGTCGTAGCGCAGCGGCATGGGCTGGTTGCCGCGTGCTGCCATGAGGTTCTCGGCGACGACGACGATTTGCTTGCGTGCAGCGGCAGCGGTCTTGGCGTTACTGGTGGAGCACACATCACCGAGCGCAAATACGTCCGGATAACGGCTGTGTTGCAGCGTCCCCGGATCCACTTCACACCACCCGGCGGCGTCCGCCAAAAGGCTTGTGCGGATGAAATCGGGGGCGACCTGTGCGGGGACGACATGGAGCATGTCGAAGGTCTTGGCCTGGCGAATGACTGCGCCGTGTTCGTCCTTGCTTTCAAACCAGGCTGTCCGGCTGGGGCCGTCAACTTTGACCAGGTTCGAGCCGAATACCAGCTGTGCTTGATACTTCTCGATGTATTTCATCAGGGGAGGGACGAAGGCCGGTACGCCGAACAGCGCTGCGCCAGCGAGATTGAACTCGACCTGCATATTCTGCAGAACACCTGATTTTTGCCAATGATCGCAGGAAAGGTACAGGGCCTTTTGCGGAGCGCCGGCACATTTGATCGGCATGCCGGGTTGGGAGAAGAGGGCCTTGCCTTTGCGTAATCCCTGCACCAGTTGCCAGGTGTAAGCGCAAAGGTCATAGCGGTAGTTGGATGTCACCCCGTTCTTGCCCAGGGTTTGCTCCAGCCCTTCGATTTTCTCCCAGGCAAGCCTAAGCCCGGGACAGACGATAAGGTTTCGATAAGCGACGCTTTTGCCGTTACTCAGCTTTAGACGTTTTCCGTTCGGCAGGACTTCAACCACCGCAGCCTTGATCCAGGTGGCCCCGCGCGGGATGACGTGCGACATGGGCCTGACGGTCTTGCGAACGTCATAAGCCCCTCCACCGACCAGCGTCCAGGCCGGCTGATAATAGTGCTGATCATTGGGTTCGATGAGCGTGATCTGCAGATCGGGAGCACGCTTGAGCAGGCTTGCCACGACACCAATGCCTGCAGACCCGCCACCAATGACGACGACGTCGGCAGTGATATCGGGGCGTCCACGGGCATCTTCTGTCCCAGAGGCTGTTGCGTTTTGATTGAGCGTAGTCATCTGCATTCCATTTGATTGATTAAATGGGATATTTCAGTCGTTCTGCCTAAGTTCCGATATTCATTCAGAACATGTTGAGCGGTATCTTCAAATAGCTGATGCCATTGGCGCTGGCCGCAGGTGTCTCACCGGCTCGCATGTTGATCTGCACCGACGGCAGCAGCAGCCTGGGTTGGTTCAGGGTCTTGTCGCGCGCCGTGCGCAGAGCGACGAAATCAGCCTCGGCGATGCCCTTGCCGATATGGATGTTGTGCGCGCGCTCTTCGTCCACTGTGGTCTGGTGGCAGTAGGCGTCGCGGCCAGGCGCTTTGTAGTCGTGGCACATGAACAGTCGCGTGCTGCCCGGTAGCTGGAACAGACGGCCAATCGAGCGGTACAACTGGTGTACGTCGCCGCCAGGAAAATCGCAGCGGGCGGTGCCACAATCGGGCATGAACAACGTGTCACCGACGAAAGCGGCATCTTCGATCAGGTACGTCACGCAGGCCGGGGTATGGCCAGGCGTGTGCAGCACACTGACAGCCACGGCGCCGACATGGAACGTTTCGTTGTCGGCGAACAAACGGTCGAACTGGCTGCCGTCCGGGCTCCAGTCATCGTCGGCGTCGAACAGCGTGGCAAAGGCCTTCTGCACCTGAGGAATACGGTCGCCAATGCCGATCTGTCCACCCAGTTGACGCTTGAGGTAGCGGGCAGCCGAGAGGTGGTCGGCATGCACATGGGTTTCCAGAATCCACTCCAGTGTTAGCGCGTTGGCGCGCACATGCTCGATAAGGAGTTCGGCACTTGAATACGAGATACGCGCGGCGGCGGCATCGTAGTCGAGCACCGGATCGATGATCGCGCAGTGCCGGGTCACCGGGTCGATGACCAGGTAACTGTAGGTACAGCTCTCGGCGTCGAAGAATGTCTCAACATGAAATTGCATGGTCATTGCCTCCATTCTCAAGGGGGCGGTCATCGAGCCTGCCCCCTGTACTCCATTCAGCAGGCTTGCGGCATACCACTCTCGACCCAGGGCGAGCGGATATCGGACAGGAATCGCTGCGCGCGAGGGTGTTCAGGGCGCAGGAAGAAAGACTCGGGCGTCGCTCGTTCGAGCACCTTGCCTTGATCCATGAAGATCACTCGATCGGCCACTTCACGCGCGAAACCCATCTCATGGGTGACGCACACCATGGTCATGCCTTCCTTGGCCAGGCTTTTCATTGCTTGAAGCACTTCGCCGACCATCTCAGGGTCCAACGCGGAAGTGGGTTCATCGAACAGCATCACCGGCGGGTTCATTGCCAATGCCCTGGCGATGGCCACGCGCTGTTGCTGGCCACCCGATAACTCGGATGGGTAAGCGCATGCCTTGTGGGCCAGCCCTACGCGGTCCAGCAAGCTCATGGCCAGATCGTCCGCTTCCTTGGCACCCAGCTTGTGCAGGCGACGCGGAGCCAGCGTGCAGTTCTCGAGAACGGTGAGGTGGGGAAACAGATTGAACTGCTGGAACACGAAGCCAATACCGCTGCGCAAGGCGTTCACGCTGACGGAGCGATCATAGATATCCACGCCATCGATAAAGATATTCCCGCTCTGGATGGCTTCCAGCCGATTGAGCGTGCGAATCATCGTCGACTTGCCGGAGCCGGACGGACCGCAGACCACGACCACCTCACCCTTGGCGACGGTTTCGTTGATATCAGCCAGAGCATGGTAGTTGCCGTACCACTTGTTAACGTTTTTCAGTTTGATCATGGGATTAAACCTTTGCAGTTCGGACAGCGAGACGTCTTTCCAGCCAGAAGGCGAAGCGCGACAAGCTGAAACACATAACGAAGTAAGTGAGGCCAAGTACGGCATAGACCTGGACCGGCTTGGTGAGCAACTGAGCACTGATCTGGGAGGCGACGAACGACACTTCCGAGAGGCTGATGATGTAACCCAGCGAGGTCTCCTTGATGGTGGAGACAAACTGATTCACCAGCGAGGGCAGCATGTTGCGAAAGGCCTGGGGCATGATGACCAGGCGCATTGTCGCCAGGTACGAAAAGCCGAGTGAACGGGAGCTTTCCATTTGCCCTCGAGGCAATCCAAGAATGCCTGCGCGAATGATTTCTGCGAGGTATACCCCATCAAAAATCACCAAGGCAGCCAGCATGGTGCCAAATTGCTCGGTGCGTTGACCGGTCAGGGTTGGCAGAAGGAAATAGGCCCAGAAAATCACCATCAGCAAGGGTGTGCCACGCAGTATGTACACCACGCTTGTGACCGGCACACGCAACAGCCGGTACGGGCTGATGCGGCAGAGCGCGAGCAGTACCCCGACAGGAAAGGCCAGCACCAGGGCCAGCGCTGCCAGGATCAGCGTCATTGCCAAGCCGCCCAAGGGGCCGTTTGGGTACTGGCCAATCAGGTAGAAAAGCCCGTAGTTGTGGATGATATCGAGCATCGTCAGGCACTCCGGACGGGATAGCGTTGCTGGTACCAGCTGGACAGCAGTGTGATGATGATCGAGACGCCGACATAACCTACCGTGGTAACGGCGTACGATTCGAAACCCCTGAATGTGGAGCTTTCCACCTGCTGGGCCTGATACATCATTTCAGCGACGCCGATCACCATGGCGATGCTGGTGTTCTTCCACAGGTTAAGTGTCTGGCTAATCAGCGGCGGCACTGTTACCCGCAGTGACTGCGGGAGGATGACCAGGCGCATGGTGCCGAGGAAGCCAAAGCCCAGGGTCCGGCCAGCCTCCATTTGTTCCTTGGGAATGGAACGCAAGCCGCTGCGGATGTCCTCGGACATGTAGGCTGCGGTGTAGAGCACCAGAGCGATAACCGCACTGACCGCTTCGATATTGTGTTCGTAGATCCATGTCTTGATCGGGGTTGGCAGCAGCTCCGGTGCCCCGAAATACCAGAACAGCATGTGTGCCAGCAGCGGGACGTTGCGTATCGCTTCCACATAAGTGATCGCGATTGCCCGGAGTGCAGCGTAAGGGGCCATTCGCAATACAGCGATGACGATTGCCAGCGGTAGGGCAATGGCCAGCGAGATCAATGCGAGTTGGATGGACAGCAGGAAGCCATTGATGAGCCACTCGTGATACTGCCCGGATAGCACAACCGATAAATCAAACGTATTCATAACTAGGCCCGTGGCCCGACCCCAAGGTCGGGCCCTCAATGAAGTTAGTTGATTTGGTCGGTTTCGATCTTGAATGAGCGGCTGGCGAATTTCATGTTGGTCTCAGGGCCAAACCACTTGGTGAAGAGCATCTCAGCCTTGCCAGACGACTCCAGATCGCGCAGCGTCTTGTTCACCTGCTCCTGGAAGGCGGGTTCTTCTTTTCTCAGGCCCAGCGCAATGTGCTCGGTGGACAGGGGCGTTGGGAGAATCCGAAAATCTTTTGCCGCATCACCCAGCTTGGCGAAGTTGCCGGCCAATGAGGTCTCATCGTTGGCGTAACCCAGTCCTTTGCCCTGTTGCAAGGCGAGCAGGGCTTGAGGGTTGCTGTCGAACGATACGATCTGGGCGTCAGCGATCTTCGCGCGGATGCTCTGCTCCATGGTGGAGCCTTTGATCGTCAAGATTTTCTTGCCGTCCAGTTGGTCGAGTTGATTGACGCCACTGTCAGTCTTGACCATGACTTTCTGACCCGTGATGAAGGTCGAAAGGGAGAAGTTGATCAATGCTTCCCGTTCTTTGTTATGGGTCAGGGAGGCAGCCAGAAGATCGACACGGCCTTGTTGTAATTCAGGAATCCGTGCGGCGACGGTCAACTGCTTGAGTACCGGTTTGACCCCGATGGTCGCGGCAATGGCGTTGCACATGTCGACGTCGTAACCGACGATCGCGCGAGACGCTGGGTCCTTGATGTAGCTGAATGGCTCGTCGGTGCCGAGCACACCACAGACTAACTCACCCTTGGCCTTGATATCGCTGAGTTGATCAGCTGCAGCAGAGAAGCTGGTTGCCAGCGTCAGTGCCAGTACTGCGGTTTTCCAGTGTTTTTTGAGCATGCGGTTCGTTTGCATTTTATAGACCTTATTGTTTGATAAACGGAACGCCAGTTTTCATGAAACGTCAGTGCAGTGGACCTCGATAGCCTCTTGCGGGTGGAGTGGGAATTTCTGTTATTCGACGTTGGTCGTGGGTAGCCGCACAAAGCCCGCATTCAAATCGGCGATCAGATCGTCGACATGTTCCAGGCCGATGGAGAGTCGGATCAGGTTCTCGCTGATGCCCAGGCTGATTTTCTGTTCATGGCTCAACGAGTTGTGCGACATGCTGTAGGAGTGGTTGATCATGCTCTCCACCCCGCCCAGGGAATCGGCCAATACAAAGATCGACAGCTGTTCGATGAAGGGTGCTATGGCCTTGCGATTGGCCTTCAACTTCAACGAGACCACTGCGCCGCCAGAACGCATCTGGCGTTTGCACAGCTCGTGCTGCGGATGGCTTTCCAGTCCGGGGTAGTACACCGCCTCTACCTGCGGGTGCTGGTTGAGGTAGAGAGCGATCTGTAGCGCATTGCTGCACTGGCGCTCCATGCGCACGTCGAGGGTCTTGAGCCCACGCAGGGCGAGGTAGCAGTCGAACGGTCCCTGGACTGCTCCAATGGCCATGCTGATGCCGCGCAGGCGGGTGAACAGTTGCTCATTGGCTGCCACCACGACTCCACCGATCAGGTCGGAGTGCCCACCAATGTATTTACTCGCTGAGTGCATCACCAGGTCGACGCCGTGCTCGATCGGACGCTGGTTCCAGGGTGAGCAGAAGGTGTTGTCGACGCAAGTCAGGATGCCGTGGGCACGGGCAAACTCTGTCACGCACTGGATGTCCACCAGCCGCAGCAGAGGGTTGGTCGGTGTCTCGATCCAGATCAGCCGGGTGTTGTCGCGGCGACTGGCGGCCAGTGCCTCAAGGTCATTGAGGTCGACGTAAGTGGTGGTGAGCCCGGACGTCTTGCTGCGGTAGTCTTCCATCAGGCGGAAGGTGCCCCCGTAGACGCCCGCCATCACGATTACATGGGAGTCCTTGGGCAATAGCTCAAGCACGGTGGCGGTCGCAGCCAGACCCGAAGCGCAGGCCACGGCTCCAAAGCCATGCTCCAACTGCGCAATGCAGCTCTCATAGGCATGTCGGGTTGGGTTACCCACTCGTCCATAGGCGTAGTCTGGGTTGTCGTCAAGGCTGCGCTTGATGAACGAACTGGAGGTGACGATTGCCGGGAAGATGGTGTTGTCGGCATAGGTCGACTGTTCGCCAGCGTGGATCACTTGGGTCGAAAAGTTGCTCTTGTTCTGGCTCATAGTCAGTCGTGACTCACGTGTATTAAAGGTAGCAATCGAGTTGTTTCGCATAGGGTGTGATGTCGCCGATGTGGCGAGCGACCCAGTCGCGGTCGTAATAGGTGTCCAGATAGCGTTCACCGCTATCGCACATCAGGGTCACGATAGAACCCTGCAGACCTTGCTCCTGCATCCTCGATGCGACTTTCAGCGCGCCCCACATGTTGGTACCGGTGGACCCCCCTGGCTTCCTCCCGAGTATTTTCTCCAGCCAATAAAGGGTGGCGATGCTGGCCGCGTCGGGGATCTTGAGCATGTCGTCGATCACATCTGGCAGGAACGACGGCTCGACCTGGGGACGACCGATGCCTTCTATGCGACTGCCTTTGCTGCCGGTAAGACTTGAGTCGCCTGTTCGATAGCTGTCATAGAAAACCGAGTACTCGGGGTCCACCACGATCAGTTGAGTGTCATGACCCTTGTAGCGGATGTAGCGGCCGATGGTGGCGGTAGTGCCGCCAGTCCCTGCACTCATGACCACCGCGTGGGGAATGGGGTGCGCCTCGCCGGTCATTTGCTGGAAGATACTGTCGGCAATATTGTTGTTGCCACGCCAATCCGTTGCCCGCTCGGCATAGGTAAACTGATCCATGTAGTGCCCTTCGCTTTCGCGTGCCAGGCGCTGCGCCTGGGCATAGACCTCTGACGAATGATCAACGAAGTAACAGTGCCCGCCGAGCAGCTCGAGCTGCTCTATCTTTTTGCTCGCGGTGTTGCGCGGCATGACGGCGGTGAAGCGCAGGCCAAGCATTTTGGCGAAGTAGGCTTCGGACACAGCAGTGCTGCCCGAGGATGCCTCGACCACATGGGTACCCTCTCGGATCTTGCCACTGCAAATGGCATGTAGAAAAAGCGAGCGCGCCAGCCGATGTTTGAGACTGCCAGTTGGATGTGTGCTCTCGTCCTTGAGGTAAATGTCGATGCCCTTCAACCCTGGAATTTCCAGCTTGTGGATGTGGGTGTCGGCGGAGCGCAGCAGATCGCAGGAGATACGGCTGACTGCTGTACGGATCCAATCGTTCACAGAGTTTCCCTCGCCCCGACAGGCGTCAACGGCATAAGGACCATCGCCTGAGGCGTGGCGAGTGTGGCGAGTGTGGCGATGATCTTCTTCATTTTTGAGTGGCTCCAAGCACGGTTTTTATGGTGTAAATCCTACTGCCACCCACTCGAAATTTAATTTCCATTTCTTCAGTTCTTAGGCTATTTTTTAGAAAAAATTTCTACGAACTCACAAATAAGAAGAAAAAATGGATAGCTTTGATCGCCACATCCTCTCCCTCCTGCAACGCGATGCCGACATGCCTATCAAAGATCTGGCTGAAGCCGTCAACCTTTCAACGACCCCCTGCTGGAAGCGGATCAAGAAACTCGAGAAAGAGGGCTATATCAGGGCCAAAGTAGCCCTGCTGGACCCAGTGCTACTGGGTCTTGGGTTATCGGTGCTGGTGCAGGTCAAGACGCAGCGTCATGACAAGGTCTGGCTGGATACATTCGCCAAGACCGTGTCGCAGTTCGAGGAAGTGATGGCGTTCTATCGGATGTCGGGAGACTGGGACTATATGTTGCGCGTTGTGGTCAGCGACATTGCAGCCTATGACACTTTCTACAAGAAGCTGATCACGAGCGTCGACGGACTTTCCAACATCACATCAAGCTTTGCCATGGAGCAGATCAAGTACACGACGGCGCTGCCTTTGCCTCGATAATCTGCTGTTTGTGGCAGGTGCATCTGCCACAAAGCAATCTCTGACAGGACAGCGGTGTACCTGTTACAAGCCCGCGTCCTGCCCACCTATTCTGCTGCTACCGCTCTGGGAGTGGGACGATTACCGAAAGCGATACACGTTCCGACAACTTTCTATTGTTGGACGTCCATCGCCCCGAGGAATTTTGAGTACCTTCAGAGCGCAATTCCATCCAAATACGCTTTCTCATTATCGGGTTTTAACGAAATCGACCGTTTTGGAGAATGATATTTCTCATTCCACGAAAAACCTGACAAAAATTGAAAAAATCATACTCCCCCTTCTGATTACACTCTTTCCATCACAAACAGGCTCAAAAACGATGCCTACGAGGGCGGTGCGTTTATGAGCGATGAGTCTTGATCGCAAACTCAGAAAGGTGCGGCTTATGTCTTATTCCAGCTATCACAAAAAAACTATCGGAAGCCATGCGTTGCACCCTGAGACATTGATGATGTCTTATGGTTACGACCCGTTCCTCTCGGAAGGCGCAGTCAAACCACCGGTTTTCCTGACCTCCACCTTTGCGTTTCGCACGGCTGAGGAAGGTGCAGAATTCTTCGATGTCGTGTCGGGTCGTAAACCGATTCCGCAGGACTCATCAGCTGGCCTGGTCTACAGCCGCTTCAATCATCCCAACCTAGAAATCGTCGAGGACCGCCTCGCGCTGCTGGATGGCTCAGAAGCCGCCGCAATTACATCCAGTGGAATGTCCGCCATCAGTGCTGTTTTGTTTGCGTTTCTGCGCCCAGGCGATCAACTGGTGCAATCGGCACCGCTGTACGGTGGTACTGAGACCCTGATTAGCAAAATTCTCTCGGATTGGGGCATCGGCTCGCATGGTTTTGACGACGGCCTGTCCATGCAATCCATTGCAGATGCACTCGAAACTGCTGCCTGCAAGGGGCGAGTTAGAATTTGCTATATCGAGACTCCGGCTAACCCGACCAATGCACTGATCGATCTGGAAGGGTTGCGCAAGGAAATAGACGCTTTCGAAACGCGCCATAGCTACCGGCCATTCATTGTCTGCGATAACACCCTGCTCGGGCCTATCTTCCAGAAGCCGGTGAAACACGGTGTTGACCTGTGCGTGTATTCGCTAACCAAGTATGTGGGTGGACACAGTGACCTTGTTGCCGGAGGCATCACGGGCACCAAAGAGCTGATCAACAAAATACGCAGCGTTCGCAGCTCGTTCGGCTCGCAACTCGATCCACATTCCTCATGGATGATCTCCCGCTCGATGGAAACGCTCGTCCTGCGCATGAAAGAGGCCGCAAGAACCGGCACTGTGATCGCTCGCTGGCTGGCCAGCAACCCCCACCAGAAAGTCGTCGTTCTGCATCCAGAGCTTATTGAGGATGGCAGCTATCAGGAGGTCTACCGCCGGCAATGCACGGGCCCTGGCTCAACCTTCTCGTTCGTACTGGACGGCGGTCGCGAACGGGCCTTCCGCTTTATCAACGCCCTGCATCTTTTCAAGTCGGCTGTCAGTCTCGGAGGCACTGAGTCCCTGGTTTGTCATCCAGCTTCGACCACACAATCGGGTGTGCCGCAGGCTCTGCGCAGTAAAGCAGGGGTGTCCGAGGGGTTGATCCGGATCTCGATTGGCCTCGAGCACGAGGAAGATCTGATCGCTGATCTGGATAATGCTCTGCGTCATTGCTGAGCACCTGAGGAAAACAATGAGAAGCTGAAAAAATAGGCTGACGGGGGACTGAGTCTGAACAGCAAATGGTAGATATCAATCCCCCGAAATACTGGGTTCGCTGGAGGTGTTTGATACGTCGACCTGTCCACCAGCACGAGACATTGTACTGCTGACTGTGGTCGGCTTGCTGGTGACAGTGGTCATACCTTCGGAATATGCCGCTGATCATCCTTGCCCAAGAGGCCTTGGCGGATGCAGCTCCGCCGCAAGCAATAGCTCCAGCTCCAGCTCCAGCTCCAGCTCCAGCTCCAGCTCCAGCTCCGCAGATTGCGCAAATCCAACCCGCTGTACAACCTGCAACTCAGCCAGTCCGAAAGTCGACTCAGCACTAAAAACAGATCAAATACCCGCTCCAACAGAACCTCAACTATCTACGCAGCTGTGCCGGACTACTTCCATAGTCCTTTCCTGCGAACCTGAATGTAGAACACTAGTCAATTCATACCCCCCCCCGCAGCACGCTGCATTTCCAGCACGCTTTGTAACCATGATCGGCAGAGAACGGCCAAAAGCAGCAGTTCAAGACTCCTAAAAATCCAGAGGTCATTCAGCTTTGTGCTGAGCCACGTGAACGTTAAACCGCCCCAACAACGCTTACGGGTAGGCCGGGACTATCTTTGCCTGCTCGATCAGCCAATCGATGAGCAAAGCTATCTCAGGGATATCGCGACTCTCCTCGTTGCAGATGCAGAAATAGTCCATCCCCGTCGGCACCTTCAGTGCAAAGGGCTGCACCAGGCGGCCCTCATCCAAATCGCGCAATGAATTGATCTCGTCGCTGAGTGCAACACCATAGCCATCTCGCGCCGCCTGCAGGGCAATACCGAAGTCCTCCAGATGAACATCGGCATCACCTGGGTAAGGCAAGCGCGCCTCAAGTAGCCAGCGCCGCCATTGAGCGCCGTCATCCTCATGCAATAGGCGGTGGTGAACAAGGTCGGACGGCTGCTTGAGCGCACGCGGGCCGCGCAGCAATTGCGGGCAGCAGACGGGAAACATATGCAGGCTTTGCAGTGGTCGCCACCAGAAACCCTCCCACGTCGGAGCGTCGTAGAGCACGGCGATATCGGCCCTGCGCCAGTCCACCTCGCTGATGTCGTCGGCAGTAATGACGCGCAGGTGAATGTGCGGATGTTCTGCACGAAAGGCGAACAACTTCGGCATCAGCCAGGCCGCGCCAAAAATCGGTTCCGTGGAAATGGTCAGGACTTTCGTCGCCGGCTCCTGGAAGTACGCCTCGGAAATCTGTCGCACCCCTTCGGTGATCTCGCCGATGCCGCGAGCTACCGAACGTTGTAGCGCCAAGCCTCGTTCGGTCAGCACCAGGAAGCGGCCCTGCTTGTAGAAAAGATCGATGCCGAGTGAGCTCTGTAACGCTCTTATCTGCTGGCTGACAGCCCCGGCGGTGACATGCAGCTCAGCGGCGGCCGCACCGACATGGCCCAGCCTTGCAACACATTCAAATACGCGAAACGCATGGAGCGGAGGTAAGGGCATGCGGGTTTACCATTTAGTTTTTCTGCCTGTTTTTTTGACAATTTATATAGATTGATTGTGCCTTGAGCAACCGCAAAGATTCAGCGGAGGGAGGCCAAAGACAACAATTCAATAGGTGGCCCTACGAAGCACAGGCAACAACAGGTGTGGCAAGGAAGCGATGAGGGGTGGGCTCGGTGCACCTCTACCTGTTTCGCTCGTGTGCCTTGGTAAATGAGATATCTGGCTGGATAACCTGGGGGACTCGTTACATGGATCAAGAACAAGATATTCAGTTGGCAACAGAGCCGTTGATGGCAGATCAAGCCGCAATGGAGGGGCCTACGAACCCGGGAAGGCGCCGGTTCAATATGGGCGCGTTGGTGGCTATTACTGCAACTGCCATCGGTACATCAGGGCTTGGACGCTTGGCCCGAGCGGCGGAGCCCAACCCTGCCTCCGATGGCTATCGGGTGCCGGCAGAGTGGGAGCCACACCAGAGCGTGTTGATGGCGTATCCCTATGACAAGAGCTACAAGGACCAGCTGAAACCCATGCAGGATTCTGTCATCAACGTAGCGAATGCCATTGCGCAGTTCGAGCCGGTCTTGATGATGGCGATGACCGGCAATACCGAGGTTGTACGCAAGCGCTGCGGCCCTAACGTTACTGTCATCGAGTATCCATACAACGATTGCTGGACCCGTGATACCGCGCCAGTATTCGCGCTGAGCCCATCAGGGCAAGACATGCTGGGACGCGATTTTATTTTCAACGGCTGGGGCAACAGGTGGTCGGCCACCCTGGATGATCAATTGCCCGTCGGCGTGTGCGCCACCCTTAACGTGCCTAAATCAACAGTCAATATGGTCTTTGAAGGTGGCGCCGTGATTACCGATGGGCAGGGCACGCTCATTACCACCGAACAGTGCCTGCTCAATCCCAATCGGAATCCGAGCATGACGAAGGCACAGATCGAGACCGCGCTGCTCCGTGCCTACAACGCGACCAAGATGATCTGGCTGCCGTATGGGGTGTACGGCGACGACGGCGCTGCCGCTACCGATGGGCATGTCGACCTGGTTGCTGCCTACATCGAGCCAGCCCATCTGCTATTGAATTACCCGTCGGACCCAAACAACCCCAACGTGCCCAGGATGGCGGCAAACCTGACAGTGCTGCAACAAAGCACCGATGCAAGGGGCCGTCCCTTCAGGATTACCAAGATGCCCGTCCAGCCAACATTCAAGGTGTCAGGCCTGACGGTGGAGAACTTCAGCTACATCAACTTCTACAAATCCAACGTCGGCATCGTGGTTCCTACTTCAAGCACTCCTGCAGATGAGATTGCCTTGAATCTCTTCCGGGAGATTTTTCCGGGACGGCCAGTCGTGGGTGTCGATGGCACCATCCTTGCCAACAATGGCGGTGGTGTGCATTGCATCACCCAACACATTCCTAGTGTCGGTTAGCGCTGAAAAGAATTGCCGCCTATGAGACGCAAGCAATAGCCAGACTGCTTTCCCTCGCAGGGTTGGGCCAGTTCGGCTGATCCAGCCCTGCGCGGGGAATCACTGCCTAACTCCAAAAGATGACGTGCCCGCGTTTGTGCATGCCACTGCCTGGTGCATCCCGTCAGCGCCTGCACAAAGCGTAGGAGACATCGGCGTGAGACCCTATCGTTTAGTTTTTTTGCTTTAATTACTTGTAGTTTATATAGATTGATTGTGATTCAAGCAGCCGTAACAATTCATTTGGAGCTAGGCCAAAGACAATAATTCAAAAGGTGGTCCTATGAAGTACAAGCAGCAACAGCCGTGGCAAAAAATCGATATGGGAGCGGACTCGGTGTCCTGGCGCACCGCCCGCGTTGGAGTCGGCAGCCTGCGTGCCGTCCTGCTGAAAGCTCTGACGATGCTTGCTGGCCCGGCGCTGGCAGCCGAACGAGTGGGCACCATCTCCCAAAGCTGTGAGAAATGGATCAAGCATCAACTCCCCCGTTCGCTCCTCGCTACGATCTGCAGCCTCGGCCTGCTGACCGCTAACGCTCATGCGGAAGAGCGCACCCYGCGTGTCTACAACTGGTTCGACTACGTCGCCCCGCAGACCCTGGACAACTTCAAGAAGGAGAATGGCGCAAAGCTGGTCTACGACATCTTCGACAGCAACGAAACCCTGGAGGCCAAACTGCTCACCGGCCACTCCGGCTATGACGTGGTGGTGCCGTCCGATAGTTTCCTCGCCAAGCAGATTCAGGCCGACGCGTTCCAACCACTTGACCGCAGCAAGCTACCCAACTGGAAGCATCTGGACCCGCAATTGATGAAACTGATCGAGGCCAACGATCCGGGTAACCGCTTCGCCGTGCCTTATATGTACGGAACCGTGCTGATCGGTTTCAACCCGGCCAAGGTCAAGGCTGCGCTCGGCGAGAACGCGCCGGTGGACAGCTGGGATCTGATCTTCAAGGAAGAGAACATTGCCAAGCTCAAGCAGTGCGGCGTGGCCCTTCTCGATTCGCCGACGGATATGATCCCCATCGCCCTCCACTACCTGGGCCTGCCACCCAACAGCACTCAGGCCAAGGACTACGAGAAGGCCGAAGAACTGCTGAAAAAGATCCGCCCCAACGTCGCCTACTTCCACTCCTCAAAATACATGACCGATATCGCCAATGGTGACATCTGCGTGGCCGTGGGTTACTCCGGCAGTTTCTCCCAGGCGGCCAATCGCGCCAAGGAGGCCGGCAACGGCGTGGTGGTGGACATGCGCTTGCCCAAGGAAGGCGCACCGGTCTGGTTTGACGTGCTGGCCATCCCCAAGGATGCGAAGAACCCGGATGATGCCCATGCCTTTATCAACTACCTGCTACAGCCGCAGGTGATTGCCCCGATCAGCGACTTCGTCGGCTATCCCAACCCGAACAAGGACGCCACTGCCCTGGTCAGCCCGGAAATCCGCAACAACCCCAATCTCTACCCCGCCGCCGACATCCAGACTTCTCTATTCGCGCTGGTGCCACTGCCGTCCAGTGCAGAACGCGCTCGCACCCGTGCATGGACCAAGCTCAAGTCGGGAACCTGACAGTAAGTTGCGCTGCCCCAGTGAAGCCCCAACGGAACCAAGCGTATGGCCGATGCGGTTTCGCTGGCACGCGGCGCCAATCAAGTCACCTTGCAGACCCAGTAGCCAGTGGTAACAGCATGATTGAAGTAACCGAAGTTTCCATTGCCGAGCTACGCGCAGCCCTCGAAGCTGGCCGAACCACGGCAGTTGAGCTGGTCCAGGCCTATCTCTCACGGATCGATGCCTACGACGGCCCCAACACGCCCACCGCCCTCAACGCGGTGGTGGTGCGCAACCCGAATGCACTTAAAGAAGCGCAGGCCTCCGACGCCCGTCGTGCCCGTGGCGAGACCCTCGGCCCGCTCGATGGTATTCCCTATACAGCCAAGGACAGCTACCTGATCAAAGGCCTGACCGCGGCGTCCGGCAGCCCGGCCTTCAAGGACCTGGTTGCCTATCGCGATGCGTTCACCATCGAGCGCTTGCGTGGCGCCGGTGCGATCTGCCTGGGCAAGACCAATATGCCGCCCATGGCCAATGGCGGCATGCAGCGCGGCGTGTATGGCCGTGCCGAGAGCCCGTACAACGCGAACTACCTCACTGCACCCTTCGCCTCGGGTTCATCCAACGGCGCAGGCACGGCCACCGCCGCCAGTTTCGCCGCCTTCGGCCTGGCGGAAGAAACCTGGTCGAGCGGCCGCGGGCCGGCCTCAAACAATGGTCTGTGCGCCTATACACCGTCGCGCGGGGTGATTTCGGTGCGCGGCAACTGGCCACTGACGCCAACCATGGATGTGGTCGTGCCCTATGCCAGGACCATGGCCGACCTGCTCGAAGTGCTCGACGTGGTGGTGGCCGAAGACGCCGACAAACGTGGCGACCTGTGGCGCTTGCAGCCTTGGGTGCCGATCCCCGGCGTCACCTCGGTGCGTCCCGCCTCCTACCTGGAACTGGCTGCCAGGCCCGCCGCACTCGCCGGCAAGCGCTTGGGCGTACCGCGCATGTATATCAACGCCGACCCCGACGCAGGCACCAGCGAAGCGCCGGGTATCGGTTGGGCGACAGGCCAGCGGATCAACACCCGTCCCTCGGTGATCGCCCTCTGGGAAAACGCGCGAAAGACTCTGGAAGCGGCCGGTGCCGAAGTGGTCGAGACGGACTTCCCGCTGGTCTCCAATTGCGAGGGCGATCGACCTGGGGCGCCGACAGTGTTAACCCGCGGCCTGGTGTCCAAGGAATTCCTCCATCACGAACTGTGGGACCTGACCGCCTGGGCATTCGATGACTTCCTGCTGGCCAACGACGATCCCAAACTAAACCGTCTGGCTGACGTCGACGGCCCGCAGATTTTTCCGCACGACCCAGGCGCTCTGCCTGACCGCGAAGATGGCCCGGCCATTGGCATGGACGAATACGTGCGCATAGCGGAGCGTGGCATCACCCCGTGGGATCAGATCGCCACGCTGTCTGATGGCCTACGCGGGCTGGAGCAGACCCGGCGTATCGATCTTGAGGAGTGGATGGATCGGCTGGGGCTCGACGCGGTGATTTTCCCGGCGGTCGCCGACGTGGGCCCGGCGAATGCCGATGTCGATCCGCAATCGGCGGATATCGCCTGGAGCAACGGCGTCTGGGTCGCCAACGGCAACCTCGCCATCCGTCACCTCGGCGTGCCAACGGTCACCGTGCCGATGGGCGTGGTGCCGGACATCGGCATGCCCGTCGGCCTGACGTTTGCCGGTCGCGCCTACGACGACTCAGCGCTGCTGCGCCTAGCGTCGGCATTTGAGGCCACCGGATCGAAGCGCTTGATCCCGGTGCGAACCCCACCCTTGCCAGGCGGCTGAAAACCGCAATGGGTCTGGCGCGATAAAGCGCCAATCCTGCCCATTCACGGCAAGCCCGAGCAACAGAAACCAACCTTTGCCCCAGCGAGCACTGCGTGAGCGTGCACCTGTCTGGGTCAGCTTCAGTAACCCGCATTGAGAATCCCATGCTAAATGACAATTCAATAATCGATCAGGCGATGACACGTGACAGCCTGTATGGCACCGAGGGTGAACCGACCTACGGTGGTATCACCAGTTTTATGCGGCGTCGCTACACCCGCGATTTGCGTGGCGTGGATATCGCCATCAGCGGCATTCCGTTCGATACCGCGACCAGCAATCGACCGGGCAGCCGCTTCGGACCACGGGCCATCCGCGAGGCATCGGTACAGTCCGCCTGGGCGCGCCACTGGCCTTGGGAATTTGACCCGTTCGATCTGCTGGCTTGTGTCGATTATGGCGATTGCTATTTCGATTACGGCACCCCGGAGCAGACCCCAGCGGCGATCAGGGCCCATGCCGAGCGGATCCTGGCAGCGGGTACTGCGATGCTGACCCTGGGCGGCGATCACTTCATCAGCTATCCGCTGCTGCAAGCTCACGCGGCCAAGTATGGTCCGTTGTCGTTGATCCATTTCGATGCGCACCATGACCTGGAGTCCGACGGCGAGGACAAGCGTATCGACCACGGCTCGATGTTCTATCACGCCGTCCGCGAAGGGCTGGTTGATCCTGCACGGTCCATCCAGATTGGCCAGCGCACGACCAATGACGACGTCATGGGCTTTCAGGTGCTGAATGCCAGTGAAGTGCATGATCGCTCTACCAAGGAACTGGCGGAGATTATCCGGGCGCGCGTTGGCGACCATCCGGTCTATCTCACCTTCGATATCGACTGCCTCGACCCGGCATTTGCCCCAGGCACGGGGACGCCGGTCTGCGGTGGACTATCGAGCCATCAGGCCTTGGTGATTCTGCGAGGTCTGCGCGGTATCAACCTGATCGGCATGGACGTGGTGGAGGTAGCACCGCCCTATGACCACGCCGAGATTACTGCGCTTGCCGGGGCCGCGTTGGCGATGGAGATGATCTGCCTGTATGCCGCGCGGCATAAGCTGTAAACCAGTGGTCTGGACAGCTACAGACATTTTTCGACCAGTTGCTCTAATGACAGCAACTAGCCGGTTTCTGCCTGTCCCCACCGGCCGCTTTAGGGTCGGATAGCGACCACCAGCCATTGTGACTGATCCACCCTTGTCCTCCCCTCAACGTGGAGGACGAGCCATGAATACTATTGCTAGATACCGCTATCAGCCTTGGAACAAGGGAAAGCTTGTCGGGCAGAAAGCTCCGCTTCGAGTCAGAGATATCTGGGCTATCCGCGTAAGACTTCAGCTTGCTGAGAAGACGCGTGATTTGGCGCTTTTCAACTCGGCCATTGATAGCAAGCTGCGTGCCTGTGACTTAACCAAGTTGCGAGTTCGAGACATCGCCCATGGGGAGCATGTGTCGTCACGGGCCATCGTGATGCAGCAAAAAACTCATCACCCAGTGCAATTTGAAATCACTGAGCAAACTCGAACAGTTCTGGAGGCTTGGATGCACCAGGCGCGTCTCCGCAGCGAGAACTTCTTGTTCCCGAGCCGGTTGCACGCCTCGGACCATCTTTCCACCAGGCAATACGCTCGAATAGTCAAAGCGTGGGTGACAACCATTGGCCTTGATCCAACTATGTACGGAACCCACACGCTAAGGAGAACCAAGGCTTCGTTGATCTATCGTAGGACGAAGAACCTGAGAGCAGTTCAACTCCTGCTTGGTCATACGAAGCTTGAAAGCACTGTCAGATACCTGGGAATCGAGGTCGATGATGCCCTGGAAATGGCGGAACAAACGGAAGTCTGACTATCCATAGTGACGGTCGATGCTTGACCGTCGCTATCCGACCCATAGCTGCCGGTCGAGACAGGCAGTAACCGGCCCAGAAGGGTTCGCGGAGGCGTTTTTACACACTCTGGGCCAAAAGCAGCCGGTGGGCGGAGCGATAGCAAATGAGTAGTTATGTTTGATCTGTTATGTGCAACTAGGAATTGCAGTCCATGTCGTGTTGATAGCACTTCAAGATTTCCGCATCTGCCTCCGTTGTTGAGCGCACTTCTTGAAGCGTGAGGCACACTTTACATCTCAACCTGAGTACCGAGCTCGATCACCCGATTCAGCGGTAGATTGAAATACTTCAAGTTGCTGTTGGCGTTCCTTAGTAGGAAGGCGAACAGCCCCTCGCGCCAACGTGCCATGCCGATTCGCTTGGTCGGAATCACAGTCTCGCGGCTAAGGAAATAGGTAGTGCGCATCGGGCTGAAATCCAGCTCGCTCAGGGGACAAAGCTTGAGCGCGGCCGGCACATCCGGTTCCTCGATAAAACCGAAGTGCAGAGTCACCCGGAAGAAGCCCTCGCCGTACGCCTCCACCTCGAAACGTCGCTCCTCAGCCACCCGCGGGCTATCCTCCGCCACCACGGTGAGCAATACCACTTGCTCGTGCAATACCTGGTTGTGCAGCAGGTTGTGCAATAGTGCATGAGGAACAGCGTCTGCACGCGCGATAAGAAACACCGCAGTGCCTTGTACCCGATGTGGCGGCTGTACGCGGACGCTGTCGATAAACAGCGGCAGCGGCAAGGCACTCTCGTCCAGTCGCTCGACCATGATCTTGCGGCCACGCTTCCAGGTGGTCATCAGAATAAACAGGACGATACCCGCAATCACCGGAAAGGCACCTCCCTGCACAATCTTCGGCACATTGGCGGCGAAGTACAGGCTGTCCACCAGCAAGAAGCCAAGCAGTATCGGGATGGCCAACCAGCGCGGTGCCCTCCACAGCAGCATTGCCACTGCCGACGCCAATAGCGTGGTAATCAACATAGTTCCCGTCACCGCCACGCCGTAGGCGGCTGCCAGCGCGCTGGAGGATTCAAAACCGAGTACCAGAAGCACCACGCCGACCATCAGCGCCCAGTTCACCGTACCGATATAGATCTGTCCCTGCTCGTGGTGGGAAGTGTGCTGAATATACATGCGCGGTACATAGCCAAGCTGGATGGCCTGAAGAGTCAGGGAGAAGGCCCCGGAAATCACCGCCTGCGAGGCAATGATGGTCGCTAGAGTGGAGAGAGCGACCATCGGCAACAACGCCCAACTCGGCGCCAAAAGATAGAACGGGTTGCGCGCCGCCTCCGGATTTTCCAGAAGCAGCGCGCCTTGGCCAAAGTAATTCAGCACCAACCCCGGCAACACCAAGGCAAACCAGGCGCGGGCAATTGGCTTGCGGCCGAAGTGCCCCATGTCGGCATACAACGCCTCGGCGCCGGTCAGCGCCAGCACTACCGCGCCGAGGATAGACAATCCAATACCCGGATGGACGAAAAAGAAATGCACACTCCAATAGGGGTTGAGTGCCTGTAGCACTTCCGGGCGCTGCAGAATGCCAGAGACCCCTAGAATACCGAGCACCAGAAACCAGAGCACCATCACCGGGCCGAACAGGGTGCCGATTCGCGCCGTGCCATGCTTCTGGATCAAG
Organism: Pseudomonas sp. P4_B4; assembly: GCF_056402255.1. Classification (NCBI taxonomy): domain Bacteria; kingdom Pseudomonadati; phylum Pseudomonadota; class Gammaproteobacteria; order Pseudomonadales; family Pseudomonadaceae; genus Pseudomonas; species Pseudomonas sp. P4_B4. The sequence goes on from NZ_JBFUHS010000003.1 coordinate 370,908, forward strand.
AACAGTGCCACCAGGACGATCAAGGACAATGGCACTACCCAGTGCTCGATCCCGTCAAAAGCCAACTCCAGCCCCTCCACAGCGGAGAGCACCGAGATCGCCGGGGTGATCATGCTGTCACCATAAAACAGCGCCGCCCCGAACAAGCCGAGTAGCACCAGCGTCCTTCTCAAGCGTGGATAAGGCATGGCAGCACGTCGGGCCAGGGCGGTTAGCGCCATGATGCCGCCCTCTCCCTGGTTGTCGGCACGCAGGATAAACAGCACGTACTTGATCGACACCACCCAGATCAGCGACCAGAAGATCAGCGAGAGAACGCCCAATACACCATCCTGGTTGACCTGCACACCGTAGTGCCCGGCGAATACTTCTTTGAGGGTGTACAGCGGGCTGGTGCCGATGTCTCCATATACCACCCCCACAGCTGCTACTAGCAGGCCCGCCGCTGATGTTTTTGCCGGAGACTTTTCGGTTGCGTCGGAAGCTGATGGGCTCACTTATTGTTACTCGAAAGTTGAGGTATTGAAGAACCGTATGCTGCCTTCAGAGCTACGACAAGCAAAAAACTGACTGTTTTGTGCTTACGCGAACAGCCCTGAGGTATCCAGGGAATGCCGAGGATAAAACGATGGGGGCGAAGTGTTTCGGGGTATGTACGAGGTGTGCCAATTGCGGCCACCAGTATCGTTGCAGAGAACAATATCTGCCGTAAAAAAAACGTAAAAAATCAATCTCAGAGATACTTACTCACGAGGCGAGGAGCGGTGCTTAAGCATTTGTGAAGCCGGCACAAATGACGTCATAGCGCCATCATTTGCAGAGGCAGAATAGGCTACGATCAAGAGCAGTTCTCTCCTTCAGGATCATCGCCAGCATGGATACGCTCACTAAAGCAGAAATAGAAGCAGTCTTGGCTGCACGGCTTCCAAGCTACCAGGTTGAGTGCAGCCTTCATCCAGATGGCACTCTTTCGGCAGTTTTGAGCGGGCCTGATTCAAATCATTTCGCGATCACCGGCATAGTCAGATCGGATTACCGAGGAGCCGATTCAATTTCAAGACTGGCCCGGGAGATACTGGAGGAGATGGTCTTGTCCAAGCAAGCGTCCATTAAGCCTCCCGATCCTTTGGGTATGAGCTAAGCAGCATCGCTTCCTTCCCCGTCAGCACCAACGGCAGAACAGCTCAAACTGCTCCAAACTTATTTGCTATATGCCGTTATGGCGAGGAACGATGACAACACTCCGAGCGTTTTTTCGTGCTCGGCGCTTGACTTGAAGGAATGCCAGGAGAGCATTTCCGCGTTCGGGGCCAGCCAGAAGGAAATGCCGCTATGACCCCGATAACTTCAAAAAAGCGCAAAACTCTTCTTGGCCTGAATCAATCAATCTCAGTAATCAGCTCTTCGTTGAAGCCGATCGGCTCAGCGAAGCAGCCTATGTGCTCTTGAGTGAGCGACCTATTTCGGCTCAGACGCTTCGTGAGTTCTCGGAACTCAAAAAGCGTGCGGACAACAAGTACCTCGAAGCCCGCCAGGAATGGCTCAACACCAAAGACAAGATCACCGGCAACCCGAAATGACCTTAAAAGGCTGAAAACCAATCCCTTAGCAAGGCCGCACTGGCGGTCGACCACCGTGATCAGCGTCTGTTTCAGCAGTTGATTCCGGCCATCATGAATGTCTGCTCCTGGCCGATTTCTGCCTGTCAGGAATGGCTGCAACCGACCCGAAGCAATGGGATGGACTCCTCCTCACCTCGGCATCTTGAGTGCCAGCTTGGGCGATGCTACGCAACGGCACTGATTACCAAGCGGATCGGGCAGCGGCCTGACCCATTTATCCAAGGAGAAGCACCTCTACACCACGATTGCGAAGCAACCCGAACAATGGCAAACCGGTCGAACCGGCGTCGGAAAAACCCTCTAATGACCAGGTGCGTAAAGCACGTAGAAGCAATTGGGAGCCGACGCGCGAATAGCCCATCATGGCCCTGCATCGAATCGATGCTGAAATCAGAGGCCGAATATACGTGTGCAGTCGGCACGGGCGCCAAAGCGAAAGGGGCTTGCAACGAGGAGGAGTCCATATACAGTCATTCGTCGTCGACTGCTATCCCCAAGCTGACAATCGAAATCGAGGTCTCATAGGGTTATCGCCCGGACCAGCAGGGCCGAACTATGCGGGATACCAGCGGTCAGCCCGTGGCGCGCTCGCGTAGCCGTCCCCCCGCCCGGCAAGCGATTTTTTTCAAGACATAACGTCCAGCTTTTGGACATATTGATAATTTGACAGTAGCTCCATCAGTCCTCCCGCGGGGCACTATGCTCACCTCTGTATCGTCGGCGGGTTTGTGATGATTTCGGGACAGTTGCCTGTCAATGCCCAAGGGCAGGCGTTGGCAGACAAGAGTTTCGAGGAACAGACCCGCCAGGTCCTGGCCAATCTTGAGCATTGTCTGACTCGGGCGGGCGTGGGCAAAGACAGCCTGGTGCAAGTACGCGTCTATGTCACCGACATTGATCAATGGCCAGCTTTCAATCGTCTCTACGAGCAATGGTTAGGTGATCACCGGCCCGCCCGAGCCGTTGCAGGAGTGTCTCAATTGCATTTTGGCTCAGCCGTCGAGGTGGAAGCCATTGCACTTGCGGCGACTGCCTGAGCGTATTAATTGCGCACACTTCTGAAAATTTTCATATCAAAAGCGAGGCCCCTATGACCACGACGCAACTGACGCTCCCTACCTATCAAGACGTCCTTGACGCCGCCGAACGTATCCAGGGCCACGCTCATCGCACCCCGGTGCTGACCTCACGCACGTTGAACGGACAACTGGGTGCCGAGGTGTTCTTCAAGTGCGAGAACTATCAGCGCATGGGCGCTTTCAAGTTCCGCGGTGCTTTTAATGCATTGGCCCGTTTCGACGAGCGCCAGCGTAAAGCCGGCGTGGTGGCGTTTTCTTCCGGCAATCACGCCCAGGGCATCGCCTTGTCTGCACGTATCCTGGGTATTCCCGCGACCATCGTGATGCCCCATGACGCTCCGGCCTCGAAAATGGCAGCGACACGCGAATACGGAGCCAGTGTGGTGCTCTATGATCGTTACAGCGAGGACCGCGAAGCCATTGGTCGAAAACTGGCTGAGGAGCATGGTTACACCTTGATTCCATCCTATGACCACCCGGATGTCATCGCTGGACAAGGGACGGCGACCATGGAGTTATTGCAAGAGACCGGCCCGCTGGACGCACTGTTCGTTTGCCTCGGTGGCGGCGGACTGTTGGCGGGCGGTGCCTTGGCAACCCGTGCACTGTCGCCTGACTGCAAACTTTACGGTGTAGAGCCGCAGGCGGGGAATGACGGTCAACAGTCGTTTCGCAGGGGAGAAATTGTACATATCGACACACCAGATACCTTGGCCGACGGCGCCCAGACCCAGCATCTGGGGCACTATACATTTCCAATCATTTGCCGCGACGTTGATGACATCCTGACTGTCACAGACGTACAGCTGGTCGAGGGTATGCGTTTTTTTGCCGAGCGCATGAAGATGGTCGTGGAGCCTACCGGATGCCTGGGGTTGGCCGCTGTACGTGAGATGGGCAAGGTGCTGGAGGGTAAACGCGTCGGTGTGATCGTGAGCGGAGGTAATATTGACTTAGATCGGTATGCCCGGTTGCTGGCGTAATTTTTAGCGCTGACGCTAGTCGATCTCTTCGGGGCGGACCCGAAGAGATCCTGTGCGATCTGTGGCTTCTTTTAGCGACCGCTGCAATCGATGCGCATAGGTTTGAGTGACCGCTTCTAGCCGTTCTCTGCCGGTCATGGTTACAAAGCCTGCTGGTTAAATCCGATGCAATCGGTGGTCAAGTGGAGTGCAATTTCGCGCTTGACGACCAAACCAGTACTTTCCACGCAAAAACCCTTCCTGCGCGTCAACGCAGGAAGGGTTTTTTGTTTGCGGCTGATCAGTCTTTAGCCTGGCTCAACTTGGTGAACAGCTCCGTCGGTACTTTCTTGCCGTTGGAAATGTACTGGTTGGTACGGAACTTGTACACCTCACCCTCGGACAGGAAACCATCACCGTTGGTGTCCATCGCCTTGAATTCCTCAGTGCCCTTGGGCGCCACGGCCAGCAGTTCCTTGAGCGACACACGGCCGTCATGATCGGCATCGGTGCGTGCGAAAGACGCATCGCCGCACTTGCCTTCACCGCATTTGCCCTCGGCCTGGGTCTTTTGCGCGCTGGCTTCGGCACCGCACTTGCCTTCGCCACACTTGCCTTCGCTGGTTTTCTCCGCGGAAGCCAGTTGATAGCCCTGCGGCAAGGCTTCGGCCGAAAACGCCGAGGACGCGAAGTTGATACCGCCGACCAGTGCAACAGCGATCAGGCCAATACGGGTTTTGTTCGACTGGATACGAGACATGTTGATACTCCGGATCATTTGCGTGGCTTGACCGTTATTGGTCGTGCCACAAGGGTTGATAAACCTTGTTGCGAGCTGCGTTGTGCATCTCGCTTTGGCAGGTCTATTTGGCCCCGGTGGTGTATCCGGGCTGTATCCGCAAAGCGCTGGTTTTGTATGGCTGTATGCGGATGCCGCGCCCTGATACAGAGCGATACACGAAAGCCGGTAGTCAGTTGCTCATGTCCGCAAGAGCGCCTGTTTAAAAAGGTTGTAGGGTATTTCCTGAAAGCCACAACACCTTGCGTCGTTGCCTACGGTTACGCCAGAATCCGCCGGCTTGTGCGCCTCGCCTCTGGTCTCTATCGTTTCCGCGCCACTGCCCATCAGTGGTCGGGTTTAGCAGCCCGGGGTTGTAAGCAAGGTGCACAAGCTCCTGTCAGTCAGGTATTCCCATGCCTGCATTTGATGGTGGCTGTGCGCAGGGCGCCTTCGGGCGCGCCGGCTTTGCTAGCTTCCCCGGTCTGCTAACCTGCGCACAGCTGCCTCCTTCTCGTTTAGCAGCAAGAGGGTTGGCACCCAATCAGAGAAGCAAGCATATGTTCAAAGTCACCCCCAATCCGCCGGACACCGATCCGACATCCCCGTATGAACCCGATTCAAACAAGCTCAACGAGGCCGCCGAACGCGCGCTCGCCTTCCACTTCCCATCTACCGCCGACATCAAAGCCACTCCACGTACACCCAGCACTTTGTTTACCGTCGACCCCGAGGTCGGTACCGAAACGCTGATGGTGTATCTGGTCGAGACGCTGGCCTCGGTCGATGTGATGGTGCACCAGTTGGTGGATCATCTGGACGGAGGGTCGCGCAATGCCCTGCTGGGGATTTCCAACAGTGTGATGTTGGCGGAGATCACGGCGAACCGGGTGCTGGACCAAATCGACCCGCCCGAATAATCACTGAATCTGTGGCTAACGCTGACCCTGTGGCCAGGACACTTGCCTGTGGCGAGGGGGCTTGTCGGAATGCCGCACCACCCCGTTCGGCGGCGAAGCCGTCGCAAAACATGCCTGCACGATTGGACTGAAGAAAAGCGGGGGCCGCTTCGCTGCCCAACGGGGGCAAGCCCCCTCGCCACAGGGTTTGTATATTTGTTCTGGTTTTGATGTTGGCTGGGCTATTGCTATCGCGAGCTGGCTCACTCCTACAAGGATTGGGCGCTCGGCCAATGGTCGCCCCGGTGCCGTCGTCCGCGAAACCTTCTTGCGCGTCCCGTCGAACGGGATCAGTCTCAGGAGCAGCATCGGCCTTCGCCCATGCGCTCCGGGTACGGGCGAAGGCATACCTCCCAGCGAGGAAATGAAGATGAAATCCGCTTTCGTCGTCCTGCTAATGACCCTCGCACTGTGCAACTCACCCCTCGTGAGCGCCGCTCCCGCCGCCGACGCCGTTGTGCCCTTCCACGTCGATATCCAGGATCAACAGCTCACTGACCTGCGTAACCGCATCGCGGCAACGCGCTGGCCAGACAAGGAGACGGTGGGCGATCGATCACAAGGTGCACAGCTGGCGAAACTGCAGGAGCTGGTTCGCTACTGGGGCACGAACTATGACTGGCACAAGGCCCAGGCGCAGCTCAATGCCTTGCCTCAGTACACGACCACCCTCGATGGGGTCGCTATCCATTTCATCTGGGTGCGCTCGCCGCAGCCGAATGCTTTACCGATGATCCTGACCCACGGTTGGCCAGGCTCGGTACTGGAGTTCATCAAGGTGGTCGGCCCGCTCACCGATCCGGCCGCTCACGGGGGCAATAGCGCGGATGCATTCGACGTGGTGATCCCGTCGATTCCTGGCTACGGCTTCTCCGGCAAACCGACTGAACCTGGATGGGACCCGGACCATGTGGCGCGGATCTGGGGGCAATTGATGCAGCGGCTGGGGTACTCCCGCTACGTCGCCCAGGGTGGCGACTGGGGCGGCCCCATCACGAGCGCCATGGCGCGCCAGTCCGTGCCCGGTTTGCTGGGCATTCACCTCAACCTGCCGGCGACGGTCCCGCCCGAGGCGACTGCCGCACTCGCTGCCGGCGGTCCCGCGCCTGCGGGGTTTTCCGAGCAAGAACGCGCGACCTACGACGCGCTGGCCGCATCCATTAAACAGGGCAACCTGGCCTACAGCGCGATGATGGCCGCGCGGCCGCAAATGATTGGCTACGGCGTGACGGACTCTCCGGCATTTCTCGCGGCGTTCATGCTCGGTCACCCGGGATTTGCCAAGTGGACTTATGGCGCCGACCCACAGCAATCGCCAGGCAAGGATGAAGTGCTGGACGACATCACCTTGTACTGGTTGACGAACAGCGGCGCCTCGGCGAGTCGGTTCTATTGGGAAAACAAGGGTCGCAGCCCGCTTTTTTCTGCGGCACAAAAGACCGGCGACATCACACTGCCGGTAGCCGTTACGGTATTTCCTGATGATGTCTATTTCCCGCCGGAGAGCTGGGCCCGACGCGCCTATCGCAACCTGATCTACTTCCATCAGGCGGCCAAGGGCGGCCACTTCGCAGCCTGGGAGCAGCCGGAGCTCTTTACCGAGGAACTGCGCACGGCGTTTCGGCCGCTGCGCTGAATCACAGGGCCGCTTTCTATCAATTGGGGTCCAGCAACCCGCCGCTCCAGTTGCGTGACACCCGGCTGCCGGTGAATTTCGCTACCCCCATGCCTTGGGGTATCAGGCGATCGCGATAGCGCGTCACCAGCCGCCCCGCTTGTTCGGCATGCAGCACCACTTCGGAAGACGGATCACCCGGCCGCCCGAGGATTCGTGCAAAGCGCTGGCCTTCCTCGACGAAATCCCCCAGCTCTTTTTCGAAGATCAGCACGCCGGGTTGCGGGGCGATGATGGTTTCCATGTGGCCCATTTCCACGGCTTCGACGGGCCAGTCAGCGGGCGCCACTGACTCATCGATGACGCCGCAACCGCACAGCCAGTTGTACAGCCCTTCGGCATCGGACTCGGCAAAGCGGTCGCTGACATCGCCCTGCCCGCGCAGCTCCAGGGTCGCAGCCATGCGCCCTGCAGTGACTCCGTCGCGTATCCACGGGGCAATGATGGTTTCCTCGAAAGAGCCATCGCCGCCGTCATCCCAGATGATCGCCACGTCCATCTTCATCGCCGCCGCCAGTTCGCGGCCACGGGGCCAGAAACTGCGGTGTACGTAGAGGTACGGCAAGGCCTCGTCATCGGTGTGCAGGTCGAGCATCACATCGGCCGGGGCGGCCAGTTGCACCAGTTTTTTTTGCCATTGCTGAACACAGGTCGAAGGTCGTTCCATGGCCGCCGACTGGTCGAACGAGCGATTGAAGTTATGCCCGGTAGCGTCGTGATAGCGGCCGAGAATCCGCCCCTGGCGAAACTGCCCGATGCCCAGTGGATTGGCCTGTGGCACCACGGTCAGGTTGCCCTTGAGCCGGCCTTGGGTTTCGACGATTTGCAGCCGTTGCATCAGCAGGTGCAGGACCAGCATCCCGGCGATTTCATCGGCATGTACGCCGGCTTGCAGGTGTACGTTTGGCCCGCTGCCGTCGCCGGCATAGCGCCAGGCACCGACCCGCACGGCATCGCCGTTGTTGTTGCGAACACTGAACGAAATATCCTGCGGCATTGGCTTTCCCTCCCGTCATGAGCGTTGAAAACGTTGTATCGCTGCTGCCGAGGCTGGTGATTGAACAGGCGTTCAACTAAGCTCGGCATCGTGGAACCTCACCCAAGGACAGCCTTGTGACAACCGATGCCCCGAAAAACCGCCGCGCCGAACCCGATGACCGTCGCGAAATGCTGGTGGCCGCCACCCTGCGCTGCCTGGGTCGCGACGGTCACGCCGGGATTTCCGTGCGACGCATCGCCACCGAAGCCGGAGTCTCCGTGGGGTTGCTCAACCATCACTTCGGCAGCATCGAGGCACTGATCGCCGACACCTACCAGCGGCTCGCCAGCGAACTGACCACCGCCCTGCTCCAGGAAATCGAGCAGGCCGAGACACCCGCGCAAAAGATCGATGCCTTCCTCGAAGGCTCGTTCTCGCCCAGGGTCATGGACCCGAAACTGCTCGGCGTGTGGGTGGTGTTCTGGAGCCTGATCCGTCACTCCGAACACGTCAGCCAGTCCCACGAAAAAAGCTACCGCGCCTACCTCGACCTGATCCGCCAGTTGCTCGACGGGCTGGCCGCCAGCGAAGGCTTCGTGATTCACGACACGCGCCTGGCCGCCATCGGCTTATCGGCGATGCTCGACGGTCTCTGGCTCGAGTGGTGCCTGAACCCCGAGACCTTCAGCGCCGCCAACGGACTCCACATCTGCCGCTGCTGGATAAAGGGGCTGCGTCACGGAGCATTCAGCACCGACGACGTCCTGTGACGGATGCCGGCCGAAGATCATCGCCAGGGTGCCGCTGACCGCGATCAGCCCGGCGCCGATCATCAGCGACATGTCCATCAGCGTGCCCCAGACCAGGCTCGACAAGGCAAACGCCCAGATCAGCCCGGTGTATTCGAACGGCGCGAGCAAGGTCGCGGTGGCGCGGCGGAAACTGGCGAACAACAGGAACTGGCCAATGCCGCCCACCAGGCCGGCGCCGAGCATGCCCAGCCAGGCGGGCGTCGGCGCTGGCGTGTAGGTCCACGGCAGGGCAACCGCCATGCAAACCACGAACACCACGTTGGTGATCAGCATCTGCTCCAGCACTGAGGTCCGGTCATCCACCTGGCGCAACTGGATGTAGGTGAACGCCCAGCACATCGCCGCCAGCAGGGTCAGGACGATCGGCAACGGATCGCTCATGTTGTCGGGGCGACAGGCGATGACCACCCCGACAAAACCGATGATCAGGCTGAACCACTGCCAGCCGCTGGCGCGCTCCTTGAGAATCACCGCCGCCAGCACCGTGACCATGATCGGCGCGGAAAAATACAGGGTGGTCATCTCGGCCAGGGTCAGGTCCCGGGCCGCCGTGTAGTACAGCACCCAGGCGACAATCGACAGCAAGCCGCGCACCACCAGCAGGCGCCGGCTCGGCGAGCGCCAGGCCCGCTGGATCAGGCGCAGGCGCCCCGCCAGCAGCACTGCCACGACCACCACGGCGGCGCGCCAGAACAGAATGGTGACCACCGAATAGTCGGCCACCAGCCACTTGATGACCGCATCCTGCAACGACAGGAATGCGTAACCCAACGTGCACAGGCCAATGCCCTGCAACGACCGGTCAACCCGTGGCGAACTCATCAGGCCGACCTGCGCACGGGCGTCCCGCGTCGCTCGGCAAAGGCAAACAGCGCTTCGATCAGGAAGGTCAGGCAGACATACACCCCGGCCACCAGCAACAAGGGTTCGTACACCTGCAGGGTCTGTGCGCGGACCACGTTGGCGGCGCCGAGCAGATCGATCACGGCGATGGTCGAGGCCAGCGCCGTGGACTTGAGCAGCATCACGGTTTCCCCGGCCAGGGTCGGCAGCAACAGGCGCATCGCCCGGGGCAAGCGTACCCGCAGCAAGGACTGGCGCGCGGTCATGCCGAAGGCCGAGGCCGCTTCCATTTCACCCTTGGGCACGGCCAGCAGGCCACCGCGAATCACTTCGCCGACATAGGCCCCCACCGACACCACCAGGGCGAACACGATGTACCAGTAACCGTCGCGCAGGTACGGCCAGAGGAAACTGCCGCGAATCAGCGGGAACTGGGCAAACAGGCTGCCCAGGCCGTAGTAGAAAATGTAGATCTGGATCAGCAACGGCGTCCCGCGGGTGACGCTGGTGTAGAACAGGCTGACCTTGGCGATCACCTTGTTTTTCGAGATCCGCGCCAGCGCCACCAACACCGCCAGGACAAAACCGAACACACTTGCGATCAACAGGATTGCGAGGGTGGTTTGCAGCCCCCGGCCCAACAGTGCCGCGTATTCAACTATCCACGCTGGAATCATTTCATTCTCTCTGCCGGTTCAGTCAACAAGAGGCATCCAGCGACGAATGCGTCGCTCCAACCGTCCCGAAAGATAGTTCGACGCCAAGGTCACCGCGTAATACAACGCGGCAGCCGTGAGGTAGAACAACAGATAGTGGCGCGTCGACCCCGCGCCTTGCTTGGCGGTGTACAGCAGTTCATTGGTGCCGACCACGCTGATCAGCGCACTGTCCTTGATCAGGTTGATCCACAGGTTGGCCATCCCGGCCATGGCGTAAGGCGCCATGATCGGCAGCGTGACCCGGCGGAACAGGCCGAAACCGTTGAGGCCGAATGCCTTGCCCGCTTCGATCTGACCGAAGGGAATCGCCTGGATCGCCGCGCGAAAAATCTCCGAGGCGTAGGCGCCCTGTACCAGCCCCAGCACCACGATGGCCGCCAGCGGACCGCTGACATTGACCACGCCGTAGCCGAGCTGGGTCATCAGCGAGTTGAGGAGCATGGAGCCGACGTAGTACAGCAACAGAATCAGCAGCAATTCCGGAACCGCCCGGAACAACGTGGTGTAGCCGCGCATCAGCGCTGCAATCGGCTTCGGCGCGCCAAGCTTGAGGCACGCCACCACCAGCCCGATGGCCAGCCCGAGTACAAAGGCCCCGGCGGAAATCTGCAGGGTCATCCAGAGCCCCTTCAACAGCGCACTGCCCCATCCTTGTTCGGTGAAATTGATCAGATCGAACATTGCCGGCATATCACTCTCCAGTTGGCGCACATCAAGCACCAGCAGCAGTCCTGTAGGAGCGAGCTTGCTCGCGAAAAACGTTAACGATGACGCGGTCACTCAGAAGAACCGCGGCGCACTTGCGTCCATCGCGAGCAAGCTCGCTCCTACAGGTTTTGCATTTGCCCACAGGTATTGTGTTCAGGTCAGAACGCAGGCTTCACGCTGGTGCCGAAGTAGCTCTGGGACAGCTCGTCGTAGTCCTTGCTCGCCAACAATTCCTGGATGGCCTTGTCGAGTTTGGCCTTGAGTTCGGTGTCGTCCTTGCGCAGGCCGGCCCCCACGCCTTTGCCGAAGATCGGGTCATACGGCACGGTGCCGAGGTAGGCCAGGTCCTTGGCATCCGGGGTCTTGATGAACGCGGCCATGGCGGTGCCGTCGGCCATCATCAGGTCGATGCGCCCGGCAATCAGGTCGGCGTTGGCCGAGTCCTGGGTGTCGTAGTATTTAACGTCGGCAATTTTTTCGTAGTAGGTCTTCAGGTAGCTGGCGCTCACGGTCGAGTTCTGCACGCCGATGATCTTGCCCTTGAGGTCATCCGGGTACTTCTTCACCGCCGCCTCTTTCGGACCGACGACGGCAATCACCGAGTCGTAGTAGGCCTTGCTGAAGGCGATCTGTTTTTCCCGTTCCTCGGTCACCGACATCGAGGAAAAGATCACGTCGATCTTCTTCGCCAGCAGCGACGGAATGATGCCGTCCCACGCCACTTCCTTGATCTCGCAATCGGCTTTCATTTCGCTGCACAGTTTGTGGATCAGGTCGACTTCGAAGCCCTTCCACTCACCATTGGCCTGCTTTTCGGTGTACGGCGGATAGGGTTCCGCTGCCACCGCGAACCTGATCGGCTGCGCTTGCGCCGCACTCATGCCGGCCAGCATTACGCAGGCCGCACCGGTCAACCAGTTTGCAAAACGTCGATTTCCCATGTTGTTTTCCCGTCTTTTTATGATGAGTTAGCGAGTCTGATGAGCGTTGACGAATTGTCGGCAACGCTCGCTGCGTGGGTGTACGAACACTTCGTCCGGCGAACCGGTTTCCTCGATCAGCCCTTGATGCAAAAAGGCGACTTTGGAAGAGACATCGCGTGCGAAAGCCATTTCATGGGTCACCAGGATCATGGTCCGGCCTTCTTCGGCGAGGGAGCGGATCACCCGCAGCACTTCCCCGACCAGTTCCGGGTCGAGTGCCGAGGTGGGTTCATCGAACAGCATGACCTTGGGTCGCATGGCCAGGGCCCGGGCGATGGCCACCCGTTGTTGCTGTCCCCCGGAGAGAAACGCCGGGTACTCGTTGCGCTTGGCCGCCAGCCCGACGCGTTCGAGCAGGGCTTCGGCCCGTTCTGTGGCCTCCGCACGGCTTTCACGCAGGACCTGGGTCGGCGCTTCGATGAGGTTTTCCAGCACCGTGCGATGGGGCCAGAGGTTGAAGTTCTGGAATACCATGCCCAGGCTGGACCTTATGCGCACAAGCTGTTTGGCGTCCGACACCAGCGGAGCGCCGGGGCGATTCTGGTTAAGGTGAATGCTTTCGCCATCGACCAGGATGCGTCCCTGGTCCGGCACTTCGAGCATGTTGATGCAGCGCAGCAAGGTACTTTTGCCCGAGCCGCTGGCACCGATCAGGGAGATCACGTCGCCCTCGCGGGCAGTCAGGGAAACGCCCTTGAGCACTTCGATATTGCCGAAGCGTTTGTGCAGGCCATCGACCTCGATCATGGTCTTGGCTGCGACCGGTTCGACGGTCGCGGTGCTGGTCACCGTGCCGATCACCGGCCGCGGCGCTTCACCGTTGAGTACCTGGACAAAGCCGCGAATACGCTGGCAGGCCTGGGCCAGGCGCTCGTCACTCAGGGTGAACGACAGCCGCACAAACCCCTGGGCCGGTTCACCGAATGCCGCCGCATCCAGCACCGAGACACCGGCTTCGCGCAGCAGGCGCCAGGCAAATTCCAGCGAGGTCAGGCCGGTGCCGCGCACGTCCACCAGCACGAACATGCCGGCATCGGGGTTGAGCACGCTGATGCCCGGGCAATCCGCCAGGCCGGACACCACCAGATCGCGGCGCCGACGATAGATCTCGCGCATACCGTGGGTGACTTCGTCATGGGACTGCACGGCCTTGAGCGCCGCTTCCATGACAAACCCGGGCAAGCCGTACAGCATGCTCAGCACCAGGGTTTCGACATGGTTGACCAGCACTTCATTGGCCACGACCCAGCCGATGCGCCAACCGGTCATGGCATGGGATTTGGACAGGCTGCCGATCACCACGCAGCGCTCGGCCATGCCCGGCAACGCCGCCAGGCTTTGGTGTTCACGCTCGTAGGCGAGGCTCTCGTAGACCTCGTCCACCACCACCCACAGGTCATGGGCGATGGCGAGGTCGGCGATGGCTTGCAGCTCTTCGCGACCCAGCACCACACCGGTGGGGTTGTTCGGGTTGGAGAAGAAAATCGCCCGGGTGCGCGGGGTAATGGCCTTGGCCAACACGGCGGCATCGAGGCGGAAACCCGAGTCCGCCGCACAGGGCACCCGCACCAGTGTGGCGCCGGACGCCTTGAGCGTCGCTTCGTAGGTCACGTACATCGGATCGAAGGCAATCACTTCGTCACCGGCACCGAGCAGGCACATCGAGGTGGCGAACAAGGCGTTCTGCGCACCAGCCGTGAGAATGACGTTCGACGCCTGCAGTTCGCGGTCGATCAGTTGGCTGTAGCGGCCAGCAATGGCCTCGCGCAAAGCCTGGCGGCCGGCGATCTCGGTGTAGTGGGTATCCCCTTCATGCAAGGCGTGGATGGCGGCATCGGTGATGAAATCGGGGGTGGGGAAATCCGGGTCGCCGACGCTGAGGATGATCACGTCCTCGCCTTTGCGCTGTGCCGCGCTGGCCGCGTAGTGGATATCCCAGGCGGCAACGCCTTGGCCACTGATCCGTTCAACAAAGGGTGAAAACCGCATGCCAGTGCCTCGTTCGAATTGAAGAAACGCAAGCCCGCAACCAGCCGGGGGAAGGTGGCCCCCAACATAGTCCAGACTGAACACTCGTTCAATAGAAAACTCGCGAGGCTTCGCGTTCAGCGCAAACAGGTCGTTTTCACGACAGTCGCGCCGTTTTTCAGCACGGCGCGATCAAGCGACGTGAAACGATTTTGCTAATTGCTCCCAGCACCAGAGCCACGAGAATCAGCCCCGCAGCAACCGCAAACGTCAACCGCATCCCCTGCGCGATGGCCTCAGGTTGCGCCTGCAAAATATCGTCGCTGGCCGTACCGAAGGCGAACACAGCACCCATGACTGAGGCGCCCGTGATCAGCCCCAAGTTGCGAGACAGACCGAGCAAACCGGACATCACGCCACGTTGGTCCGGCGCAATATCCGCCATCACGGCGGTATTGTTCGCCGCCTGGAACAGCGCATAACCGGCCGTGAGGACCACCAGCGGCGCGAGGTAGCCGAGTACGCCGACGCTCATCGGCACGGCGGGAAGGATGCAAGCGCCGGTCAACATGGCAATCAGCCCGACCGTGCTCGAACGTTGTGCGCCCCATCGGTCGACCAGCCGCCCGGCGGGTACGCCGGCAAATGCCGCCACCAGCGGTCCGGCCGACATCACCAGCCCGACACTCACCGCGCTCAAACCCATCGCAGCCGACAGATAGAACGGCCCGACCACCAGGGTGGCCATGAGCACCGTGGTCACCAGGCTGCTCATGGCGAACCCTGCGCTGAGCAGCGGATTGCGCAACAACGCCAGTTTGACCAGCGGCGACGCGGCGGTTTGCTCGACGAACACGAACACCATCAAGCCGATTATCGCGACCAGCAGCAGCGCCGTATTGAGCGGGCCGAAGCTGCCGCGTCCAAGGGTCATTGCCAGTGCGTAAGCCAACAGGGTCAGGACCAATACCAGGGTGCCAAGCGCGTCGAAATCGGGTCGAGTGGACGCCTTCTCGTGGCGATCCTCCGGCAAAAAGCGCCAGGCCAGTCCGATCGCCAAGACACCCAAGGGTAGGTTCAGCAGAAAAATCCCCTGCCAGCCCACTTGGACAATCAACACGCCGCCAAGCGTCGGCCCCAGTGAGGTGCCAATCGCCGACATCGTGCCGAGCATGCCCATCGCGCTGCCCATTTTTTCCTTGGGCACCGCCCCGCTCACCAGCGCCATGGTCAGCGCCATCATGGTGGCCGCGCCGACACCCTGTAAGGCCCGGGCGCCAATCAGCAGCCACAGATTGGGCGCCAGGGCACAGAGCAGCGAGGCGACGGTGAACACCGCAATGCCGATCAGCAGCAATCGCCGCCGCCCCAGAAGGTCGCCGAGCCGGCCGACGCTGACAATCAGCGCGGTGATGCTCAGCAAGTAGGCGAGCACCACCCACTGCACGGCCTGGAACGACGCTGAAAACGCCTCGGCCAGTGTCGGTAAACCCACGTTGGCAATGCTGGTGCCCAGGGACGACAGCAGCATGGATAACGACAGGCTGGCCAAGGCGCCCTGAATCGATATGGACTTCATTTTCTCGCGACTCCGCAAATAGTTGTCCCGAGCCTAAGCCTGGCCATAACATGGCGGAAGACGCAGCATTTGCACTTTATGCGTGCATATAACGCCACCCCACTCACAAAACAGTGTGGGAGCGAGCCTGTGGCGAGGGGGCTTGTCGGAACGCCGCACCGCCCCGTTGGGTTGCGAAGCAGCCCCAAAATCTCTGATGCACCAAAGATCTTGTGAGTGCTACGCACTCAAACGGGGCGGTGCGGCGTTCCGACAAGCCCCCTCGCCACAGGGCTCGCTCCCACAGGAATTGATTCGATGCCCGATCTGAATCTGCTGATCACCCTGAACGTGTTGCTCGAAGAAGGCAGCGTGGCCCGCGCCGCGCAGCGTTTGCGCCTGAGCCCGTCGGCCATGAGCCGGGCGCTGGCGCGGTTGCGCGAAACCACGGGCGATCCACTTTTGGTGCGGGCAGGTCGCGGACTGGTTCCCACGCCTCGGGCGCTGGAGCTGCGTGAACGGGTCGGCGCGCTGGTGCAGGACGCCGAAGCCGTCCTGCGCCCCGCCGAGGCACTCGACCTCGATCAACTGGTACGCACTTTCACCCTGCGCACCAGCGATGGCTTCGTGGAAAATTTCGGACCGCCACTGATCGCCCGTATCCACCAGGAGGCGCCCGGTGTCCGCCTGAATTTCGTGCAGAAGCTGAACAAGGACAGCACCCTGCTGCGCGAAGGCGCGGTGGATCTGGAAACCGGTGTGATCGGCGAATCCACCAGCCCGGAAGTGCGGACCCGGATGCTGTTTCGCGACAGGTTCATTGGCGTCGTGCGCAAGGGCCATCCACTGGTTCGAGGTGAGATGACACCCGGGCGTTATGCAGACGCCCGGCACATCCTGGTCTCGCGCCGGGGTCACGAAAAAGGCGTCATGGACGACGCCTTGAATGAACTGGGACTGAGGCGGGACATTGCCACCATTGTCGCCGGTTTCTCTTCGGCAATTGCATTGGCACGGGCTTCAGACCTGGTCGCCAGCGTACCGCAGCGGCACGTCGGCAACCTGTGCCAGGGGATGCATTGCTTTGCCCTGCCCTTCCCCACGCCGCCGATCACGGTTTCGATGCTGTGGCACCCGCGCATGGACGCCGACCCGGCGCATCGCTGGCTGCGCGGTTGTGTGTGGGAGGTTTGCAGCCGGCAATGACCCTCGCCTACTCCTTCAGGATCAGCAGCGATTCGCCTTTTTTCACGATGTACGTTGCCAGTTCCGATGCCTTGCCCTGGCCCACGTTCTTCGCCACATGGGCGACGCCTTCGGGGATGTACAACGAGTCACCGGCCTTGAGCGTCACCGGTGCCCGCCCTTCCAGTTGATACTCGAAGGTGCCGCTGATCACGTGCGCCACCTCTACACCCGGGTGAGCATGTTTGGGCGACGTCACGCCCTTATCGAAGTCCACGAGCACCTGAAGGACTTCGCGATCCGCGGCGCCCAGGTCTTCGCGTACCAGGTCGGTGCGATGCAGGCCCTGCTGCCAGCTTTTCATTGCCGGGGCCGGCTGTGTTTCCTGGGCTTGAGAGAGGCTCGCTACGGTGGCGAGACCTGCGGCGGCCAGAACCAGACCAAGCTTGCCGATGGTGTGACGAGGGTGGATACGCAACATTGTCTTTCCTCCAGTTGAACCACGCCAGGCCGCGTCGAAAGTGGCGCGATGCCGGTGGTTCCATTTGGAGGCCGCCGTGTATCGCCCGGGTGTCGGGAAACGGCGGTTTTGTATGCCCGGGTAACGGCGGGCGTTGCGGATACCTGCGGATACAAACCCCCAGCGGCGGGCACGTCGTTGGTCTTATTCCCCCGCCGCCCCGCGACTGCCCTTGAACGCTTCGCGCCGGGCGCTGCGTTCGGCGACATAGGCGGCACTCGGTTCACTGATCAGGTCTGCGCGGTGCAAGGGCAGCCCGCAATGGGCGCAAAGCGGTCCGAGCCCGGCAGGCTCGCCACAATTGCGGTGGGTATACACCACCGCCAGGCCTTCCTCGGGGGATTTGCACCATGTTTCGCCCCAGGCCCGCAGCGCCAGGACCACCGAGTAGAACGCGTCGCCTTTTTCCGTGAGGTGATATTCGTAGCGTTTTGGCCGTTCGCTATAAGCGCGGCGCTCTACAAGCCCGTCGGTCTCCATGCTCTTCAGGCGCGCCGCGACCATTTGCGGCGTACCGCCGGTCTGCGCCTGGATGTCGTCAAAGCGATGGCTGCCCATGAACAATTCGCGCAGCACCAGCACCGTCCAGCGGTCGCCCACGACGGCTTCGGCCCGGGAAATCGGACACAGGGTTTCAGAAACGGTTGTTTTCACCGACATGCGGTATTGCCTCTTTCCTAGTTACTATGATTATCATATTAACGTAAATCCTGAGCAACTACACTTCATCATCCACAGATTGTCTTGCGGAGAACCGTCATGCCCAACGTCACCTACCCTCTTGACCGGACTGCCTATCTGCTGGTCGACCCCTACAACGACTTTCTGTCGGATGGCGGAAAGATCTACCCCTTGATCGAGCCCATTGCCAAGCAAGTCGGCCTGCTCGACAACCTGCGTACGCTTGATCGCACCATTCGCGCGCTCAACATCCCCGTGGTCATCGTACCGCACCACCGCTGGGAAAAAGGCGACTACGAAAACTGGGATCACCCAAGCCCCACCCAGTGCAAGGTCATGCACATGCATCACTTCGCACGGGGCGAATGGGGCGGCGAATGGCACCCCGACTTCGCGCCGAAGGACGGCGACATCGTCGTGCAGGAGCATTGGGGGTCGAGCGGTTTTGCCAATACCGACCTCGATTTCCGCCTCAAGCAAAAGGGTATCACCCACGTCATCATCGTCGGCCTGCTGGCCAATACCTGCATCGAGGCAACCGCCCGTTACGCTCAGGAACTCGGCTATCACGTCACCCTGGTACGGGATGCGACCGCCGCCTTCAAGCCGGAGATGATGCATTCGGCCCATGAGTTGAACGGTCCGACCTTCGCTCACGCCATCCTGACCACCGACGAACTGGTTGCCGCGCTGGCACAGGGAGGTGAGTGATGCAGTTGACCGGCAAACTGCTGATCGGCGCCAGCGATGTCGCCGCCAGCGAAGGCACCCTGAAGGCGCTCAATCCCGCGATCAACCAGCCGATTGAACCGGCGTTTGCACTGGGTGGTGTGGCCGACGTCGACCGGGCCGCGACCCTGGCCGATGAAGCGTTCGATGTCTACAGCCATACCCCGCTCGCCGTGCGTGCGGCGTTTCTCGAACGCATCGCCGACAACCTCGACAGCGTTCGCGAAGCGCTGGCCGCACGGGCAGCCCTCGAAACCGGGCTGCCGCAAGCGCAGCTGGAAGGCGAGGCAATCAAAGCCGCCACCCAGTTCCGCCAGTTCGCCGATGTGGTGCGCACGGGCCGTTTCCTGCAACTGGCTATTGATCCTGCACAACCGGAGCGCCAGCCACGCCCGCGCATGGACCATCGCCTGCAAAAAATCGCCATCGGCCCGGTGGCGATCTTCGGCGCGAGCAACTTCCCCATCGCCTACTCGGTGGCCGGCGGCGATACCGCGTCGGCGCTGGCGGCGGGTTCGACCGTCATTCTCAAGGCGCACAACGCGCATCCCGGCGCCTCGGAAATCCAGGCCCGTGCTATCCGCCAAGCGGTGCAAGACAGCGGATTGCCCGAAGGCGTGTTCTCGATGGTACGTGGCTCCGGCAATGCCATCGGCGAAGCGCTGGTCGATCACCCGCTGATCAAGGCCGTGACCTTCACCGGTTCCGAACAAGGCGGCATGGCGCTGTATCGGCGTGCGCAGTTACGTCCCGAGCCAATTCCGGTTTTCGCCGAAATGACCAGCGTCAACCCGACCTTCATCCTGCCCCGGGCACTCGCCGAACGCGGCGCGCAGATCGGCGATGGCTTTGTCGAGCGCATGCTGGTCAATGTCGGGCAGGCCTGCCTCAAACCGGCCATTCTGATTGCCGTCGAAGGTGCAGGGTTTGAAGCACTGCGCCACGCCATGAGCAAACGCGTGAGCGAAGCACCAGCACGCACGATGCTGACACCGGGCATCCATGGGGCGTACCTGAACGGGCCCTGCACAATGGAAAACGCCGGCGCCCGACTCGTCGCCATTGGCTCGACATCGACCGCAGAGGTCGATGGCCGCTCGGCGCTGTTCGAGGTCGATGGCCAACGTTTTCTCGCTGAGCCGTTGCTTTCGCAGGAGGTATTCGGTCCTTCAGCGCTGCTGGTGAAGGTCAGGGATGAAGCGGAACTGTTGAGGGTCGCGCGTTCATTCAAGGGGCAACTCAGCGCGACCCTGCATCTGGAACAGGACGATTTGCCACTGGCCCGTCGCTTGCTGCCAACCCTGGAGCGACGCACCGGGCGCATCGTGGTCAACGCCTTCGCCCATCCACAGGAAGTGTGTTTTGCCACCGTGCATGGCGGGCCGTTTCCGGCCACTTCGGACAGTCGTTTTACTTCGGTTGGCATGACCGCCATCGAGCGCTTCCTGCGCCCGGTGGCTTATCAGGGCTTTCCCGATGCCCTGCTGCCGGAGCCTCTGCGCGAGGGTAATCCGTTGGGGCTGCCGCGAGTTGTGGATGGTCATTGACGAAAAAAAGACGAACATTCTTTCTGTGGTGAGGGAGCTTGCTCCCGCTGGGGCGCGAAGCGGCCCCAAAAATGGGACTGCTACGCAGTCCAACGGGAGCAAGCTCCCTCGCCACAGGTTCTTTATTGTTCGCTCTGTCTCTTGAATGAACGGAATTACGCTCCTGTCAGTTGTTTTTCGCCAGCCTGGTATCGCCGCTGTCCCAACCACCGCCCAGGGATTTGTAGATCGCCACAATGGCGCGGTACTGATCGGTTTCACCCAGTGCCTGGGCATCCTCGGCGTTCAGGCGCTCACGTTGTGCGTCCAGCAGCACCAGATAGTCCACCACCCCTTCCTTGTATTGCGTCGCCGCCAGATCAGCCGCTGCGCGACTCGACTCGCTTTGCTTGATCAACGACAGCAAGCGTTGCTGGCGTTTACCGTAGTCGCTGAAGGCGTTTTCCGATTCCTCCAGTGCGAGCAACACCTGTTGCTCATAGGTCGCCAATGCGCCTTCGGCGTCGGCGTTTGCACCACGAATGCGCGCCCGCACACTGCCCAGGTCAAACGCGGCCCAGGTGATGCTCGGCCCCAGGCTCCAGGCGCGGGCGGCACTGGAACCGATTTGCGAACCACGCCCCGCGGTGAACCCGAGGAACCCACTCAAGCTCACCCGTGGAAACAGGTCGGCGGTGGCCACGCCGACATCGGCGGTTGAAGCCGCCAACCGGCGCTCTGCCGCGAGCACATCCGGGCGCCGACGCAACAGTTCGCCGGGATCGCCAATCGGCAATGCCTTGGCGATGGCCGGCAGGTCCTTTGGACTCAAGTCGATGCTCAGGGTGTCCGGGCGTTCGCCCAGCAGCGTGGCGATGCGGTTTTTGTCGCGTACCTGTTCCGCTTGCAGTTGCGGCACGCTCGCCTCGACCGCCGCCAATCGGGCATCGGCGCGCACCACGTCGAGTTCGTTACCCACGCCAGCGTCACGCAGGCTCACCGTCACGGCGCGCGATTCGCTTTGATTCTTCAGGTTGGCCAGGGCGATCTTTTCCCGCAGTTGCGCACCGCGCAGCTGACCATAGGCGTCCACCAGCTCGGCGATCATGGTCACCCGCAGTTGGTACAGGTCCGCCGCCGTGGCGTCTTCCCGGGCACCACTGGATTCCAGTTCACGCTGGATGCGCCCGAACAGGTCGATCTCCCAGGCCATGTCCAGGCCCAGATCGTAGCGCTCGATGTTGACCCGATCCACGCTCTGCCCCGGCACTTGAGCCTTGCCCTGCTGGCTGCTGACCCGGCTGGTGACCACCGGCAGATTGTCGTTGCTGACGTCATCGCGGATGGCCCGGGCGGCTTTCCAGCGGGCGAAGGCCACGCGCAAATCGCGGTTGCCATTGAGCGCTTTGCCGACCAGCTGATTCAGTGTGGGGTCGTCGAATTGCTGCCACCACACCGTTTCGAAACGCGTTTGATCGTAGTTGGCCCCTTGCGCCGAGACGACATGGGCAGGCGCCGTGTCCGGGGTTTTGTAATCCGGCCCTACGGTGCAGGCGGCCAATGCCGCGACCAGGAGGCTGGGAAGGAAGAGCTTGAAAGCGTTCATCAGTGTGCCTCCGAATCAATAACGTTGAGCGAGTGAACCCGGGCCGCCTTGCGCGCGGCTTTACGTTCGATGTAGCGACGAATCAGGACGAAGAACACCGGCGTCAGCAGCAGCCCGAAGAAGGTCACCCCGAGCATCCCGGAGAACACCGCGACACCCATGGCGCGGCGCATTTCCGAACCGGCTCCGGTGGAAGTCACCAACGGAATCACCCCCATGATGAAAGCGATCGAGGTCATCAGGATCGGCCGCAAACGCATGCGGCAGGCGTCGAGCACGGCATCCAGTGGCGACAGGCCCTGGTCCTGCCGGTCCTTGGCGAACTCGACGATCAGGATCGCGTTCTTGCACGCCAGGCCCACCAGCACGATCAAGCCGATCTGGGTGAAGATGTTGTTGTCGCCCTTGGAAATGATCACCCCGGCAATCGCCGACAACAGGGTCATCGGTACGATCAGGATCACCGCCAGCGGCAGGCTCCAGCTTTCATACAGTGCAGCCAACACCAGGAACGCCAGCAGGACGCAGAGCGGGAACACCAGCAACGCGGTGTCGCCGGACAAAATCTGCTGGTAGGTCAGGTCGGTCCACTCGTAGGTCATGCCGTTGGGCAGTTCTTCCTTGAGCAGTTTCTCGATGGCTTTCTGGGCCTGGCCGGAGCTGAAGCCGGGAGCCGCCGCACCGTTGATTTCCGCACTGATGAAGCCGTTGTAGTGCATGACCCGATCAGGCCCCGACGTCGGGCTGACCTTGATGAACGTGGCGAGCGGGATCATTTCCCCATGATCGTTGCGCACCTTCAACTGGCCGATCTGCTCCGGTTCCAGGCGGAATTGCTGGTCAGCCTGAACGTTGACCTGATAGGTGCGGCCGAAACGGTTGAAGTCGTTGGCATACAGCGAGCCCAGGTACACCTGCAACGTGTCGAAGATATCGCTGACGGCCACGCCGTGGGTCTTGGCTTTTTCCCGATCGATAGCGGCGTCGATCTGCGGCACGTTCACCGTGAAGCTGGTGAACAGATTGGCCAGTTCCGGAACGCTGCGGCTCTTGGCGATGACGTTCATGGTCTCTTTGTACAGGGCTTCATAGCCCAGGTTGCCGCGGTCCTCGATCTGCAGTTTGAAGCCACCGATGGTGCCCAGGCCTTGAACCGGCGGTGGCGGGAACACGGCGATGTAGGCGTCCTGAATGCTGCCGAATTTGGCGTTCAGCGAAGCGGAAATCGCCTTAGCCGACAGGCTCGGGTCTTTGCGTTCATCGAAGGGCCGCAAGCCGATAAAGGCGATACCGGCGTTCGGGCTGTTGGTGAAGCCATTGATCGACAGACCGGGGAACGCCACCGCGCTGTCAAAGCCAGGCTCGTTCATGGCGATGCTGCTCATGCGCCGGATCACCGATTCCGAACGATCAAGGCTGGCGGCGTCTGGCAGTTGCGCGAAGGTCACCAGGTATTTTTTATCCTGGGTCGGCACGAAACCGGTCGGCGTGGTGCTGAAGCCCATGTAGGTCATGGCGATCAGCCCGGCATACACCAGCAAGGCCACGCTGCTGCCACGAATGACCTTGGCGACGGCAACCACATAGCCATGGCTGGCTTTTTCGAATACGCGGTTGAAGGGTTTGAACAGCCAGCCACCGAACAGACGATCCAGGACTTTGGAGAAACGGTCTTTCGGCGCACCGTGAGCCTTGAGCAGTACCGCGGCCAATGCCGGCGACAGGGTCAAGGAGTTGAACGCCGAGATCACCGTCGAGATGGCAATGGTCAGGGCGAATTGCTTGTAGAACTGGCCCGTCAATCCGGAGATAAATGCAGCAGGGACAAACACCGCGCACAACACCAGCGCCGTGGCGATGATCGGCCCGGTCACCTCGCCCATGGCTTTCTTGGTTGCCTCGATCGGCTCCAGGCCCAACTCGATGTTGCGCTCGACGTTCTCCACCACCACGATCGCATCATCGACCACGATCCCGATGGCCAGCACCAGACCGAACAGCGACAGGGCATTGAGCGAGAAGCCGAACAGATGCATCACGGCAAAGGTGCCGATCAACGACACCGGTACGGCCACCAGTGGAATAATCGAGGCGCGCCAGGTTTGCAGGAACAGGATCACCACCAGCACCACCAGAATCAGTGCTTCGAACAGCGTGTGAACCACCGCTTCAATCGAACTGCGCACGAAGATGGTCGGGTCGTAGACGATCTCGTAGTCCATGCCTTCCGGGAAGTTCTTCTTCAGCTCGGCCATCTTCGCCCGCACCTGATCGGAGACGTCGATCGCATTGGAACCCGGGCGCTGGAAGATCGGCATCGCCACCGCTTCCTGGTTATTGAGCAAGGCGCGCAGGGCGTACTGGTTAGAACCGAGTTCAATCCGAGCTATGTCCTTGAGGCGAGTGATTTCGCCGTCCGGACCACTGCGGACAATCACGTTCTCGAATTCCTCCTCGGTGACCAGCCGCCCCTGGGAGTTGATCGACATCTGGAAGCTGGTGGCGTTGGGCGCAGGCGGTGCGCCCAGTTGGCCGGCAGCGACCTGACGGTTCTGTTCACGGACCGCGTTGACCACGTCAGTCGCGGTCAGGTTGCGTGAGGCGGTCTTGTTCGGATCGAGCCAGATCCGCAGCGAGTAGTCGCCAATACCGAACATCTTCACGTCACCGATACCGCTCAGGCGCGACAGCTCATCCTTGACGTTGAGGATCGCGTAGTTGGACAGGTACAGCATGTCGTAGCGTTTGTCCGGCGAGGTCAGGTGCACCACCATCGTCAGCTCGGGCGACGCTTTGTCCACGGTGATACCAATGCGCGTCACTTCTTCGGGAAGCTTTGGCTCGGTCCGGGTCACGCGGTTCTGCACCTGCACCTGGGCGTTGTCCAGGTCAGTGCCGAGGGCGAAGGTCACCGTGAGGGTGAGCCGGCCATCGGCCGTGGACTGCGAATACATGTACAGCATGTTCTCGACGCCGGTGATGGCTTGCTCGAGTGGCGCGGCCACGGTTTCGCCGATGACCTTGGGGTTGGCGCCCGGGTAGTTGGCGTGGATGACCACGGTGGGTGGCACCACCTCGGGGTATTCACTGATCGGCAACTGGAACAGCGCGATGGCGCCGGCGATCAGGATCAGCAGCGACAACACCGCAGCGAAGATCGGCCGCGTGATAAAGAATTGTGAGAACTTCATGACGGTGTTCCTTTATCCGCGAGGCGAAACGGTTGTATCCGTTTTCACCAGTGCCGGGGACGGAGCGGCGGGCTGATTACCCGCCTCGATGGCCTGGCGTTGACGAGCCAGGGTGGCGACGGTTTGCGCATCGGCCATCGGCGCGTCCTGAGGCGCGACCACCGCGCCGGGACGAACCCGCTGCAGGCCGTTGATGACGATGCGGTCTTCTTTCTGCAAACCGCTGCGCACGATGCGCAAGCCTTCGAGCTTCGGCCCCAGATCGACGCTGCGGTACACGGCCTTGTTGTCCTGGTCGATCACCAGCACGAACCTCTTGCCCAGGTCGGTGCCCACCGCTTCGTCTTTGATCAGCAGGCCGGCGTAGGCCGCGCTGCCCACCAGTTTCAATCGGGCATACAGCCCTGGGGTGTATTGGCCGTCGGTGTTGTCGAACACCGCGCGACCACGAATGGTGCCGGTCTTGGGATTGACCTGGTTGTCGACGAAGTTCATCTGCCCCAGGTGGCTATTGCCCTCCTCGTTCGACAAGCCCATGTACACCGGCGTGGATTGACTGCGCTGGCCTTGACGGGAGAGCTGGCCGTACTTGAGGAACAGGCGTTCGTCGGCATCGAAATAGGCGTAGACCTTGTCGGTGGAGACCACGCTGGTCAGCGCCGAGGTGTCGGCGGTGACGATGTTGCCGGCGGTGATTTCGGCACGGCTGACCCGGCCGCTGATCGGTGCGGTGACGCGGGTGAAGCTCAGGTTCAGGCGTGCCAGATCGAGTTGTGCCTGCACGGCATCGACCGCGGCCTTGGCTTCCTGGGCGGTGGTGGTGCGCGTGTCGGCCAGTTCAGCGGAGATCGCGTTACTACTCAACAGACGTTGGCCACGTTGCGCTTCATTGCCAGTTCGAATCAGCGTGGCGCGAGCTTGTTGCAACTGCGCTTCGAGGCGATGCACTTCGTGTTCGAACGGCCGTGGATCGATCTGGAACAGCAAATCCCCTTTCTTGACCGACTCGCCATCGGTGAAGGCGACACGATCGATCTGCCCCGAGACCCTCGGGCGAACCACGACGGTTTCCGGCGCTTCCAGACGGGCGGTGACTTCATCCCATTCGGTAATGGGTTGCTCGAGCACTTTGGCGACCGTGACAGGCGGCGCACCCGGCGCCTGGGCGGCATCGGGTGCGTGGCCGCAAGCAGTGATGGCCGCCAGGGTCAGGACAGCAAGGGGATAACGCAAAGGTTTGAGTGACTGTTCCATGGGTGGTGTCCGCCTGACGGTTTAGGGGTTGGAGAATTCTCGGCCGCACAGGGGGCAGCGACGAATTGAACGGAGTGAACTTGGTTATCATCATTAATGATGGTCGTCATGTATAAGGACAAAAAAATGAATACTCAGATCAAGCCTATGAATTAACCGGTTTTTTTACTGCAAGCCGTCAGACTGACGACCGAGCAAATGGAGTCCAGTGCGGGCCCAAGCGTTTGCGCTACCTGCAAGGCTCGGGTGGTCGGTTCCATTTTGTGGCCAATGCGTTTAAACAGAGGGTCGTTGAACAGCGTACGCAATCGACTCAATGCGCCGCTGACCGCCGGCTGGCCCAGGGCAAGCTTTTCTGCGGCGCGGGAGACATTGCGCTCCTGAATGAGCGCCTCGAAAACCACCAGCAGATTGAGGTCGATACTGCGCAGATCATTACGTTTCATGGGTCAGCACCCTGTGAGATGTTTTGACTGGAGCCACGGGCCCGGAACCTGCAAAGCCATTGCCGCGAATTTATATTACGATCATAATAAATACCAGCCCCTCAGCAAAAATTTGCCAGGGCGCTCATCGGATGACAGGACCCCACTCATGAAAGTGACGAAAGACCAGGCAGCAGCCAACAAGGAAGCGATCCTCGGCGCGGCCTCGAAGATGTACCGGGAAAAAGGCATTGATGGCATCGGTATCGGCGAACTTTCCCGCTCGGTGGGCCTGACCCACGGCGGCTTTTACGGACAGTTCCCCGGCGGCAAGGAGCAGTTGGCGTCAGAGGCGGTCAGCCGCACGTTCGAAACCAACATCGAAGACTGGCGAGCGGCTAAATCGATCCCTGAACTGCTCAAGGGTTACTTGAGCCAAAGCCACCTGAGCAACTGGACCGAAGGCTGCCCGATCCCCGCCCTGGGCGCCGATGTCGCGCGTAATGGCGGTGCCATCAGCCACTCGTTCACCCAAGGCGTGCAGACCCTGATCGAAACGCTGCTGCCATTGGTCGATGGCGAAACCGATGATGAAAAGCACGAGGAAGCCTTGCGTATCCTGTCCTCGATTACCGGGGCCATACTGATCGCCAGGGCCCTGGACAACCCTCGGTTGTCGGAGCAGTTTCTGCAATCGGTGATTAATGCCTGGCCTGCCAGCCCCGAGGCTTGATAAGCCTGGATGATTGCCAGAGCCCTGGGTGTCTCGGATAGACCGCACCTTGCTCTGCAAAAAACCAGAGATACAAGTCATAAATGAGGAGTCGCCATCAGCGCTCCAGGCAGCTTCAACAAGTCTGAACTAGCTTTACCTGCAAGTTTCGAGTGCCTGGAGTTCTTCCTGCTAGCGATCCACTGCCTACCGGCAAGGAGTTGTGATGCGCGCCACAGCGTTTTCGGTCGGTGGACCTGCCCCTTGGTTCCAGTGCCGCACTCAACAAAGAGAGCGCTTTCATTTCGACACTATTGCCGGTCGGTATGTAGTGCTTTCTTTTTTTGGTTCTGCGGCTGATCCCGCATCAATTAAAGTTCTGGAAGGTGTTCGGGCCCATCGCCAGCGGTTCAATGACGATCACGTCTGCTTCTTCGGTGTTTCCGTAGATCCAGATGATGAAAAGCTCAAGCGGGTAGAAAGTTCGATACCTGGCATGCGCTTCATCTGGGACTTCGATCGGTCAGTCAGTAAGCTCTACGGTACATTGCAGATAGACGGCAGCATCAGGCAAATGACCTATGTGCTGGATCCTGCGTTACGTGTCCTGGCCATCGTCCCGATAGAGACGCCGGTTGATAACCATGTACCCTCTTTAATGCGTTTTCTGGATAGATTACCCGCACTGGCACCGCCACATGCCGCCACTCCACACGCACCAGTCCTGGTGATTCCCCGTATATTTGAGCCCAAGCTGTGTAAAGCACTAATAAGTTACTACGACGAACGTGGCGGAGAGGAATCCGGGTTTATGGTGGAGCAGTCGGGTAAAACCGTCCACATCACCGACCATGGCCACAAGCAACGTCGTGACTGCAATATTGAGGACGAGGCTCTATCCAAAGCATGTTCGTTGCGTATAGCCAACCGTTTGCTTCCAGAGCTACATAAAGCGTTCCAGTTCAATGCCACTCGAATGGAGCGCTATCTGGTGGCCTGCTACAACAGCGATGAAGGCGGGCATTTCCGGCCCCATAGGGATAACACCACGAAGGGAACAGCGCAT
The DNA here is from genome assembly GCF_056402255.1 of Pseudomonas sp. P4_B4. Lineage (NCBI taxonomy): Bacteria > Pseudomonadati > Pseudomonadota > Gammaproteobacteria > Pseudomonadales > Pseudomonadaceae > Pseudomonas > Pseudomonas sp. P4_B4. Next base: position 399,448 of record NZ_JBFUHS010000003.1, read on the forward strand.
CGCCGTTTTGCCGTTTCCCTGTTTCTTAATACGGGAGAGTACGAAGGCGGTTTTCTGCATTTTCCAGAGTTTGGAAAAGCGCTTTACAGCGCTCCAACAGGAGGGGCTGTGGTGTTTTCGTGTTCACTTTTGCACGAAGCCACTCCTGTAACCCAAGGTCGCCGTTATATGTTTCTCCCGTTTCTATACGATGATGCTGCTCGCGTCGTTCGAAAAGAGAATCTCCCATTTCTTGACCGCTGACTCGTGCTCAACACAATTGTTCGTGCGGTTGCGGATGGTCCAGGCCACGGCGATCTGGCCGGTCAGGGATTCGCCGCGGGCCTCGCCCCACAGCGAGTGGGCGAGGATTACAGCTGCTTGATCGGACGCCTCTTCGATAATCTCGGCGTCAGTGACCGCTTTCGATTGCCTCCCAGTCGGGTTACCTGGTTGTCATAGGGGTTCTCTAATGCTTGAAATTGTGGCGGGTTGAGACTATCAGTGAGGTTCAATCCTTCGAGGGCAAAGCAATGCCAACGACTGAAGAAGCTGTGTACGCAGCAGCCAGGCTTCGCGCCCGCAATCGGGGAGAAAACGAAACTATGGCCGCAGTCAAGGCACTCGATGCGGTGGCGATACTTAAAGAAACTCTATCTGGAGATAAGTACCAGGAAGCGCTTGAGAAACTCTATCTTGAGTACTCAACACCTTGATTTATCTGTGCCGCATTCACCTGCGGCACACCTCGTTCAAACCAGCCAATCGCCTCTGTGCCGCAGCCACGGCAGAAAACAGCGCCCGACGCATGATGAAGAAGTCGTAGGAATACAGGCATAGTGAATCGCCACACCTATGCCTCGATGATGCTATCTGCTGGCGAGAATCCAATGTGGGTAGCCAGGCAACTCGGCGTAAGCGTCCGGCCAAGACGCTCCCTCGAAATCACAATCAGTCGGGACTTTCTAAACCCGTCTACCAACACAGCTGTCGCAGAGAAATTTCAAAATTTTTGAACCGAGGTTAATCTTCTACCCCTTCGACTATGACGCAAGGACAGCTGATGGCCCTCACCAGTGAAATCTCTCCATATAACCCTCAGTGGCCGCTACTTTTTACCGCCGAAAACCGACGAATAGCGGAGGGCTTCGGTGCTGAGCTTATCGGAACTCATCATATTGGTAGCACCGCCGTTCCGGGGCTTTCTGCCAAACCAGAAATCGACATCTTGGTTGTGGTGTTGGAGCATATAAATGAGGCGGCTCGTAGCGAGTTCATGCGTACATTGGGCTATGTGCGGGGAACAGATCTTTCCGCCGGACACCACTTTTATCGTCGCGATGTTGATGGGGCGAGAACTCATAAAATACACGTGTGCGTTGCTGGTCATGAACAGATTGCACGAATGTTACGTTTCCGCGACCTGTTGAGAGAAGACAGCACTATCCGCAAGCAATATCAGAATTTGAAGCTGCGGCTCGCAGCTAACAACCGGGGAGGCATTGCTGAATATCTCGCGCATAAGGCGCCCTACATTGACGCCTTGATGGATATGCACCTAGGGGATTAAGTCCGTGTTCATATCAGTTCTCCAGAGCTAAACGGGTATCCACTGATGCGGCAGCAGCTCAGCAACCTCACTCGCCCGCTGCGTCGGCAGACGTGTGAGAACATCCTTCAAGTAAGCATACGGATCATGCCCGTTGAGCCGCGCCGACTGGATCAAACTCATGATCGCCGCCGCACGTTTACCGCTGCGTAACGAGCCCGCGAACAGCCAGTTCGAGCGTCCAAGAGCCCACGGCCGGATTTGATTCTCGCACCGGTTGTTATCGATAGGCACATCGCCGTCATCGAGAAAGCGCGTCAGCGCTATCCAGCGTTTGAGGCTGTAATCCAACGCTTTGGCGATGGCCGATCCCTCAGGCACAAGCTGCCTCTGAGCGATCATCCACGTATGAAGTGCGTCGATGATCGGCCCTGCTTTGTCCTGCCGTATGCACTGCCGGATATCCGGCTCCAGTTCGCGCGCCTCTCGCTCAACTTCGTACAAGGCTGCGATGTAGTGCAGCGCTTTTTTCGGCAATCTGGCTCTTGTTGGTCGCGTGTAAATCGAAGAACTTGCGGCGCGCATGCGCCATGCAGCCGATTTCCGTAACGCCCAGCTCAAAGCCTGCCTTGTAGCCGGCATTATGTTTTGCAACTCATAACGCTGGTTATGTTGCGGCCTGAGTTATGTTGCGGGGGTAAGGGGCGCCGCCTCCCAATCGGGAGTCCGGCGCAAAAAGTGGCACATAAATTCATGCTACAACCCCCGCATGAACGCCATGAGAGATGCTGAATTCGGTCGCAGGCGCACAGCCTTAGGCACATTTGTCACGTCCAAACATGCAAGCGCCTTGGCCTTCATTTCGAGATCGACTTCCGCGTAGATGTGGGTTGTGTCCA